>JAEWNA010000129.1 GCA_023392975.1 Pseudomonadota bacterium | reverse complement strand
CTGCAGCGTCGCCCACAGTTCGGCGCGCCCGGTGCCGCCGACCACGTCGACGCCGCCGATCTTCAGCAGCGCCGCCCAGTCCGCCAGGCGCAGGTCGCGGCCGGTGGCGTAGAGCCGGCCATCGCCCTTCACGCGGTCGAAATCCAGCACGAAGTCGACCGGCGCGGCGTCGGCTCGCATGCGCGCGCGCAGGCCGCTGCGCACGCGCGGGCCGTTGACCTGCAGGCGGACGTCGACGTGCGGCACGGTGGTGTCGATGCCCAGCGACGGCGCGGAGATGCCGAGCTTCGCGTCGATCACCTGCAGTTCGCCCAGGCCCTCCAGCGAGCCCAGCGGATCGCCGCCCTGGGTCTGCCCGGGCAGGCCGCGGACCCGCCAGCTGCCGTCGTCGGCGCGTTCGAGCGTCAGCGCTAGGTGGCGCACGCGCAGTTCGGTGAACGAGCGCCCGGGCAGCAGGCCGGCATATTGCGAGACCAGGATCTCGGCGGCACCGATCGACACCGCGCCCGGGCCGTCGCCCACCCGCAGCCCATCGAGGCGCAGCAGCGGCCCGCGCCGGGTCCATTCGGTGTCGAGGCGATCGAACCGCACCGGACGGCCGGCGCGCGCGCTCAGCCATTCGGCGATCCGGTCCGGATGCCGCTCCGCCAGCGGCAGCAGCTGGCTGAGGATGGCCGCACCCAGCGCCATCAGCACCAGCGAGACCGCGGTCAGGTACCACAGTCCGCGACGCGCCAGGCGCAGGCGGCGACGCATCGACACCGGCATCAGGCGGCCGCCCGGCCGGCCGGCCGCGCCTCAGAGCAGCACGACATCGAACTGCTCCTGGGTGTACTGCTCGTCCGCCTGGAAGCGGATGGTCTTGCCGAGGAATTCCTCCAGTTCGGCGACCGCGGGCGATTCCTCGTCGGTGATCCGCGCCACCACCTTCGGCGACGCGATCACCAGCAGCCTCGCCGCCTCGAACTGGCGCACTGCGCGGGTGATCTCGCGGAAGATCTCGTAGGTCACGGTCTCGGCGGTCTTCAGCGTGCCGCGACCGCCGCATTCGTGGCAGGCCTCGCTGATCTGGCGCTGCAGGCTCTCGACCGTGCGCTTGCGGGTCATCTCGACAAGGCCCAGCGGCGAGAAGTCGTAGACCGTGGTCTTGGCGTGGTCGCGGGCCAGCGATTTCTCCAGCGTGCGCAGCACCTGCCGGCGATGTTCCGGATCGATCATGTCGATGAAGTCGATGATGATGATCCCGCCGAGGTTGCGCAGCCGCAGCTGCCGCGCCACCGCCTGCGCCGCCTCCAGGTTGGTGCGGTAGACGGTCTCTTCGAGGTTGCGCTGGCCGAGGAACGACCCGGTGTTCACGTCGATCGTGGTCATCGCCTCGGTCTGGTCGATGACCAGGTAGCCGCCCGACTTCAGCGGCACTTCCTTGTCGAGCGCGCGCTGGATCTCGTCCTCCACGCCGTAGAGGTCGAACACCGGGCGCTGGCCGGCGTAGTGCTCGATCTTCTCGGCGAGGCCGGGCATGAACTGCGCGGCGAAGGTGCGCAGCTTCTCGCAGGTCTCGCGCGAGTCGACCTTCACCTTCTCCACGTCGCGGCGCATCAGGTCGCGCACCGCGCGCATCGGCAGGCTGAGATCCTCGTACACGCAGCGGCCTATGCCGACGGTACCGACGTTGCGTTCGATCAGCGCCCAGGCGCGGGCGAGGTAGGCGATGTCCTCGGCCAGCGCTTCCTCGGGCTGGCCCTCGGCGTTGGTACGGACGATGTAGCCGCAGGCGGCGTCCGCGTTCTGCGCCGCCACGAGCGTCTTCAGGCGCTGGCGTTCGGCTTCGTCCTCGATGCGCGAGGACACGCCGATCACCTTCGAATGCGGCAGCAGCACCAGGTAGCGCGACGGGATGCTGATCTGGGTGGTCAGCCGCGCGCCCTTGCTGCCGATCGGATCCTTCACGACCTGGACCACGATCTCCTGGCCCTCGCGCAGCAGTTCGGTGATCGGCGGCACGATCTGCGCCATCGACACGGGCGCCTGCGCGACGCTCGGCGCGGCCACCGCGACCGCATCGCCGTCGCCGTCCACCGCACTCTCCAGCGCCGTTTCCAGCACCGGGTCGACCGGCACCTGGCTGCTGCGGACGATGTCGTTGGCGTGCAGGAAGGCCGCGCGATCCAGCCCGATCTCGATGAAGGCCGCCTGCATGCCGGGCATCACCCGCTGCACGCGGCCCTTGTAGATGTTGCCGACCACGCCGCGACGCCAGCCGCGCTCGATGTGCAGCTCCTGGAGCATGCCGTTCTCGACCACTGCGACGCGGGTCTCGCGCGGGGTGACGTTGATCAGGATCTCTTCGCTCATGCCGCGGCCTCCGCGGCGACGCGCACGGGCAGCACGCCGATCTCGCGCAGCAGGCCCGCGGTCTCGTGCAGCGGCAGGCCCATCACGCCGGAGTAGCTGCCCGACAGGTGCGCGATGAAGGCCTGGGCGCGGCCCTGGATGCCGTAGGCGCCGGCCTTGCCTGTCCATTCGCCGGTGTCGAGGTACTCCGCGATGTCGTCTTCCGACAGTTCGGCGAAACGCACCTCCGACACGCTCACCGCCTGCAGCTCGCGGCCAGCGTCGACCACGGAGACTGCCGACACCACCCAGTGCGTGCGTCCGGACAGGCTGCGCAGCATCTGTGCGGCGTCCGCGGCGTCGGCGGGCTTGCCGTAGACGCGGCCGTCGAGGATGACCTCGGTGTCGGCGCCCAGCACCACCGCGCCGGGCTGGCCGACCACCTGCAGCAGGCCGGCGCCGGCCTTCTCGCGCGCGACCCGGCGGACATAGTCGTCCGGGGCTTCGCCCGGCGCAGGCGTCTCCGGCAGGTCGAGGTCGAGGACGCCGAAGTCGACGCCGAGCTTCGCCAGCAGTTCGCGGCGGCGGGGGGATTTCGAGGCAAGATGCAACATCCGGCTAGGATACCGTGCGGACCGCACTCGCCAGACCACCCCTTCGGCGAACCCCGACCGGGCTCACAGAGCGTTCACCCGGCGCCCCGGACCATCTTCCGCATCGCCACGACAAGGAGCCCCGCATGTCGCCCCGCCCCGCTTCCCCGCTGCCCCGCCTCGCCGCCACCCTCGCCTTCCTCCTGCTCCCGGGTCTCGCCATGACCGCTTCCGCCCAGTCGTCCCCGCCCGCCGAGCGCGGCACCCTGCTCTCGGTCACCGCCGAGGCCCATGCCAGCCGCGTGCCCGATGTCGCCGCGCTCTCCGCGGGCGTCGTCACCCAGTCGGCCGACGCCAACGCGGCGATGCGCGCCAACTCGGCGCAGATGGACAAGGTCATGGCCGCGATCCGCACCGCCGGCATCGCCGAGCGCGATGTCCAGACCGCCGGCATCAGCCTCTCGCCGCAGTACCGCTACGTCGAGAACCAGCCGCCGGCGATCAACGGCTACCAGGCCAGCAACACGGTGAACGTGAAGGTCCGCGACCTCGAGAAGCTCGGCAAGGTGCTCGATGCGCTGGTCGCCAACGGCGCCAACCAGATCAACGGCCCCAGCTTCGAGATCGACCAGCCCGACCCGGTCCAGGACGAGGCCCGCCGCAACGCGCTGAAGAAGGCGCAGGAGCGTGCCACCATGTACGCCACGGCGCTGGGCAAGCGGGTCAAGCGCATCGTCAGCATCAACGAAGGCGGCGGCATGGGCGTCCCCGGCCCGATGCCGATGATGAAGATGGCCGCGATGGACGCCGGCTCGCCGCCGGTGTCGCCCGGCGAAACCTCGCTGTCGGTCACGCTGGAAGTGGTGTTCGAACTCGGCGACTGACCGGCCTGCGCCACGCCCGACCCCGCGACACCCGCCTTCCGGCGGGTGTCGCGTTTTAGGGAGGCGAATTTCAGGGAGGCGAAAAAAGTTTCGCGGGTCCAACCCCGCAACCGGCGCTGCGCCGTTCGTACCGTCGAACCCAACCGACGGAGGTGCCCCATGATCCTCGCCGCTTCCCGGCCTCACGCCAGTACCCGCGGTTTCGCCCAGGCGCTGGCCGCGGTCCAGCCCGCCCGCATCGCCGGCCTGGCCGGCGCGATCGCGCTGAACATCGCCGCGCTGATGCTGTTGCTGGTCCCGGTGTCGGCGCCGATCGCGATCGCACCGCCGGAGAACACCACGGTCGTTTCGCTCGACCCTCCGAAGCCACCCCCGCCGCCTCCGCCGCCGATCCAGGAAGTCAGGCCGCCCACACCGCAGACGCAGACGGCACCGCCGATCCAGCGCCAGCAGCCGACCGTCGTGCCGCCACCGCCGATGGTCTTCGAGACGACGTCGAACGTCGGCCTGCCGCCGCCGACCGACACCGGCACCGAGATCGCGAAGATCGACCCGCCGCCGCCCACCGGCCCGCTGACCACCGAAAGCCTGCAGTACGCCCTCGCGCCGCCGCCGACCTACCCGCGCGAGGCGCTGATGGCCGGGACCGAGGGCACGGTGATGCTGAAGGTGCTGGTCGACGTCGACGGCACGCCGCTGGAGGTGGAGATCCAGCGCAGCAGCGGCGATCGCCGGCTGGACGACGCGGCGAAGCGCCAGGTGCTGCGCAAGTGGAAGTTCCGGCCCGCGATGCGCGAAGGCCACGCGATCCAGGTCTACGGCCTGGTGCCGGTGAGCTTCTCGCTCGACCGCGGCTGAGGCCGCCGCCCGCGCTCCGGGTCCCGACGTTCCCTCGCGAACGGATCCGGACGGCCGCTGGTCGCCGACGACGCGACCAGCGGCTTTTTCATGGCCGATGCGCCGCTGCGTTCCGCATGCAGGTGCAATCGCGGCGGGGTCGGGCTGCGACACTGCGCGCCTCCCCCATGCTCAGGACCTTCCGATGACGTCCCTGTTCGACCCGTTGCAGGCCGGCGACCTGTCGCTGCCGAATCGCATCCTCATGGCGCCGCTGACCCGCTGCCGCGCCGAAGACGACCACGTGCCCGGGCCGCTGATGGCCGAGTACTACGCCCAGCGCGCCAGCGCCGGCCTGATCATCGCCGAAGCGACGATGGCGATGGCCGGCAACTCCGCGTTCTGGCACGAGCCGGGCATCTACGACGAGCCGCAGATCGCCGGCTGGAAGCGCGTCACCGACACCGTGCATGCCGCCGGCGGCCGGATCGTGCTGCAGCTCTGGCATGGCGGACGCGCCTGCCACCCCGACCTCAACGACGACGCGCAGCCGGTCGCGCCGAGCGCGCTGCGGATCGAGAACGATCAGGTCTACACGCCGAAGGGCAAGGTCGATTACGTCGTGCCGCGGGCGCTGGACGACGCCGAACTGCCGGGCATCGTCGCCGGCTTCGCCGCGGCCGCGCGCAACGCGCAGGCGGCGGGGTTCGACGGCGTCGAAGTCCATGGCGCCAACGGCTACCTGCTCGACGAATTCCTGCGCGACGGCAGCAATCGCCGCAGCGGCCCCTACGGCGGGTCGATCGAACACCGCGCGCGCCTGCTGCTGGAGGCGCTGGAAGCGGTCTGCGGCGTCTGGGGCAGCCGTCGCGTCGGCCTGCGGGTCTCGCCGCTCAACGGCTACAACGACATGCGTGACGGCGACCCGGTCGGCCTGATCCGCTGGCTCGGCGAGCGCCTCAACGACTACGACCTCGCCTACTGGCACGTCATGCGCGGCGATTTCCTCGGCCAGCAGCAGGGCGACGTGATGACGCCGGCGCGCGAGGCCTACGACGGCGTGCTGATCGGCAACATGGGCTACAC
>JAEWNA010000088.1 GCA_023392975.1 Pseudomonadota bacterium | reverse complement strand
CGTCGGCGACGTGCGCTGGCCGATGCTCGGCCTGCACAACGTGCTCAACGGCCTGGCCGCGGTGGCGGCGTGCGCGGCGGTTGGCGTCGACCCGGCGGCGGTGCTGCCGGCGCTGGCCGAATTCCGCAGCGTCAAGCGCCGGCTCGAAGTGCTGGGCACCGCGCAGGGCGTGACCGTCTACGACGACTTCGCGCATCACCCGACCGCGATCCGCACCACGCTGGAAGGCCTGCGCGCGAAGGTCGGCGCCGCGCGGATCGTCGTCGCGATGGAGCCGCGCAGCAACTCGATGCGGCTCGGCGCGCATGCCGACGCGCTGGCGCCGTCGCTGGACGCCGCCGATGCGGTGGTGTTCCTGCACCGTCCCGAACTGTCGTGGGATGCGGCGAAGGTGATGGCGCACGTGCGCGGCGAAGCGCGCACCGCCCCGACCGCCGATTCGTTGATCGCGACCCTGCGCGCGCTCGCGCGCGACGGCGACCACGTGGTGTTCATGTCCAACGGCGGCTTCGACGGCGCGCCGCGGCGGTTCCTCGCCGCGCTGCGGGAATGACCGACGCGACCGCGCTGCCGCTGTTCCCGCTGCGCACCGTGCTGGTGCCCGGCGGCGCGCTGGGCCTGCGCATCTTCGAGACCCGTTACCTCGACATGGTCCGCGAGTGCGGGCGCAGCGGCAGCGGGTTCGGGGTGTGCCTGATTCTCGATGGCGAAACCCTCGAGGGCGCGGAGGCCGGTACGCCGGCGGCGGTCGGCACCGAAGCGCGGATCGAGGATTTCGACACCACGCCCGAAGGCCTGCTGACGCTGCGCGTGCGCGGCGCGCGCCGGTTCCGGGTGCGCCGCACGCGGGTCCGCGCGGACGGGCTGATCCTCGGCGACGTCGACTGGTGCGCGCCCGATCCCGACGATCCGTTGCGGCCGGAGCACGCGCTGCTCGGCGACGTGCTGCGGCAGACGCTGGAGCGCACCGGCGACGGCGCCATCGACATCCCGCAGGCGCGGTTCGACGACGCGGCGTGGGTGGGCTGGCGCCTGACCGAACTGCTGGCGCTGGACGACGCCGTGCGCCAGGCGCTGCTGCAGGAGGACGACCCGCACGCCCGCCTGGACCGCCTGGTCGTCGCGATCAGTTGACGCCGGCGGGCGAGGCCTCGTCGGGGTCGGCGATCCTCACGCGCAGCACCGCCGAACCGCCGTCCGGGTGCGCGGCTTCCGCCTGCGGCAGGTCGGCGAGGGCCTCGCGCAGCTGCGTCTGCACATGGCCCGGGTCGTCGGCGTCCGGCCGCCACAGGGCGATGGCCGGGAGCGGCCGCACGAAATGCAGGGTCTGGGTGGTGCCGATCCACAGCGGACGACCGTCGGCCAGTCGCGCCGGCGCGTGCCAGACGCGCAGCACGAGCAGTTCGTCCGGCGTGGCGCCGGGACGCCGCATCAGCAGCGCCTCGGCTTCGGTGTCGAGGGTCGCCGGCAGCACCGGTTGCCGCGACGGCGGGCGATTACCGTCGAGCAGGCCGAGCGTCGTCGTCCACGTCGCCTGCGGCTGCACCTGCCAGCCGCGGGCTTCGAGCCGCGTGCGCACCGCCGCCAGCGGCCCGGCGACCTGCAGGTCCAGGCGCCAGCGCCGCGCGCCCTCGCGCTCGTCGCGATGCGCGGGCAGCGTGGCCCAGTCGTGCGCCCACCAGGCGTCCTCGTCGAGGGTCCGCGACGGCGGCGGGGCGGCGTACCGCGCCAGCACCGCGTCGATCGACCGCGGCGCATGCCACAGTGCCGCGACCGCGAAGCCGACATAGAAGATCAGCGCCACGGGCCGGATCCAGAACGAGCGCGCGACATGCCGCCGGTAGCCGATGCCCAGCACCAGCAGCCACAGCAGGCCGAACAGCGCGCCGGCGACGAGGTCGCTCAGCCGCTCCGCGCCGAAGTACAGCCGGGCGAAGCCGAGCAGGGCGACGACCGCGCCGGTGAGCAGGTAGGGCCACACCCGGCGCCGGCCCGGCAGTTCGCGCGCGATCAGCACCGCGAAGAAGCCCAGCACGATCGTGGTCATCGTCACGGGCGAACCGACATCGGTGTACCCCGCCGGGCCGTCGCCCGACAGCCCCGACACCGCGGAGAACACCATCCCGAAGGCGGCGGCGGCCAGCCAGTGCGTGGCCGCGGCGAAGCGGCGGCGCCACAGCAGCCACGCCAGCGTCGCCGCCATCGCCGGCAGCAGCACCGCGGCGTCGCCGATCGAGGCGAGCGCGGCCAGCAGGTGGTCGGCCAGCGGGTTGCGCAGCCGCACCATGGCCGACTGCGCCGTCCGGTCCAGCGCCAGCGGGCCGCCCTGCGCGATCAGCGTGCCCAGCAGCCCGAACCACGCCCAGCCGATCACGATCAGGCAGGCGGCGAGCATGCCCAGCGCGGCGGATTCGGGGCGGTTGGGCTGGATCAGCGGCGCGGCGTAGCGCGACAGCCGCGGATGCGCATGGACCCAGCGCAGGGTGCGCGCCAGCAGGCGGTCGGCGTGGTGGGCGAACCAGCGCCAGGTGTAGAGCACCGTCGCCCACACCAGCGCCAGCACCGCCAGCAGCGCCAGCAGCACCAGCGCCAGCCGGTCGGCGACCGCGGCGACGGCGTCGTAGGACGCACCGAACACCCAGCCCGGCGCGAGGAAGCTGCCCGCCCACAGCACGCAGGCCAGCAGGCTGGCGGGGGCGTAGCGTTTCAGCGGCAGCCGCAGCATGCCCGCGATCGCCGGCACGAACGGCCGCACCGCACCGACGAAGCGCGCGATGACGATGCCCTTGGTGCCGTGGCGCTTGAACAGCGCCTCACCGCGGTCGATGAACTGCGGATAGCGCCGGAACAGCCAGTGGTCGCGCATCGACGGGCCCCAGCGGTGGCCCAGCCAGTAGCTCAGGCCGTCGCCGGCGAAGGCGCCGAGCGCGGCGCAGGCCAGCGCGTACGGGCCGTCGAGATGGCCCAGCCCGATCATCGTGCCCACCGCGAACAGCAGCGGCAGCGCCGGCACCACGATCCCGACCACCGCCAGCGCGTCGCAGAAGGCGATCAGGAAGATGACGCCGCCCGCGGCCACGCGGTGCGCGACGATCCATTGGGTGAGGCTGTCCAGCCAGTCGGGGGTCATCGTGCCGCGCTCGTCATGGCCGCATTATCGCAGGCCTGCGTGACCGGTCTCCCACCGTGCGGTCCGCCGGCCCGGAGGCCCCCCGAGGTCCTTACAATCGCGGGATGTCTTCCGAGGCCATCGAAGAGCGGGCGCTGAAGTCCGACAGTTTCGGCCGCATCGCGCTGATGCGCGGCGCCGACGGGCTGTTCGTGCGCCGCGACCTGGCCCACGTGCCGCTGTGGCTGCGCCTGCCCGCCTGGTGGCTGGCCCGGCGCGAGGCCCGCGGCCTGCGCCGGGCGCTGGGCGCCGAGGCGGTGCCGCAGCTGCTGGCTTGGGACGGACGCCGGCTCGATCGCAGCTACCTCGACGGCGCGGCCATGTACCAGCGTCCGCCGCGCGGGGACGTCGCGTACTTCCGGCTCGCGCGTCGGCGGCTGCAGGCGCTGCACCGGCGCGGGATCGCCCACAACGACCTGGCGAAGGAAGCCAACTGGCTGGTGCTGGCCGACGGCACGCCGGCGATCATCGATTTCCAGCTGGCCGTCTGCGGCCGTCCGCGCGCGCGCTGGATGCGCCTGCTCGCCCGCGAGGACCTGCGCCACCTGCTCAAGCACAAGCGCACCTACTGTCCCGAGGCGCTGACCCCGGTCGAGCGCCGGCTGCTCAAGCGCACCTCGTGGGTGCGCGACCTGTGGTTCCGCACCGGCAAACCGGCGTATCGCTTCATCACGCGGCGTCTGCTGCACTGGGAAGACAATGAAGGCCAAGGCCCGAAACCCTGAGCGATGCGCGCTCCTGCTGCTGTGCATCGCCGGCGCGCTGGCCGGTTGCGCGGGCGAAGGCCGTGCCGGCCCGGGCCTGCGGCTGCGCGAGACGCCCGAGGACCGCGTTTGCAGGATCGACGCCGATTGCACCGCGGTCCACCTGCCTTGCCGTGGTTGGCGTTCCGTGCGCACCGAACGGGCCGCGGCCTTCTCGGCGCGCTACGACCAAGACAATCGCGACGAACTCCGCCGCAGCGATTGCGCCGGGCCCGGCGATGCGCTGGCGCCGGCGTCCGCTTGCATCGCGAATGCCTGCACGCTCGCCCCGGTCGCCCGCTGAGCCGCGGACCTTTCCACTTTTTCGCTGGATTCCCCATGACCACCCTCTCCGGCAAGACCCTCTTCATCACCGGCGCCTCGCGCGGCATCGGCCTGTCCATCGCCCTCCGGGCCGCACGCGACGGCGCCAATGTCGCCATCGCCGCCAAGTCGTCGGTGCCCAATCCGAAGTTGCCCGGCACCATCCACAGCGCGGCGGCGGCGGTCGAGGCCGCCGGCGGCCGGGCGCTGGCGCTCAAGTGCGACATCCGCGAGGAGGATGAGGTCCGCGCCGCGGTCGCGGCCACCGTCGATGCGTTCGGCGGCATCGACATCCTCGTCAACAACGCCAGCGCGATCTGGCTGCGCGGCGCGCTGGACACGCCGATGAAGCGCTTCGACCTGATGCAGCAGGTCAACGCCCGTGGCAGCTTCCTGTGCGCGCAGGCCTGCCTGCCGCACCTGCTGCAGGCGCCCAACCCGCACATCCTCACCCTCGCGCCGCCGCCGTCGCTGGACCCGAAATGGTGGAGGCCGCACACCGGCTACACGCTGGCGAAGATGGGCATGAGCTTCGTCACCCTGGGGCTCGCGGCGGAATTCGGACCGCAGGGCGTGGCGGTGAACGCGCTGTGGCCGCGCACGGTGATCGCCACCGACGCCATCAACATGATCCCCGGCGTCGACGCCGCCATGTGCCGCAAGCCGGAGATCATGGGCGACGCCGCGCACGCGGTGCTCACGCGCCCCGCCGCCGGCTTCCACGGCCGCTTCCTGATCGACGAGGACGTGCTGCGCGAGGCGGGCGTGTCCGATTTCGCCGGCTACGCGGTCGATCCGTCGAAGCCGCTGTTGCCCGACCTGTTCCTCGATTAAGTGTTCCTCGACTGACGCTTCCCGGCCGCGCTTTCGGCCGCCTCCACGGAGCCTTCCCCCATGAAATACCTCCACACCATGGTCCGCGTCCGCGACGTCGACGCCTCCCTGCGCTTCTACTGCGACGGCCTCGGCCTGAAGGAAATGCGGCGCATGGAGAACCCCGGCGGCCGCTTCACGCTGATCTTCCTCGCCGCCGACGAAAGCCCGGAAGCCGAGGTCGAACTGACGTACAACTGGCCGCCGGAAGACGGTTCACCCACCGAGGACTACGGCAGCGCCCGCAACTTCGGCCACCTCGCGTTCCGCGTCGCCGACATCTACGCCACCTGCGCGCGACTCCAGGCGATGGGCTACACCATCCACCGCCCGCCCCGCGACGGCCACATGGCATTCGTGCGCTCGCCGGACCTGATCTCGGTCGAACTGCTGCAGGACGGCCACCTGCCGCCGCAGGAGCCCTGGGCGTCGATGCAGAACACCGGGAGCTGGTGACATGGCGACACCGCACGACACCGAAGCGCTGGTCGAACTGGGCCAGCGCTACACGCTGCCGGTCTACAAGCCGCGGCAGCTGGTCCTCGAACGCGGGCAGGGCAGCCGCGTGTGGGACATCGAAGGCCGCGAATACGTCGATTTCGCCGGCGGGATCGCTGTTTGCGGGCTGGGCCACTGCGATCCGGAACTGGTCGCGACGCTCACCGAACAGGCGGCGAAGCTGTGGCACACCAGCAACGTGTTCTACAGCGAACCGCCGGTGCGGCTGGTGCAGGAACTGGTCGAGGCCTCGCGCTTCGCCGAGCGCGCGTTCCTGTGCAATTCCGGCACCGAGGCCAACGAGGCCGCGATCAAGCTCGTGCGCAAATGGGCGACCGCGCAGGGTCGTACGCTCGAGCGCCGGGTGATCGTCACCTGCCATGGCAGCTTCCACGGCCGCACGCTGGCCGCCGTCACCGCGACCGCGCAGCCGAAGTACCAGGCCGGCTACGAGCCGCTGCCGGGCGGGTTCCGCTACGTCGACTTCAACGACCTCGCCGCGCTGGAGGCCGCGATGGCCGGCGGCGACGTCTGCGCGGTGATGCTCGAGCCCGTGCAGGGCGAGGGCGGCGTGATGCCGGCGCAGGACGGCTACCTCACCGGCGTGCGCGCGCTGTGCGACCGCCACGACGCGCTGCTGGTGCTGGACGAGATCCAGTGCGGCATGGGCCGCACCGGCCCGCTGTTCGCGCACTGGGCCGACGGCGTGGTGCCCGACATCGTCACCCTCGCGAAGGCGCTGGGCGGCGGCATCCCGATCGGCGCGCTGCTCGCCGGCCCGAAGGTCGCCGAGGCGATGCAGTTCGGCGCCCACGGCACCACCTTCGGTGGCAATCCGCTTGCCGCCGCGGTCGCGCGGGTCGTGCTGCGTCGGCTGCAGTCGGCGGAGATCGTCGCGAACGTCGACTGGCAGTCCGCGGTGCTGCGTTCGGCGCTGGAGGCCGTGAACGCCGAGCTGGACGTGTTCGCCGAAGTGCGCGGCCGCGGCCTGATGCTCGGCGCCGTGCTCGCGCCCAGGTACGCCGGCCGCGCCGGCGAGATCCTCGACCTCGCCGCGGACGAAGGCCTGCTGCTGTTGCAGGCCGGCCCCGACGTCCTCCGCTTCGTACCCGCGCTCAACATCACCGAAGGCGAAGTCGCCCAGGGCCTGGGCCGCCTGGAGCGCGCGCTGCGGGCATTTGTCGACGCCGATCGCTGATCCGCTTCCTGTGGGCACGGTTCGCCTGCAGGCGGTTCAGGGTTTCTGCAGGAGCGCCGGAAGGCGCGACGAGCTACGGAAAGACCCTCCTCAAGTCGTCGCGACTTCCGTCGCTCCCACAAGAAGAGGCGTTTCGACGAACGCCTCAGCCCAGCGCCTGCCGCAGGTCCTCGATCAGGTCGTCGACGTGCTCCAGCCCCACCGAGATCCGCAGCAGGTTCTGCGGCGAGCGCGGATGCGGGCCTTCGACCGAGGCGCGGTGCTCGACCAGCGATTCGCAGCCGCCCAGCGAGGTGGCGTTGGTGAACACGCGCAGCTTGCCGGCCATGGCGAGCGCCGCCTCGCGGCCGCCGCGCAGTTCGATGCTCATCATCCCGCCGAAGTCGCGCATCTGCCGCGCAGCGACCGCGTGGCCCGGGTGCGACGCCAGGCCGGGGTAGTTCACCCGTTCGACCGCCGGATGCGCGGCGAGGAAATCGGCCACCGCCCGCGCGTTGGCGCAGTGCATCGCCATGCGTGCGCCCAGCGAGCGGCAGCCGCGGAGGATCAGCCAGGCGCTGAACGGCGCCAGCGTCGCGCCGGTCACGTGAACCCGGTGTGCGACCTTCGCGGCCAGCTCGCCCTGCTGTGCGAACACCAGCGCACCGCCCAGCACGTCGCTGTGGCCGCCGAAATACTTGGTCGTCGAATGCATGACGACATCGGCGCCCAGCGCCAGCGGGCGCTGCAGCAGCGGGGTGGCGAAGGTGTTGTCGGCGACGACGACCGCGCCCGCGACATGGCCGATCTCCGCCAGCGCGGCGAGGTCGCTGACCTTCATCCGCGGGTTCGACGGCGTCTCGATCCACAGCATCTCGATGCCGCCCGCGCACGCCGCGCGCACGGCGTCGAGGTCGCCCATGTCGATCGCGACCGCCGCGATCCCGCGCTCCGGCAGGACTTCCTCGCATAGCATGCGCAGGCCGGTGTAGCAGTCGTCCGGATACAGCAGGCGCGCGCCGTTGGGCAGGCATTCCAGCAGCCCGGTCATCGCCGCCATGCCGGAGGCGAAGGTGATCGCCTCCTCGCCGCCTTCCAGCCCCGCCAGCGCCTCGCGCAGGCGGTCGTTGGTGGGATTGCCCTCGCGCTGGTACTCGTAGCCGGCCACGCGCTCGCCCGCGGGTCCATGGCGGAAGGTGGTGGCGAGATGGATCGGCGGTGCGACCGCGCCGGTGGCGGGGTCGGCTTCGTTGCCGACGTGGACGGAGAGGGTTTCAGGGCGCATCGGCGGGATCCGTCGGGGTGTGGGTCGTCCCGGCGTGCGGGAGCGGGGCGCCGCAGCGGCGGCAATGTCGGGCGTCCTGCTCGTGCTCGGCGAGCCCGCAGCCGGTGCAGGTCGCGGCTTGGCGCGGGCCGCGCAGCGTCGTCGCCAGCTCCGCCGTGTAGATGCCGGTGGGCACGGCGATGATGCTGTAGCCGATCAGGATCAGGACCGAGGTGATGAACCGGCCCAGCGCGGTGCCCGGGGCCAGGTCGCCGTAGCCGACGGTCGCCATCGTCACCACGGCCCAGTACATGCC
>JAEWNA010000078.1 GCA_023392975.1 Pseudomonadota bacterium | reverse complement strand
GCCCAGGCTCGGCGCGAACGCGAACAGCGGTTTGGTGAACGCGCCCAGCGCGTAGCCGAACACCGCCAGCCCCTTGCGCCGGCCCAGTCGGTCGCTGAGCGCGCCGGAGAAGATCTTCACGATCAGCGCGGTGGATTCGGCGACGCCCTCGATCAGCCCCACCGCCAGCGCGCTCGCACCCAGCGTGCCGACCATGAACAACGGCAGCAGGCTGTGGATCATCTCCGACGAGACGTCCATCAGCAGGCTCACGAAGCCGAGCATCCAGACCCCGGGCGGCATCTTCGGCGGCGATGTACGGGCGACGTTGGCCATGGGCGTGCGAGGAAAGCGAAACGCCATCGTAGGCGCGCTTCCGACGATTCGTCATCCGGATCCAGCCGTTGCCTCGACAGGAGGCTCCCGGAGCGGACCGCTACCCCAAAGCGCGGCTCCTCGGAGAAAACGTCGCCCCGACGTTCGCCGGGGTGACGAGGATGGATGGTCCGCGCGATCGAAACCGACGATCTCACCCCGTGAGACATCCCCGGCGTACATCTGCCGGCCCGTTGTCCCGGTGCCGCCGATGTCCGCCGCTCTCGAACCGTCGCCCGACCCATCGCTCGAACGGCCGTTGCTGCCCGCCGACTTCCTGCCGCGGCCCGCGCGACCGGCGTCGCCCGCCAGCGGTGCGTCGCTGGCGGTGCGCCTGTCCGGCAAGTATCCCGATCGCGTGACCGGCGCGATCCACATGCCCGGCCGCGAAGGCCGTTACGCCGAGTTTCCCGACGACCTGCCGCCGCGGCTCGCCGACGCGCTGCGCGCCCGCGGCCTGCATCGGCTGTACAGCCACCAGGCCGAGGCGTGGGCGGCGACGCAGCGCGGCGAGGATGTCGTCGTGGTCACGCCGACCGCGTCGGGCAAGACGCTGTGCTACACGCTGCCGGTGGTCGCGTCGGCGCTGCGCGATCGCGGCAAGGCGCTGTACCTGTTTCCGACCAAGGCGCTGGCGCAGGATCAGGTCGCCGAACTGCTCGAACTGACGAAGGCCGGCGACCTCGGCGTGCGCGCCGCGACCTTCGACGGCGACACCCCCGGCGACCAGCGCCAGGCGATCCGGCTCAACGGCGACATCGTCGTAACCAACCCGGACATGCTGCACCAGGGCATCCTGCCGCATCACACCAAGTGGGCACAGTTGTTCGAGCACCTGCGCTACATCGTCATCGACGAGATCCACACCTATCGCGGCGTGTTCGGCTCGCACCTCGCGAACGTGCTGCGGCGGCTGGAACGCATCTGCGCGTTCTACGGCGCGCGCCCGCAGTTCGTGCTGTGCTCGGCCACCATCGGCAACCCGCAGGCGCACGCCGAGGCGCTGGTCGGGCGGCGCGTCGCCGCGATCACCGAGTCCGGCGCGCCGACCGGCGACAAGCACGTGCTGCTGTGGAACCCGCCGGTGACCAACTCCGACCTCGGCCTGCGCGCCTCCGCGCGTTCGCAGACCACGCGCATCGCGCGCATGGCGATCAAGGCTGGGCTGAAGACGCTGGTGTTCGCGCAGTCGCGGACGATGGTCGAGGTGCTGACGAAGTACCTCAAGGACGTGTTCGACCACGACCCGCGCAAGCCTGCGCGCATCCGCGCCTACCGCGGCGGCTACCTGCCGACCGAGCGCCGCGAGGCCGAACGCGCGATGCGCGCCGGCCGCATCGACGGCATCGTCGCCACCTCCGCGCTGGAACTGGGCGTGGACATCGGCAGCCTCGACGTCGTCGTGCTCAACGGCTATCCCGGCGGCATCGCCGCGACCTGGCAGCGCATCGGCCGCGCCGGGCGAAGGCAGCAGCCGTCGCTGGGCGTGCTGGTCGCCAGTTCCGATCCGCTGGACCAGTACATCGTCCGCCATCCGGATTTCTTCTCGTCGGCGCCGCCCGAGCACGCGCGCATCGCGCCGGACCAGCCGGTGATCCTGCTCGACCACATCCGCTGCGCCGCGTTCGAGCTGCCGTTCCGCGACGGCGACGCCTTCGGCCCGGTCGAACCGCAGGTCTACCTCGAACTCCTCGCCGAGGACGGCGTGCTGCACGCGGAAAGCGGCGCGTGGGAATGGATTGCCGACAGCTATCCGGCGAACGCGGTGAGCCTGCGCTCGGTCGCGGACGGCAACTTCGTGGTAGTCGATCGCACCGACGGCCGGCAGGTGATCATCGCCGAGGTCGATTTCAGCTCCGCGCCGCTGCTGCTGTACGAAGGCGCGATCCACATGGTGCAGTCGACGCCGTACCAGGTCGAACGCCTCGACTGGGACGGCCGCAAGGCCTACGTCACCCGCACCCACGTCGACTACTACACCGACGCCATCGACTACACCAGGCTGAAGGTGCTGGAGTCGTTCGACGGCGTGGTCGCCGGCACCGGCGGCTGCCACCACGGCGAAGTGCACGTGGTGCGGCGCGTGTCCGGCTACAAGAAGATCCGCTACTACACCCACGAGAACATCGGCTACGGGCCGGTGAACCTGCCCGACGCCGAGATGCACACCACCGCGGTGTGGTGGCAACTGCCGCAGCCGGTACTCGACGGCCTGTTCGGGTCGCGGCAGGACGCGCTCGACGGCTTCCTCGGCGCGGCGCACGCCGTGCACACCGTCGCCCGCATCGCGGTGATGGCCGACTCTGCCGACCTGCAGAAGGCGGTCGGCAGCGGCGACGGCGCGTGGTTCGCCGCCGCCGACGCCCGCGGTCGCGGGCAGATGCGCATGGTCGGCGACGAAGCCATGCCCGACGACGGGCAGGGCGCGTTCACGCCGACGCTGTACCTCTACGACAACTATCCCGGCGGCGTCGGCCTGGCCGAACCGCTGTGGACGCGGCAGGCGGAACTGCTGCGCCGCGCGATCGACCTCATCGACGGCTGCGACTGCGTCGCCGGCTGCCCGGCCTGCGTTGGCCCGGTGCTCGCGATCGACGCTGCACGCGACGCCACCGCGAAGGCCCACGCGCGGCGCGTGCTGACGGCGCTGTCGGCGGTGGACGTGGTCGAATGAGTCGTGCGATGCGGCATTCCCCGCTTCTCCGATTCTTCTCCCGCGAGAGGAGAGGCGGGTGCGTTCCCGGCCGGTGGTGGTCGTATCCGCAGCATGAATTCGCCGGACGTGCTCCAACCGCCGCGCCTCGCCCCTCATCCGCCCTTCGGGCACCTTCTCCCCGCAGGCGGGGAGAAGGAAGGCGCCGGGGCAATGCGGGCCTCAAGCCCCTCTCCCCTCGCGGGAGAGGGGTTGGGGAGAGGGGGCGAGGATGACGCAGGCCGCCACGCTCGATCGCCTGCGCACGCTGCGCCGGCAGGCGGGGAAGGAGGCGTCTCCCGCACGCGTGGCGGTGCCCGCGCCCGCGCCGCGCGCGGCCGCCACGCAGACCATCGACGACCTGCGGCGACTCCTGCGCGTGCGTGCGCCCGCACTCACGCGCCCAGTGCCCGACGCGCACGATCGTGTGCTCACGGGCGAAGAGATCACGCCGGGGCTGCGCCTGATCGAATCGCTGCAGCCGTGGGAGCCGTTGCCGGCGCGGATGCCGCTGGCGTTCGCCCGCCGCGAGGACGACGTCGCCACCGCCGACGTGCTGTTCTTCGACACCGAAACCACCGGCCTCGCCGGCGGCACCGGCACTCGCGCCTTCATGATCGGCGCCGCGCGCTGGACCGACGCCGGCCTGCGCGTGCGGCAGTGGTACCTCACCGCGATGGCCGCCGAGCGCGACCTGCTGGCCGCCTTCGCCGAGACGCTGGCGCCCGGCACCGTGCTCGCCAGCTACAACGGCCGCAGCTACGACGCTCCGCTGCTGGCTGCCCGCTACCGCCTTGCGCGCATGACCAACCCGCTGCCCGCCTGCGACCACGTCGACCTGCTGCATCCCGTGCGCCGCCGCTACCGCGGCCGCTGGGAGAACTGCCGCCTCGCGACGATCGAACGCCGCGTCCTCGGCATCGTCCGCGAGGACGACCTCCCCGGCAGCGAAGCCCCGGCCGCCTGGCTCCGCTACCTCCGCGGCGGCTCCGCCCGCGACCTCCGCCGCGTCGCCGACCACAACCGCCAGGATCTGGTGTCGCTGGCGGGGGTGTGGGGGCATCTGGTGGCGTGCGATGTCCGGAATCGCGTCGCCCGGGTAAGCGCATAGCGCGCACCCGGGGGCGAGACGTGGGTTACGGCACTGAGCCGCGCCGCGCCATGCAAAGAGTTGGGTTATCCCAACTGTGCGCCCGGCACGATCGAAAATGGGCTCGCCAAGCTAAGGCGAGGCAGGGTGTGCTTGTTTTTTCGCATCATTTGATGTAGAAAAACGCGCACGCCACTCTGTGAGCCCGTCATGCCTACCCCCGTGTCCCGCACCTACTTCAACCCGCAGTTGATGGAGCCGCGCCTACAGCGAACCTTCGGCATCGGTGTGGATGATCTGCAATCGGTAGGTGCAGCCGCCTTGCGCGCCTTCGTTGGTGTCTCGGCACTGCATCCCAAGGGGTTCAACGGCACCAGTGCTTGGGCTGAGGCCATTAGCCGGCTGCGCGCTTTGCTGATCCCTCACGGTTGGATACCGCGCGACCCGCAGAATCAGCCGCGCATCGTCTCCCACGACGGTAAGCTCGCTATCACCGTTAGTAGCGGGACACCGGAGACCGGCATCCCGGAAGGCAACCCGCAAACGCGTAATGACAAGGGCGCTCAGACTGCCGATAGTGTGAGCTACAACGCACGCCAGATGTCGCTTCTGCCGATCACTGAAAGCGACTTTATGCCGCCGCCATCCTCGGCTGGAAAAGAGCTATGGATTCTCCTTTACTACATCGACTTCGACGCTAATGAGGTGCGCCTGGAGTTGTCTCAGCCGACTGCCATGTCTGACAACGACAAAGTCAACGACTGGGCGACACGTTTCATCATTCCGCCGCTGAGTTTTAGCCCTGAGTGGGATGATCACGCCCGTGACGAGGGCCCGGACGTCGACTTCGACATCTCGCTCAAACAGCAGTGAGCCGATGGATACGCCATTCAATCCCTCGCGGCTCACGCTCGCGCGTCTGCGCGCGAAACTGAGTAAAAAGGAGCTGGCTAAGCGGGCATCGATCGCATTGACTTCGCTAGGCCACTATGAGGACGGTGCGCGCACGCCGTCTCCAGATGTTGTCGCACAGCTTGGGGCTGCGTGTGGTTTTCCGTCTGACTTTTTCTACGGCGGTGATCTCGATATGCCTAGCCCAGAAAATGCCAGCTTTCGGTCCTTTTCGCGCATGACGTCTGCACAGCGTGACGCTGCACTGGCGTCGGGCGCCATCGCCTTCAGCATGGGTGACTGGTTGCACGAAAATTTCAATTTGCCGGCAACTGATGTTCCAGACCTTGAGGGTGTTGAGCCTGAAGCTGCCGCGAATTTGCTTCGCGCTCAATGGAATCTTGGTGTTCTACCGATCAAGAACGTCGTTCACTTGCTAGAGTCTCGCGGCGTTCGCGTTTTCTCGCTGGTCGAAGATTCGCGCGAAGTTAACGCATTCTCGTCGTGGCAGCGCGGGTCAATCCCATTTGTCTTCCTCAATACGATGAAGTCATCCGAGTCCAGTCGCTTCGATGCGGCGCACGAACTCGGGCATTTGGTTATGCACCGTCATGGTGATCCAAAGGGCAAAGAGATCGAGCTCCAGGCTAATGCATTCGCCAGCGCTTTTTTGATGCCTCGGTCGGAAATGCTGGCACTGGCCGGTCGCTGCCGTACCGTGGCCGATGTCATGGTGATTAAGAAGCGCTGGAACGTCTCTGCCATGGCATTGGTCTATCGATTGCACCGAGTGGGTGTGCTCACCGACTGGTTGTACCGATCAATGTGCATTGAGCTCAGTGGCCAAGGCCAGCGCACGTACGAACGAGATAGCGCCGAGCGCGAAGTGTCTCTGGTCATGAAAAAGGTGTTCGATGTCTTGCGGGGGCAAGGGCGCGGCCTTCGGGATATCGCCCGGGACCTGCGTGTTCCAGGGGAGGAACTACACAAGCTCGTATTCGGATTGACGGCGGTGTCGCTTGGTGCTGCCAATCCTTCGCCCACGCGCACCGCGCAGCGCCGGGGTCACTTATCGCTTGTGGATACGACAACGGACTGAGCGATAAACGCTGAAAATAATGGATGACGATCACGGCATCCAAACTCTACGGCGGGAACGTCTCCGGGAGTTTCGCTTTAGGTACACGCCTCAACTCGCCTGAACCAACCCTTCCAACAACTCCCGATACAAATCCCCACCCCGCAACCCCTCCCGCCACCTCCCCGGAATCCCGCTTACCCCATGCATCAGCCCCGCGATGCCGCCGGCGATGCAGGCGGTGGTGTCGGTGTCGTGGCCGAGGCGGATGGCGCGGCGGACGGCGCTTTCGTATTCGGGGGCTTCGACGGCCCAGCGGGCCGAGCGCAGGGAATCGACGACGTAGCCGCTGCCTTCGCCGATGGCCGGCTCGTCGGGGAGGATCGACCCTTCCAGCTCTTCGACCGCTGCGGGCTCGTCGACGATTAGCGCGCGCAGCGTGCGCACGGCGTCGTCCCACGGCGCGTCGACATCGTCGAGCAGGCGGCGCGCCCACAGGCAGTACAGCGCGCAGCACAGTTGTGCGCGCAGGTGGCCGTGCGTGACCAGCGACTGCGCGCGGGCATCGCGCACGAGCGCCGCGTCGTCGCCGCGATGCCACAGCGCCAGCGGCAGCACGCGCATCAGCGAGCCGTTGCCGTTGCTGTGCACGCCGTCCGGACCGGCGCGTTCCGGCGCTTCGCCGGCCTTCACCGCGCGGATCGCCTGCGCGGTGGTGATGCCGACGTCGAACACGTGGCCGTCGACGGCGAGGTAACCCTCGTCGTACCAGCGCACGAGCCGCCGTGCGAAGTCGGCGAGGTCGAGGCGAGCGCATTCGAGCAAGGACACCAGCAGGCACAGCGCCTGCGCGCCGTCGTCCGACCACGTGCCCGGCGGCACGCCCTTGTGCGAGCGATCGAAGCCGGGCGGCGGCGTGTATTCGATGAGGTCCGCAGGCGGAATGCGTTCCGGCGGATTGAATTCGTAGGGCACGCCGAGCGCATCGCCGATGAGCAGGCCGACGAGGGCGCCGGCGATGCGGTCGCAGAGGTCGGGGACAGGTGCCATGGTGGATTCCGGGCGCACAACGCACTCCGTCGGGATTCGAGGACGCGACAGCGAAGCCGTCCGTCGCGGAGTCTAGCCCGACGGCGGCGCGAGGGCGCCGTGCGATGCCGCCCTTGCGAAAAACGATCCCGCGAAGACGTGCGGGCGTGGCCGTTGCGCGGAACGCGGGGCGTTCCCTCCTTTGCAGGCAGCGAACGCGATGCGTCTCGCGAGCGCGACGACGCCCACCGCCGCCGGGTCCGTCGGCGCCGACCATCCACGACGTGGAGGGCGCCCGGAAATTTCACCCAGACCCATGGAGAGGAAGATGAAGATCAGACATCACGCTGCGCGGCCGTTGCCGCGCCGCGCCGCATTGGCGCTGGCGCTCGTCGCCGTCATGACGTGCGTGCCCGGCGTTCTCGCCCAGACGCCCGGCGACCGCGACCTGGCGCCGCTGGTCAACGCCGACGTGCCCAAGCGCATCCCCGGACAGTACATCGTCGTGTTCAAGCCCGGCGTCGCGTCGGTGCAGGCGGGGGCTGTGAGGGAGCGCATCGCCGCGCTCGGGGGGAAGGTGGGGTATGTCTACACCACCGTCCTGCGCGGCTTCAGCGCTACGCTGCCGGACAGCGCGCTGAAAGCGCTCCGCGAATCGCCGGACGTGGCCTACATCGAAGTCGACCAGGTGGGCACCCTGAACACGGTGCAGCTCAACCCGCCGACCGGGCTGGATCGGGTCAGCGAGCGCCTGCTGCCTCTGGATAGTCGCTACACCTACAGCGAGACCGGGAACGGCGTGCACGTCTACGTCATCGACACCGGCATCCGCGCCACGCACACCGATTTCGGCGGACGCGTGTCCGGCGGCACCAACACCATGAACGCCGCCGCGGGCACCGGCGACTGCCACGGCCACGGCACCCACGTCGCCGCCACCGTCGGCGGTGCGACCTACGGCATCGCCAAGCAGGTCTGGCTGCATCCGGTACGTGCCGGCGACTGCGGCAACACCTACCTCGCACCGATCATCGCCGCCGTCGACTGGGTCACGGCGAACCGCACGCTGCCGGCGGTGGCGAACCTCAGCTCCGCCTTCAGCGCCAGCCCCACGCTGGACACCGCGATCGCGAACTCGGTCGGCAGCGGCGTGACCTACGCGGTCGCCGCGGGCAATTTCACCCAGGACGCCTGCAACTGGTCGCCGGCGCGAGCCCCCGCGGCGGTCACGGTCGGCGCGACCGAATCCGGCACCGACGCCCGCGCCGGCTTCTCCGACTTCGGCACCTGCGTCGACCTGTTTGCGCCCGGCGTGGACATCCTGTCGGCCGGCATCGCCAGCGACAGCGCCACCGCCACGATGTCGGGCACCTCGATGGCGTCGCCGCACGTGGCCGGCGTCGCGGCGCGCTACCTGCAGACGCATCCGATGGCGACGCCGGCGATGGTGCTGGCCGCGATCCACGCCGCCGACAACGTCTCCCCGGGCACGCCCGGGTGGGGCGGCGTCGGCGGCCCGGGGGCGGGTTCTCCCAACGAACTGCTGCATTACGGTTCGCTCAACGACGGCATGAACGACGGCGACCCGCACATCACTACCGTCGACGGCGTGCACTATGACTTCCAGACCGGTGGCGAATTCGTCGCACTGCGCGGCGGCAGCGTCATGGAGATCCAGACCCGGCAGACGCCGGTGCCGTCGGCGCCGTGGGTGAGCGTCAACACCGCGGTGGCCACGCGCACCGGGAAGCATCGCGTGACCTGGCAGCCCGGGCTGGACGGCGTGCCCGATCCCGCGGGGCTGCAGGTGCGCGTCGATGGCAAGGTGGTGTCGGTGTCGCCGGGCGGAATCGATCTGGGCGACGGTGCGCGCGTCGAGCACGCATCGAACAACGTGCTGACCGTCGATTTCCCCGATGGCAGCACGCTCATCGCGACCTCGAACTGGTGGGCCGCGCAGAAGCAGTGGTACATCGACGTGCATGTCTACCACACGCCGGCGACGCAGGGCCTGATGGGCATGCTCGAACGCGAGGCGTGGACGCGTCCCGGATTCGCCGATGCGTGGCGCGTGACCCGCGAGACGACGCTGTTCGACTACCGGGAAGGCGGCTCGCCCGGCGATTTCCGGGTGGACCCGTTCCCGGCCGACAGGATTCCGCCGATGAAGCGCGAGTTCGTCGCGCTGGCGCGCAAGGTCTGCGCGCCCGTGGCCGGTGATCACGCGCGCAAGGATTGCCTGTTCGACGTCGGCACCACCGGCGATCCGGTGTTCGCGCGCGGCGCGGTCGCCGGCGAGCGCCTGCGCCGGGCCGCCACGTCGACGGGCGTGATCGAGACGGCCTCGGACAAGCCGGACGATGTCGCCGCATTCACGGCGATGGTCCTCCCGCGGATGCGGCAGAAGGCGGTGCCGCGCGGCAGCGTGCGCTTCTACCTCGAAGGCAAGCCGATCGGCGAGCCCGTGCGTCTGGATGCAGGGGGGCGCGCAGTGTGGCGCGTGCCGCTCGGGAAGATCGGCGCATACGGTATCTCGGCGGAATACCTGCCCGAGCGCGGCGGCGGCTTCGCCGCCAGCCGCAGCGCCGAAGTGCGCCATGCGGCGATGAAGCAACCCTCGCGCGAGCTGCTGGCCGATCCGGCGTATCGCCGCGGGAAGTGACGGGCATCAGGCAGCGGCATTGTCCATCGACGTTGCCGCAACGAAAAAGCCCCGGGCGCGAGCCCGGGGCTTTCCGTTTGGTGGAGGTGGGGGGAATTGAACCCCCGTCCGAAGGTACTCCATGCCCGGCACTACATGCTTAGCTCACCGTTTGCTCTCGCCCTGCGGCAACACGGCGTGCGAAGCACACCGCAGGACATACCCGCTTGATCTAGGTCCCGGTTGGCGGGTCGCCGCCGGTACCGATCCCGTGATAATGACCCTACATCCACGAGCACGGGCACAAGTGGGTTCGGGGCTAGGCCTTAAGCGGCCAGAGCGTAGACGTCGTCGTTGGCGTCTGAGTTTTTGCCGCTGGATTAACGAGGAAAGCTGCCCCCTCGGCATGCGACGTGCGATTTCGCAACCCCCGTCGAAGCCAATGCACCCCCGTGACCGGGAATCCGTTTCGATGGAGTCGTTCTTTCGACCGACGCCGGCAGTATGGGGGCGGGGTGGGGCGGGATCAAGCGTGCCGCGAGACGACGCAGGCGGCCGGCGGTTCGATTCCGTCACCGTCCACGGAACAGGATCACGCGTCCTTGTTGCGGGCCCGCATGGCGCGCTGCTTCTCGCGGGCCCAGTCACGGTCGCGGGCGGCCTCGCGCTTGTCGTGCGCCTGCTTGCCCTTGGCGAGCGCGATCTCGAGCTTCACCTTGTTGCCCTTCCAGTACAGGGCGGTGGGCACGATGGTGTAACCGTCGCGCTGGATCTTGCCCACCAGTTGGTCGATCTCGCGGCGGTGCATCAGCAGCTTTCGGGTGCGGCGGTCGTTGGCGAGGACATGGGTCGAGGCCTGGATCAACGGGGTGATCTGCGAGCCGTACAGGAACAGTTCGCCGTCGTTGACCATCGCGTAGGCGTCGCCGATGTTGGCGCGACCGGCGCGGATCGACTTCAGCTCCCAGCCCTGCAGCGACATGCCGGCCTCGTAGCGGTGCTCGAGATGGAACTCGTGCTTGGCCCGCTTGTTGAGGGCGATGGTCTTGACCGGCGGCGCGGCCTTGTCAGACTTGCCGCCGCCCTTTGCCTTATCCTGTTGCGCTTTCTGCTTGCTCATCCGCGGCATTGTCCCCGAACCGGGGCCATCCCGCGAGTCATCCGGAACACGCACGCCCATGCCGGTCATCCAGCGCTCCGCCCTCGTCGAACACGCCGCCGCGAAGATGTTCTCCCTCGTGAACGACATCGCCGCCTATCCGAGGCGGTTCGACTGGTGCGAGGGCGCCGAGGTGCTGGAAGCCGACGAGACCCGGGTCGTGGCCCGGCTGGATCTGGGCCTGGGCGGGATCAGCACCTGGTTCACCACCGAGAACGCGCTGTCGCCGCCGCACCACATCGACATGACGCTGCGCGACGGGCCGTTCAGGAAGCTGGCGGGGCGCTGGCAGTTCCATGCGCTGGACGAGTCGGCCTGCAAGGTCAGCCTGACCCTGGATTTCGAGCCGAACAATCGCCTGCTGGGGCCGGCGTTCGTGCTGGGGTTCCAGACCCTGGCCGACCGGATGGTCGACGACTTCGTGCGCGTGGCCGATCGCGGGGACTGAGCGATGGCGCAGCGCGATGCCGCGACGGCCGATGCCGGGATGCCCGCGGCCGAGACGCTCCGCGTCGAGGTGATCCGCGCCTGGCCGCGGCGTCACGACAGCCGACGGCTGGACCTGCCGGCCGGCGCCACGGTCGCGGACGCGCTGGTGGCCGCCGCCTTCGACGGCGAACCGCCCGCGGCGGTGGCGGTGTTCGGGGAAACGGTGGACGCCGATCGGCCATTGGCCGATGGCGATCGGGTCGAACTGCTGCGGCCGCTGCTGCTCGACCCCAAGGAGGCCCGGCGGCGGCGGGCGGCGGCCCGGAAGTGACCCGGCCGACGGCCGGGTCCGCGGCTCAGCGCCGGCGCTTCTTCTTGTCGTCCTTCGGCAGGTTGCGGCCGAACTGGTGGACGGAGTTGCGGGCCAGTTCGTCGTCCTGTTCCGGGAAGTAGTCGCCATCCCAGCGGGTGACGGTGCCGTTCTCGAAATACACCGTGAAGTTCTTGGTCTGGATGGTGCCGCGGCGGTCGATGCGCTGCGTGGCGGTGTAGTCCCAGCGGTTGGCGTCGAAGCTGTCTTCCACCGAAGGCGTGCCCAGGAGGGTCTGCACGTCCTGCTTGCTCATGCCGGCCTGGAGCTGGTCGACCGCGCGCTTGTCGATCAGGTTGCCCTGGTAGATCGGCTGCTTGTAGGTGATGCCGCAGCCGGCGGTCGCGAGGGCGACGGTGAGCGTCAGCAGGGGCAGGCGGAGCGGGAGGCGGTGCAGGATGGGCATGGGACGGCCGGCAGCGGAGGGGTGTTGCGGCCGCCGATGATACACTGCCCCCCGGCGCCGCCGGCAGTCGGGTCGCGGTCGGCCGTTCATCGCGGATTGGATGCCGCAGCCCCCGGCGACCCTCCCCCGGAACGCGCGATGGAAACCAGAGATCTCCGCAAACTCGGCCTGAAGGTCACCCATCCGCGCATGCGGATCCTCGAGATGCTGGAACAGGCGCAGCCGCGGCACATGGCGGCCGAGGACATCTACCGCCGGCTGGTCGAGGACGGCGACGAGATCGGCCTGGCGACGGTCTACCGGGTGCTGACCCAATTCGAGGCCGCCGGGCTGGTCCTCAAGCACAATTTCGAGGGCGGCCACGCCGTCTACGAGCTCGACCGCGGCGACCACCACGACCACATGGTCGACATCGACACCGGCAAGATCATCGAGTTCGAGAGCGAGGAGATCGAGGCGATCCAGCGCCGCATCGCCGCCGAGCACGGCTACGAGATCCAGGCCCACGCGCTGGTCCTTTACGTGCGCAAGCAGAAATGACGGAAGGTGGCGGCACGGCGCTTTCGCAGACGTCGACCGCGTCCCGGCCCTAGCCGAACAGCGACAGACGGAACGCGACCCAGAGGGTGAAGGCGAGGGAAGCCAGCGTCGACAACATGACCAGCGCTCGCGTCGAAGCTCTCGGCTTGGCTCCTTCCTGCAGCAGGAAATCCATCCCTGCATACCCTCTGATCAAGAGGTTCAGTCCGAAGGCCAGCATGGTGCCGCTGGCCAACGTCTGCATGATGTCGTGCAGTACGGGGTGGCCGTACGCTTTCGCCTCCGCGACAGCGGAAAGAGCCGACCAGATTCCAAATGCACCAAATAGCGTCATCACCGTCGCGAAGGTCAGCGACAACGCGTCATGCCAGCGCTTCTTCTTCTCCGGCTTGGGCTTCGGTCTGAATTCGAGTTCGTCGAGCATGCGGCGACTCCGGCGTGGCGGCGTCCCGACCCGGCAGGCTGGAAAGGCCATGCCCCAATCTAACCCCGTCCGGCCTGTCATGCCAGCCAAGGCGTGCAAAGCCCCGGCGACCCCGCAACTCAGGGGGTCGTATTGCTCAGCAGCTTCCTCGCCGCCGCCCGCGCTTCCTTCGTGACCTCGACGCCGCCCAGCATCCGCGCCAGTTCCTCCTGGCGGGCCCTGGCGTCGAGCTTCTGCACCGCGCTCTGGGTCATGCCGCCGGCGTCCGCCTTGGTCACCCGGTAGTGGGCGTGGCCCTGGGCGGCGACCTGGGGCTGGTGGGTGACGCACAGCACCTGGCGGGTCTCGCCGAGGGCGCGCAGTTTCTGGCCAACGATCTCGGCGACGGCGCCGCCGATGCCGGAATCGACCTCGTCGAAGACCATCGTCGGCACGGCGTCGTGGCCCAGCGCGGCGACCTCGATCGCCAGCGACACTCGCGACAGTTCGCCGCCGGAGGCGACCTTGCGCAGCGGGCGCGGCGGCTGGCCGACGTTGGCCGAGACCAGGAATTCGGCGCGTTCGGCGCCCTGCGGGTCGGGTCGGTCGCCCTCGACGGGCTCCAGCGCGACCTCGAACCGCCCGCCGCCCATGCCGAGATCGGAGATCAGCGTCGACACGGCATGCGACAGCGCGTCGGCGGCCTTGCGGCGGGCCAAGGACAGGGTCGCGGCGGCGTCGCGCCAGCGCGCGGCCGCTGCGGCGATCTCGTCATCCAGCGTCGCCAGCCGGGTCTCGGCGCTGCGCAGGTCCGCGAGTTCGGCGGCCAGTCGTTCGCGGAAGTCGAACAGCCCCTCGGGTGCGACCCGATGCTTGCGCCCGAGCGCGTGCAGGCGCGCGAGCCGGTCGTCCAGCGCGGCGAAGCCGTCGGGATCGAGGTCGAGGTCGTCGCGGATGCGCTGCAGCAGGCGGGTGGCCTCGTCGATCTGGATCGCCGCGGCGTCGAGCATGCCTTCGACCTCGGCCAGCCGCGGCTCGTCGTCGCGGGCGCGGGCGAGGTCGCCGCGCAGGGACTGCACGGTCTGCAGCAGGGACGGCGCGTCGTCGCCTTCGAGCCGGGCGAGGGCGCCTTCGCAGGTCTCGATCAGGCCGGCGGCGTTGGCGTGGCGACGGTGCTGGGCGAAGAGGTCGGCGATCGATGCCGGTTCCAGCGTCTCGCGTTCCAGCTCGGCGGACTGGTGTTCCAGCAGCGCGATCCGCTCGGACAGGTCGCCGGCCCGCGACAGGGCGTCGCGTTCGCGGCGCAGCAGGGACCAGTCGGCCGCGGTCGCGGCGACCGCCGCCAGTGCCGGGCCGTGGCGGCCGAAGGCGTCGAGCAGGGCGAGCTGGCGGGTGCGCGAGAGCAGGGCCTGGTGTTCGTGCTGGCCATGGATCTCGACCAGCAGCCCGGCCAGTTCGCCGAGCTGGGCGAGGGTGACCGGTCGGCCGTTGATCCAGGCCCGGGAGCCGCCGTCGGAGCGCAGCGTGCGACGCAACTGGCAGCCATCGTCGTCGTCCAGGTCCTGTTCCCGCAGCCAGGCGAGGGCGTCGGGCCGGTCGGCGAGGTCGAATTCGGCGCTCAGTTCGGCGCGCTCGGCGCCATGACGCACCACGCCGCTGTCGGCGCGCAGCCCCGAGAGGAAGCCCAGCGCGTCCACCAGCAGCGACTTGCCGGCGCCGGTTTCGCCCGAGATCACGGTCATGCCCGGGCCGAATTCCAGCTCGGTGGCGGCGACGACGGCGAAATCGCGGAGAGCGAGATGGGTGAGCATGGGCGCGGATTGTGCCTGATGCCGTCTCATCCGCCGAGACCCGCCCGCGCCCCGGCCCCTTGCGTGCGTCGCCGGCTGCGCCTATATCGTTGGCATGAGCCATCCCGCCGACGCCGGCTTCGATCCGGGCTTCCTCGACCCCCGCGCGCGGCTGCTGCTGCGCACGCTGATCGCGCGCTATATCCGCGACGGCGAGCCGGTGGGGTCGCAGACGCTCGCGAAGTGCGCCGGTCTGGACGTGAGCCCGGCGACCATCCGCAACATCCTGGCCGAGCTCGAGGACGTGGGCCTGCTCGCGGCACCGCACACCTCGGCCGGGCGGGTGCCGACGGCGCAGGGCTACCGGGTGTTCGTCGACAGCCTGCTGCAGATCGACCCGCTGGGCGAACCCGAGCTGGCCCGCCTGCGCGGCGAACTGGCCGCCGGCAGCGGCACCCAGCGCCTGCTGGGCAGCGCGTCCGAGCTGGTGTCGGCGATGACCCGCTTCGTCGGCGTGGTCAGCGTGCCCAAGCGCGAGCAGTTCGCGTTCAAGCACGTCGATTTCGTGCCGCTGGACGCCCAGCGCGTGCTGGCGATCCTCGTGTTCGCCGACAACGACGTGCAGAACCGCATCCTCCAGACCCGCCGGCCCTACGACCCGGGCGAGCTGGAGCGCATCGCCAACTACCTGAACGCGCAGTACGCAGGTCGGCCGCTGGCCGAGGCGCGCACGCTGCTGATGGCCGAACTGCGCAGCGCGCGGCACGAGATGGAAACCCTGATGGCCCACGCGCTGGAACTGGCCGACCAGGCCCTCGCCAGCGATGCCGAGGACATGCTGGTGGCCGGGCAGACCCGGCTGATCGGGGTGCAGGACCTGTCCGACCTCGACCGCCTGCGCGAGCTGTTCGAGGCCTTCGCCAGCAAGCGCGAGATCCTGCAACTGCTCGAACGCACCCTGCGCGCCCCCGGCGTGCGGATCTTCATCGGCGAGGAGACCGGCATGGCTCCGCTGGACGGGGTGTCGCTGGTGACCGCGCCCTACGGCGTCGGCGGCCGCACGCTGGGCGTGCTGGGCGTGATCGGCCCGACCCGCATGGCCTACGAGCGGGTGATCCCGGTGGTGCAGGCGGCCGCTTCCGCGCTCAGCGACGCCCTGGGGCCCGACGAGGCCCGCTGAGCGGATCGCGGGGCTTGATTCCCGGGGGCATGGCCCCATCCCATCGGCCGTCGGCGGGCGACCCGCCTCCAGTCAACGGAACCGAGATGAGCCAAGCCCCGCAGCAGGATCCCAATCCTTCCGACCACCTGTCCCCGGACGCCGCCATGGCGGGGGGCGACACGCTCGAGACCACACCGGAAGCGCTGGTCGAGCGCCTGCAGGCGGAAGTCGAGCAAATGCGCGCAGACGCCCTGCGCGAGCGGGCCGACCTCGAGAACCAGCGCCGGCGCATGGCCCGCGAGGTCGAGAACGCCCGGCGCTTCGCCAACGAGCGCCTGCTGGGCGACCTGCTGCCGCTGTTCGACAGCCTGGAGGCCGGCCTGGCCTCGGCCGCCGAAGGCGACCCGGTCCGCGCCGGTCTTGAACTCACCCTGCGCCAGCTGGAACGCATCGCCCAGGCCAACGGCCTGGTGCCGGTGGCCCCGGCCGCCGGCGATGCCTTCAATCCCGACCACCACCAGGCGATGAGTCTCGTCGACGCCGCCGGCGTGGCGCCGGGCGCTGTCGCCCAGACCTGCCAGAAGGGTTACCTGCTCAACGACCGCCTGCTGCGTCCCGCGCTGGTCATGGTCGCGAAGCAGGACTGACGCGACACGCTCGACACGGCATGTTCATCCCGTGGTGGGGCCGGGCGCTTGAATCCAGCGACCGGCTCCCCCACTCACGGCACATCGGCGGCGCGACCGCCCCCATCTCCGGACTTTCGAGGAACACCATCATGGGCAAGATCATCGGCATCGATCTGGGCACGACCAATTCGTGCGTGGCGATCATGGAAGGCGGCAAGGCCAAGGTCATCGAGAACAGCGAGGGCGACCGCACCACGCCGTCGATCATCGCCTACACCAAGGACGGCGAAGTGCTGGCCGGCGCCAGCGCCAAGCGCCAGGCCGTCACCAATCCCAAGAACACCTTCTTCGCGGTGAAGCGCCTGATCGGCCGCAAGTTCACCGACGCCGAGGTCAAGAAGGACCTCGACCTGGTGCCCTACGAGATCGTCGAGCACAACAATGGCGACGCGTGGGTCGGCACCAGCGACGGCAAGAAGATGGCGCCGCCGGAGATCTCCGCGCGCGTGCTGGAGAAGATGAAGAAGACCGCCGAGGACTACCTGGGCGAGAAGGTCACCGAGGCGGTCATCACCGTCCCCGCGTACTTCAACGACAGCCAGCGCCAGGCGACCAAGGACGCCGGCCGCATCGCCGGCCTCGACGTCAAGCGCATCATCAACGAGCCGACCGCGGCCGCGCTGGCCTACGGCCTCGACAAGGGCGACGGCAAGGATCGCAAGATCGCCGTGTACGACCTCGGCGGCGGCACCTTCGACGTGTCGATCATCGAGATCGCCAACGTCGACGGTGAGAAGCAGTTCGAGGTGCTGGCCACCAACGGCGACACGTTCCTGGGTGGCGAGGACTTCGACAAGCGCGTCATCGACTACCTCGTCGAGGAGTTCCAGAAGGATCAGGGCATCGACCTGCGCAAGGACCCGCTGGCCCTGCAGCGCCTGAAGGACGCGGCTGAGCGCGCGAAGATCGAGCTGTCGTCGTCGCAGCAGACCGAGGTCAACCTGCCGTACATCACTGCCGACGCCTCCGGTCCGAAGCACCTCAACATCAAGCTCACCCGCGCCAAGCTCGAAGCGCTGGTCGACGACCTGGTCAAGAAGTCGATCGAGCCCTGCCGCATCGCGCTCAATGACGCCGGCCTGCGCGCCGGCGACGTCAGCGAGGTGATCCTGGTCGGCGGCCAGACCCGCATGCCGAAGGTGCAGGCGGCCGTGGCCGAGTTCTTCGGCAAGGAGCCGCGCAAGGACGTCAACCCGGACGAGGCCGTCGCCATCGGCGCCGCGATCCAGGGCGGCGTGCTGGCCGGCGACGTCAAGGACGTGCTGCTGCTCGACGTGACCCCGCTCAGCCTCGGCATCGAGACCGCGGGTGGCGTGATGACCAAGATCATCGAGAAGAACACCACCATCCCGACCAAGGCCTCGCAGGTCTTCAGCACCTACTCCGACAACCAGACCGCGGTGACCGTGCACGTGCTGCAGGGCGAGCGCGAGCAGGCGCAGTACAACAAGTCGCTGGCGCGCTTCGACCTGTCCGGCATCGACGCCGCCCCGCGCGGCACGCCGCAGATCGAGGTGTCGTTCGACATCGACGCGAACGGCATCCTGCACGTGTCCGCGAAGGACAAGAAGACCGGCAAGGAGCAGAAGGTCGAGATCAAGGCCGGCTCGGGCCTGTCGGACGACGAGATCCAGCGGATGGTGCAGGATGCGGAAGCGCATCGCGAGGAAGACAAGAAGTTCCACGACCTCGTGCAGGCCCGCAACCACGCCGACGCGCTGATCCACACCGCGCGCAGCCAGATCAAGGAGCACGGCGACAAGCTGCCGGGCGAACTGATCGGCCGCACCGAGGGCGCGATCGCCGAGTTGGAGACGGCGATGAAGGGCGACGACAAGGGCCAGATCGAGGCCAAGTCGAAGGCGCTGGAAGAGGCCGCGCAGTCGCTGTTCGCCGCAGCCAACGCCGGCCATGCGCCGGCGGGCGAGGCCGATGCGGGTCCCTCGGCGTCCTCGAAGAACGACGACGTCGTCGACGCCGAGTTCACCGAAGTGAAGGACGACAAGTAAGCGATGAGCACCGGCCCCGGGGGCGACTCCGGGGCCGACGCGCGTCCGTCGGGCGGCATGGCCGCCCGTTGGCTTTCCGGGGGAAGCATGGGCAAGGGCAGGGTCGAGGCGTTCAGCGACGGCGTGATCGCCATCATCATCACCATCATGGTGCTGGAGATGAAGGTCCCGCACGGCGCCGACTGGTCGCAGTTGGCCAAGCTCTGGCCGGTGTTCCTGAGTTACGTGCTGAGTTTCGTCAACATCGGCATCTACTGGAACAACCACCACCATTTCCTCCACGCCGCGAAGCGGGTCGACGGCAAGGTGCTGTGGGCCAACCTCCACCTGCTGTTCTGGCTCTCGCTGATCCCGTTCACCACCGGCTGGATGGGCGAGAACCACTTCGCGCCGATCCCGACCGCGGTCTACGCCTTCGACCTGTTCATGTGCGCAGCGTCCTGGTTGCCGATGCAGTGGGCGCTGATCCGCGCCAACGGCGGCGAGCGTTCGGAGCTGGGGCAGGCGGTCGGCGGTGATGTCAAGGGCAAGCTGTCGCTCGCCCTGTACGCGTTGGCGGTCCCGGCGGCGTTCCTCTCGCCCTGGCTCTCCGGGGCGCTGGTGGTCGCGGTCGCGCTGATCTGGTTCGTTCCCGACCTCCGGATCGAGCGGCGACTGGCCGATTGACACGGATTGACGCGGATTCCCTACGACGCGCCATGGTGCGCGCCATCGTTTCGACAGGTAAGGCATGAGCAAGCGCGATTACTACGAAGTCCTCGGTGTGGCCCGCAGCGCCAGCGACGAAGAGCTGAAGAAGGCCTATCGTCGCTGCGCGATGAAGCACCATCCCGACCGCAATCCCGGCGACAGCGCCGCGGAAGCCGCGTTCAAGGAATGCAAGGAGGCCTACGAGGTCCTGTCCGACGCCAGCAAGCGCCGGATGTACGACGCGCACGGCCATGCGGCGTTCGAGCACGGCATGGGCGGCGGCGGTGGCGGCCAGCAGGGCTACGCCGACATCAACGACATCTTCGGCGACATCTTCGGGAACATCTTCGGTGGCGGTGCCGGCGCGCGTGGCCCCCGTCGTGGCGCGGACGTCGGCATCATCGTCGAGCTCGACCTCGAGGAAGCCGTCGCCGGCCTCGACAAGCGCATCGAAGTACCGACCATGGCCGCCTGCGCGCCCTGCAAGGGCACCGGTTCGGAAGACGGCAAGGTCGAGACCTGCACCACCTGTCAGGGACGCGGCCAGGTCCGCTTCCAGCGCGGCATCTTCTCGATGCAGCAGCCGTGCCCGGACTGCGGCGGTCGCGGCCAGAAGCTCAGCAACCCGTGCAAGGTCTGCCGCGGCGCCGGCCGGGTCGAGGAAGAGAAGGTCCTGTCGGTGAAGATCCCCGCCGGCGTGGACACCGGCGATCGCATCCGCCTGGCGGGCGAGGGCGAAGCCGGCCCGGCGGGCGCCCCGGCCGGCGATCTCTACGTCGAGATCCGGGTCCGCGAGCACGCCATCTTCCAGCGCGACGGCGACGACCTGCACTGCGAGGTGCCGATCCGCTTCTCGCAGGCGGCGCTCGGCGACGTGGTGCGGGTGCCCACGCTGGGTGGCGAGGCCGAGATCCGCGTCCCGGCCGAGACCCAGACCGGTCGCGTGTTCCGCCTGCGCGAGAAGGGCGTGAAGTCGGTCCGCAGCCGCGGCACCGGCGACCTCTACTGCCGCGTGGTGATCGAGACCCCGGTCAATCTCACCGCGCACCAGCGCGAACTCCTGCAGCAGTTCGAGGCCACGTTCAGCGGCGAGGGCGCTCGCCGCCATTCGCCGCGTTCGAGCACCTTCATCGACGGCGTCAAGAGTTTCTGGGAGCGGATGACGTCCTGATCGGGGACAGGGTGATCCCGGGCGCGGTCGGCTCTCCGTCGTGATCCGGTTTCCGCACCTGGTTTCTCATGGCTGGTTTCCCGCAGCCTGCGGGAACGTCAGAATGTGGGCGTCTCCGCCATGCGTCCCTCCTCGTGAATCCCCCCACGGTTGCCATCCGCCCGGTCATCGGCCTCGTCGGCAGCGCCGGCGCCTACGGGCGCTGGCTGCGCCGGTTCTTCGTCGAGCGCATGGGGCTGGCGGTGCTGGGGCACGATCCCTCCGACCCGGACGGCGATGCGGTCGAGCGGCTGCTCGCCGAGGCGGACGTGCTGCTGTTCGCCGCGCCGATCCGTGTCACCGAGACGGTGATCGCCGACTGGACGGCGCATTCCGCCGGCCGCGAGCGGGGCCGGCTGTGGCTGGACGTCACCTCGATCAAGCAGGCGCCGGTGGCGGCGATGCTGCGTTCGCAGGCCGAGGTGGTCGGCCTGCATCCCATGACCGCGCCGCCGAAGTCGCCGACGCTCAAGGGCCGCATGCTCGCGGTCTGCGAAGCGCGGCTGGACGCGTGGCGGCCGTGGGTGTCGACGCTGCTGGACGCGCTGCAGGCCGAGTGCGTGCGGGTCACGCCCGAGCGCCACGACCAGGCGATGGCGCTGATCCAGGCGATGGTCCACGCGACGCACCTCGCCGAAGCCGGCGTGCTGCGCGACTATGCCGGCCTGCTCGGCGCGCCGGCGGACCTGCTGCCGCTGCGCACGGCCTCGTTCGAGCTGGACGTGGCGATGATGGCCCGCATCCTGTCGCTGAATCCGCAGATCTACGAGGACATCCAGTTCTGCAATCCGCACGTGCCGGAGATGCTGGATCGCCTGCTCGGCGAACTCGGCGCGCTGCGCGACCTCGTCGCGCGCGGCGACGGCGAGGCGCGGGTGGCCTTCCGCGCGCGCTTCCTCGACGCCAATCGCGACGCCCTCGGCATGCAACTGCTGGCGGACGGCAACTACGCGTTCGAGCGCGTCGGCTACCTGCTGGCCGATCTCGTCGACCGGCCGTCGATGAGCGTGCACCTGCCCGAGGATCGTCCCGGTTCGCTGCGCGCGCTGCTCGACGTGTTCGAGCGCCACGCCATCAGCCTGTCGTCGATCCACTCCTCGCGCACGCCGTCGGGCGAGGTGCATTTCCGCATCGGCTTCGGCCCCGAGGTCGCCGCCGCGGCGGTGACGGCCGCCGCGGCCGAGATCGACGCCGCCGGCACCGGCCGGGTGCTGGACTGCACGGTGTCCGCGCCCCGGTCCGATTGAGTCGCCGGGCGGTCGCCGCTACGCTGCGCCGATGTCCGAACCTCTCCGTCTCCTGATCCACGGCGCCAGCGGCCGCATGGGCCAGACCCTGCTGCGCCTCGCCGCCGAACGCGACGATGTGCGCGTCGCCGCCGCGGTCGCGCCGCCGTCGTCCGAGGCCGGGCTGCTCGGCCAGCCCTTCCACCCGGTCGACGCCTTGGCGACCGTGCCGGCGTTCGACGTCGCGATCGACTTCAGCCTGCCGGCCGCCTTCGACGCCATCCTCGCCCTGTGCGCCGCGCGCGGCGCGGCCTTCGTCTCCGGGACCACGGGGCTGGCCTCGCAGCAGCGGGCGACCCTGCAGGCGGCGTCGCGCCGGATCCCGGCGCTCTGGGCTTCGAATTTCAGCCTCGGCGTGGCCGTGCTGGAGGACCTGGTCGAACGCGCCGCCGCGGCGCTGCCCGGCTGGGACTGCGACATCGTCGAACAGCATCACACCCGCAAGCTCGACGCGCCGTCGGGCACCGCGCTCACGCTGGGCGCGGCCGCGCAGCGCGCGGGGGCGGACCCGCGTTACGCGAGCCTGCGCGCGGGGGACATCGTCGGCGAACACACGGTCCAGTTCGCGAGCTTCGGCGAACGCATCGAGCTGACCCATCGCGCCACCAGCCGCGAGATCTTCGCCCGTGGTGCCCTGCACGTCGCGACCCGGCTGGCGGGCCGGCCGGCCGGCAGCTACCGGGTGCGGGACCTGCTCGACTGAGCGTCCCCTACCGCGGGGCTCACTGCATCGCGATCATCCCGAAGCAGGCGGCCGCCAGCAGCACCGTGAGGCCGCCGATCAGGGCGAGGATGCCCAGGATCACCTTCAGCCAGGTCGGCAGCGGCGGACGGCCCGCCGCATCGCCGCCAGGGGCCGGAGCGCCGGTGTGCACCGCCGGCGTGTCGTGCGAGTCGGGCTCGTGGTCGGGCTCGCGATCGATCGGTGCGTTCATGCCTGCGACTCCTCGGCGTCGATGGGGGCGATGTCGACCCGCGCGCGCAGCGCTTCCAACTGCCTGCGGCGGTCGTCGCGATAGAACAGGTTGTAGGTGTCGAACGGGACGATGGTGCCATCCGGCTGGGCGATGTGCACGCAGCTCTTCTTCACCGAGCGCAGGTCGAAGCCCTCGGCGTCGATGAAGGCCATGATCAGCACCCGGAACACGTTGCGGTAGCCCAGCCCCTCCGGCACCTGCACCTGCGGCAGGCAGCACAGCAGGTCGGCCAGCGAACAGGCCTGCGACTGCGGCGAATGATTGGTGGCGAACAGCCGGAACAGCGCATCGCGGAGCTGGTCGTCCTTCTCGACCACGATGCTGTTGCGGCCGCCCTCGATCAGCACTTCCGGCGGGATCATCCCGGTCAGCGGCACGATCTTCTGCTCTCCGCCGTCCTCCAGCTTCAGCGCGTAGGCCATCGCCAGCGCGTCGGGATGGCAGGGGACGGGAATCAGGTCCTCCGGTCGGAACAGCGTGCTCTGTTCGAGGATGCCGCGCCGGACTTCGGTCAGGGTGAGGCGATCGCGGGAGGCGTCGTAGCCTTCGGTGCGGCCGGCATGCTGGATCGGCTGGAAGGTCACGCCGCGGACGCAGGGCTGCGTGCGTGCGAAGTCGATGATCTCGCCGAGTTCGCCGTCGTTGAGGCCCTTCTTCACCGTGACCACCAGCGTGGTCGAGATGTCGTGCTTGTTCAGCGCCTCCAGCGCCTGCAGGCGGATGTCGCGCAGTCGCGCACCGCGGAGCTGCTGGTGGACCTCGTCGCGGAGCGAATCGAATTGCAGGTACAGCTCGAAGCCGGGCATGTAGCTCGCCAGGCGCTCGACGAATGCCGGGTCCTTCGCGATGCGCAGGCCGTTGGTGTTGACCATCAGGTGGCGGATCGGTCGGGCCTTCGCTGCGTCGAGGATCTCGAAGAACTGCGGGTGCAGCGTCGGTTCGCCGCCGGAGATCTGCACCACGTCCGGCTCGCCTTCGTTGGCGACCACGGCGTCGAGCATGCGTTCGATCGTCGCCATGTCGCGGAACCCGGGGCGATGCGGGCCGGAGTCGGCGTAGCAGATCGGACAGCGCAGGTTGCAGTGATCGGTGACCTCGATCAGGGTCAGGCAACTGTGCTGCATGTGCTCCGGGCAGAGCCCGCAGTCGTAGGGACACCCCCACTTGCGTTCGGTGTTGAAGCGCTGCGGCAGTTCCGGCGGCTTGATGAAGCGCTCGCGGCAGAGGCGGTAGTACGCGATGTCGTCGGCGATCAGCACCCGCTCGCGGCCATGCTGCGGGCACCACTTTTCCAGGTAGACGCCGCCGTCCTTGCCATCCTGTTTGAGCAGGATGGTCGCCTCGACGCGACGCAGGCAGGTCGAACACACCGACACCGCGGTGTCGTAGAACAGGTACGGTCTTACCTTCGCGGCCATGCCAGCGCCTTCACGATGCGGGGGAGGTCGCGGGCATGGTAGAGCAGCCCGAAGAGGCACAGCAGTTGCAGGCCCGACAGCGCACCGAAGTACCAGTGCGGTATCGGCCGGATCGACTCGATCGCCAGCCGGTACAGCAGGTAGCCCGAGAGGAAGGCCTTGAACCGGTCGCCGGAGCGCTCGAAACGGTCGCCGCGCAGGGTCAGCAAGCCGCCCCACAGCGCGAGGAACGCGATCTCGTAGAGCTGCGTCGGATGCCGCGGCACGCCGTCGCCGAAATCCACGCCCCAGGGCAGGGCGGTGGGGTTGCCGTAGGTGTGGTCGGACAGCCCGCCGAGGAAGCAGCCGATGCGGCCGATGATCATGCCGACGGTCAGCGGCAGCACGAACGCGTCGCCAGTGGACCCGCGGACGCCCGCCAGGCGCTTCGCCGCCTCCACGCCGAACAGCCCGCCGACGAGCCCGCCGATGATCGACTTGCCGGCCAGCAGGCGTCGCCAGTCCGGGAAATCGGCGAAGGCGAAGGCCGGGTCGTACAGCCAGTACGCGACCTTGCTGCCCAGCGCGGCCCCGGCCGCGGCACCCGCGATCAGCAGCAGGCCCTGGACCCGGTCCAGCGGCACGGCCGCCGGCAGGCGGCGACGTTCGCGCCGGTAGAGCTGGAATCCGATCGAATAGGCCGCCACTTCCAGCAGCGTGTGCGTCCAGTAGGCCGTCGCAGTCATCGACGGAGTGTATGCGATCGCATGAACGCGCCTGTTCAGGCAGTGCCGTCCGCGAGGGAGATTGGTCCGGAAGGCTGGCATCGACCGCCCCGCGCCGGTACAATTCCGGCTCGCCTGACACCGAGCCCCGGACCTGGTCCCGCACCGCGTCCGAGGCTTCGTGCAACCCGACGCAAGCCACACACAGGGCGACCCCACGTGACCGAAACCGCAATCCTGGTCCTCGAAGACGGCACCGTATTCGAGGGCGAATCCGTAGGCGCGCCCGGCCTGTCCGTCGGCGAAGTCGTCTTCAACACCGCCATGACGGGTTACCAGGAGATCCTCACCGATCCTTCCTACGCCCGACAGCTGGTCACGCTGACCTATCCGCATATCGGCAACACCGGCTGCACCGACCTCGACGACGAGGCGGCGAAGGTCTGGGCCTCCGGCCTGATCGTTCGCGACGTGCTGCGCCGTCCCAGCAACTGGCGCAGCCAGGCCGCGCTGCCGGAATGGCTGCAGGCCCGCGGCATCGTCGCGATTTCCGGCCTCGACACCCGCAAGCTCACCCGCCTGCTGCGCGATCGCGGCGCGCAGAACGGTGCGCTGATGGCAGGCGACGTCGATGTCGAGAAGGCGCTCGAAGCCGCCCGCAAGTTTCCCGGCCTCAAGGGCATGGACCTGGCGCAGGTCGTGACCACCGACGCCGCGTATCCGTGGCGCGAAGGCCAGCTCGACCTCGACAGCGGCGCCTTCGTGTCGGCGGCGCCGAAGCATCGCGTCGTCGCCTACGACTTCGGCGTCAAGCGCAACATCCTGCGCATGCTGGCCGAGCGTGGCTGCGACGTCACCGTCGTGCCGGCGAAGACGTCTGCCGCCGAGGTGCTGGCGATGCGGCCCGACGGCGTGTTCCTCTCGAACGGCCCCGGCGACCCGGAGCCCTGCGACTACGCGATCGCCGCCATCCGCGAATTCATCGCCCGGAAGATCCCGACCTTCGGCATCTGCCTCGGCCACCAGTTGCTCGGCCTCGCCAGCGGCGCGCGCACGCTGAAGATGAAGTTCGGCCACCATGGCGCGAACCATCCGGTGATCGACCTCGGCTTCACCGAGGAAAGCCGCGGCCGGGTGATGATCACCTCGCAAAATCATGGTTTCGCGGTCGACGAGGCCACGCTGCCGGCCAACGTGCGCGTGACCCACCGCTCGCTGTTCGACGGCAGCAACCAGGGCATCGCCCTGACCGACGCGCCCGCCTTCAGCTTCCAGGGCCATCCGGAAGCCAGTCCCGGTCCGCACGATGTCTCGCCGCTGTTCGACCGTTTCGTCGCCCTGATGGAGCACGCCGCATGACCCGCATGTCCAACCTCCCGCGTCGCCGGTTCGCCCGCATGTCCTCCGCGCTCGCGCTGTGCCTCGTCGCCGCGACCGCGCAGGTCGCGGCGGCCGAAACCGCGAAGCCCGCTCCGCGCGCCGCGTCCGCGCAGGCCGATGCCGATCGCCTCGCCGCGCTGATGGAGGAGCTGCTGCCGTTCGGCCGCGTCTTCGACATGCTCGCCCGGCGCGATCCGAAGTGGCCGATGCAGGACACGCCGAAGGCGTCCACGCCCGAACGCCTCCGCTGCATGCGCGAGGAACTTTCGTCCGCCGGCTACCACCGGCTGCGCATGCAGGATGCGCGCGCCTACGCCGCCGCGAACCCGTCGCGGGTCGGCGACGATATCGCGCTGCTCGAGAAAGGCGCCGCGGAGGTCTTCGGCCGGATGATGATGGCCGGCGTGGAAAGCGAGGCGAAGGGCGGCGGCGGGTTCGACCCGGAGGCGCTCATGCGCGAGGTCACGCCGGAACAGATGTCCTCGTTCCTGACCTTCCTCAACGATCCGAACTATGCGGTGCTGCGGAAGCAGATCGGCGTCGGCGACGTGCTCGACAACACGAAGTCGGCCGAGGAGAACGAAGCGGCGGGCGAGCGCCTGGGCTCGGCGCTCGCCACCCAGCTGATGCTGAAGGCGGTCGGCACCTGCGACATCCCGATGTCCGACCTGCTGTGACGAGGCGGCAGGCCACGCGTCCGCGCTGGCGGCGAAAGGCGCTGCGCGCGCTTCTCGTGCTTGCGGTCGTCGCGGTCTATCCGGCCTTCGTGCTCGGCAGCGTCTACGCGACGACCCTGCGTTCCGACCTTCCGGGTGGGCGCAACGGCCCGAAGGATGCCTACCGGCACAGCCTCGCCAGCGCGACGGTGGCCTACACCGGGTCGGCGCGCTGGGTGGAGTGGGCGACGCAGTTCATGGAGCACGGCGACGGCGGCGATGCCGCCAATGCGATGGATCGCCACAACAACCGGCTCGGTGCGCGCATCGGCGCCCGGGCGCGGAGCTGGAGCGAGATGCGGACCGACGTGTTCGCCGCCGTGCAGGCGGGGGGCATCGACGTCGAGGACGAAAACCGGATCACCTGGTTGCCGCCCGATCGGTGGCGCGACCGCCTGTACTGAGAGAAGCCATGCCCAAGCGCACAGACATCCAGACCGTCCTGATCATCGGCGCCGGCCCGATCGTGATCGGCCAGGCCTGCGAGTTCGACTATTCCGGTGCGCAGGCCTGCAAGGCGCTGCGCGACGAGGGGTATCGCGTGGTGCTGGTCAACAGCAACCCCGCGACGATCATGACCGACCCCAACATGGCGGACGCGGTCTACATCGAACCGATCCACTGGAAGACGGTCGAGAAGATCATCGCCAAGGAAAAGCCCGACGCGCTGCTGCCGACGATGGGCGGCCAGACCGCGCTGAACTGCGCGTTGGACCTCGCAGACAACGGCGTGCTCGAGAAGTACGGCGTCGAGCTGATCGGTGCCTCGCGCGAGGCCATCCGCATGGCCGAGGATCGCGAACTGTTCCGCGTCGCGATGGGCGAGATCGGCCTGGAATGCCCGAAGGCCGAGGTTGCCAGGACGTTCGAGCAGGCGGTGGACATCCAGGCCAGGGTCGGGTTCCCGACGATCATCCGCCCGAGCTTCACCCTCGGCGGCACCGGCGGCGGCATCGCCTACAACAAGGAGGAGTTCGAGGAGATCGCCAGGCGCGGCCTCGACCTCTCGCCGGTGCACGAAGTGCTGATCGAGGAATCGGTGCTGGGCTGGAAGGAATTCGAGATGGAGGTGGTCCGGGACAAGGCGGACAACTGCATCATCGTCTGCTCGATCGAGAACCTCGACCCGATGGGCGTGCACACCGGCGACAGCATCACCGTCGCGCCGGCGCAGACGCTCACCGACAAGGAATACCAGCGGTTGCGCGACGCCTCGATCGCCGTGCTGCGCAAGATCGGCGTCGACACCGGCGGCTCGAACGTGCAGTTCGGCATCAACGCGCAGAACGGCCGCGTCGTCGTGATCGAGATGAACCCGCGCGTGTCGCGGTCGTCGGCGCTGGCGTCGAAGGCCACCGGCTTCCCGATCGCCAAGGTCGCGGCGAAGCTGGCCATTGGCTACACCCTGGACGAGCTGAAGAACGAGATCACCGGCGGCCTGACCCCGGCCTCGTTCGAGCCGGCGATCGACTACGTCGTCACCAAGATCCCGCGCTTCGCCTTCGAGAAATTCCCGGCCGCCGACGCGCGCCTGACCACCCAGATGAAGTCGGTGGGCGAGGTGATGGCGATCGGCCGCACGTTCCAGGAATCGCTGCAGAAGGCCCTGCGCGGGCTGGAGACCGGCAAGGTCGGCCTCGACCCGACCGATCTGGACCTCGCGAGCGACGAAGGCATGGCGCGCCTGCGCCGCGAAGTGAAGGAAGCCGGCCCCGAGCGCATGTTCTATCTCGCCGACGCCTTCCGTGCCGGCCTCTCGGTGGAGGACGTGCACGCGCTGTCCTTCGTCGACCCGTGGTTCCTCGACCAGATCGAGGAACTCGTCACCTGCGAGCGCGAGGTCGCCGCGGCCGGGCTCGACGCGCTCGACGCGAAGCGCTTGCGCCGGCTCAAGCGCATGGGCTTCTCCGATGCGCGCCTGGCGCAACTGGTCGGCACCAACGAATCGGCGGTGCGCGTGCTGCGCAAGGCCTTCGGCGTGCGCCCGGTCTACAAGCGCGTGGACTCCTGCGCGGCCGAGTTCGCGACCACCACCGCCTACCTGTATTCGACCTACGAGGACGAGTGCGAGGCCGCGCCGACCTCACGCGACAAGATCATGGTGCTCGGCGGCGGCCCCAACCGCATCGGCCAGGGCATCGAGTTCGACTACTGCTGCGTGCATGCGGCGCTGGCGCTGCGCGAGGACGGGTACGAGACCATCATGGTCAACTGCAACCCGGAAACCGTCTCGACCGACTACGACACCTCCGATCGCCTGTATTTCGAGCCGCTGACGCTGGAGGACGTGCTCGAGATCGTCGAGCTGGAGCAGCCGAAGGGCGTGATCGTGCAGTACGGCGGGCAGACGCCGCTGAAGCTGGCGCAGGCGCTGGAGGCGAACGGCGTGCCGGTGATCGGCACCTCGCCGGATTCGATCGACCTGGCCGAGGACCGCGAGCGTTTCCAGAAGCTGGTCGACACGTTGGGTCTGCTGCAGCCGGCCAACCGCACCGCGCGCAACGCCGACGAGGCGCTGGCGCTGGCCCGCGAGATCGGCTATCCGCTGGTCGTGCGCCCGAGCTACGTGCTGGGCGGCCGCGCGATGGAAGTGGTGTATTCCGACGCCGACCTGTCGCGCTACATCCGCGACGCGGTGAAGGTGTCGAACGATTCGCCGGTGCTGCTGGACCGCTTCCTCGACCATGCGGTCGAGGTCGACGTGGACGTCATCGCCGACAAGGACGGCAACGTCCTGATCGGCGGCGTGATGGAGCACATCGAGGAGGCCGGCGTGCATTCGGGCGATTCGTCCTGCTCGCTGCCGCCGTATTCGCTGTCGGCCGGGACGCAGGACCGCCTGCGCGACCAGGTGCGTGCGCTGGCCAAGGCGCTGAACGTGGTCGGGCTGATGAACACCCAGTTCGCCATCCAGACCGAGGCCGACGGCAGCGACACCATCTTCCTGCTCGAAGTGAACCCGCGCGCCTCGCGGACGGTGCCGTTCGTGTCCAAGGCGACCGGGCTGGCGCTCGCGAAGATCGCCGCGCGCTGCATGGCCGGCAAGACGCTGGCGGAGCAGGGCACGACCACGGAAGTCATCCCGGACTACTACTCGGTGAAGGAAGCGATCTTCCCGTTCGCGAAGTTCCAGGGCGTCGATCCGATCCTGGGCCCGGAAATGCGCTCGACCGGCGAAGTGATGGGCGTCGGCCGCCACTTCGGCGCGGCGTTCGCGCGCGCGCAGGAGGCGGCCGGGATCAAGGCGCCGCCGAAGGGCAAGGCCTTCGTCTCGGTGCGCGACCCGGACAAGCAGCGCGTGCTGGCGGTGGCCCGGGAACTGCTGCGCCGCGGCTTCGGCCTCGTCGCCACGCGCGGCACCGCGGCGTGGCTGGAATCGCAGGGCGTCGCCTGCGAGATCGTCAACAAGGTGATCGAGGGCCGGCCGCACATCGTCGACCTGATCAAGAACGGCGAAATCACCTACATCGTCAACACCACCGAGGGCAAGCAGGCGATCGCCGACTCGTTCTCGATCCGTCGCGAGGCGCTGCAGCAGCGGGTGACCTATTCGACCACGATTGCCGGCGCGCGCGCGCTGCTGCATTCTCTCGACTATCGCGACAGCGGCCCGGTCTGGGCCCTGCAGGAACTGCACAAGGAACTCGAGAATGCGTGAAGCGACAGACATGATCCACGTCGACCGGAGGCGGGCATGCGTTCGCCGATGACCCTGAAGGGCTCGCAGCGCCTGCGCGGCGAGCTGGAAACCCTGAAGTCGGTGGACCGGCCGGCGGTGATCGCCGCGATCGCCGAGGCGCGCGCCCACGGCGACCTGAAGGAAAACGCGGAATACCACGCCGCGCGCGAGCAGCAGGGCTTCATCGAGGGCCGGATCAAGCAGCTCGAAGCGGGACTCTCGCACGCCCAGATCATCGACGTGTCCACGTTGAACGCCGGCAGCCGCGTGGTGTTCGGTGCGACCGTGGTGCTGGCCGACATGGAGACCGACGAAGAAAAGCGCTACCAGATCGTCGGCGACATGGAAGCGGACATCAAGCAGGGCCTGATCGCGATTTCCTCGCCGCTGGCCCGCGCGCTGATCGGCAAGCACGAGGGCGATTCGGTCGAGATCGACGCCCCGGCCGGCAAACGCGAATACGAACTGATCGAAGTCGCCTACGAAGGCTGACGGCCGGGCGATGACGCAGGCGACCTTCCTGCTGCCGGCCTGGTCGGCGTTCGGCCGGCAGTCGCTGCTGCCCGAGGTCGCGACCCGACTCGGGCGTGCCGATAGGCTGCCGCCGGGCGATGCCGGCGACGACGCGCAGCGTCAGCGCCATGGCCGCACGGTGCCGGCGCGCTGGTCGCCGGCGGCGTTCGCGCGGCAGGCTGAAGTCGGCGACGCTGCAGGCGCCGCCTGGCTGCGGGTCGACCCGGCCC
>JAEWNA010000329.1 GCA_023392975.1 Pseudomonadota bacterium | reverse complement strand
CGACCCGTCCGACGGTCATCGTCGACGCCAACACCGGCCGCGTGCTGAAGCAGTTCGACAACCTGCAGCACGCGCTGATCGGCACCGGCCCCGGCGGCAACGCCAAGACCGGCCAGTACGAGTGGGGTTCGGGCGGCAAGTACGGCTACATGGACGTGACCCAGTCGGGCACCACGTGCACCATGAACAACACCAACGTGCGCGCCGTGAACCTCAACAACGGCACCAGCTCGAGCACCACCGCGTACACCTACACCTGCCCGCGCAACACCTTCAAGACCGTCAACGGCGGCTACTCGCCGATCAACGACGCGTTCCAGTTCGGTGGCGTGATCACCAACATGTACCCGGCCTACACCGGCTACAACGCGCTGAGCTTCCAGCTGATCATGCGCGTGCACTACAGCAGCAGCTACGAGAACGCCTTCTGGAACGGCTCGAACATGACGTTCGGCGACGGCGCCAGCACGTTCTACCCGCTGGTCAACGCCGACGTGTCGGGCCACGAAGTCTCGCACGGCTTCACCGAGCAGCACTCGAACCTGACCTACTCCGGTCAGTCGGGCGGCATCAACGAAGCCTTCTCCGACATGGGCGGCGAGGCGACCGAGTACTACTGGCAGGGCAGCAACGACTACCTGGTCGGCGCCGAGATCTTCAAGTCGAACGGCGCGCTGCGCTACATGTGCAACCCGACCCAGGACGGCTCGTCGATCGACAACGCCGCGAACTACTACAACGGCCTCGACGTGCACTACAGCTCGGGCGTGTACAACAAGGCGTTCTGCACCCTCGCGAAGACCGCGGGCTGGGGCGTTCCGAAGGCGTTCCAGGTGTTCGCGCGCGCGAACGCCGCCTACTGGACGGCCAGCACGAACTTCAACCAGGGCGCCTGCGGCGTCGAGACGGCCGCCACGGACCTCGGCTACACCAAGGCGGACGTCACCGCGGCCTTCACCGCCGTGGGCGTGAGCTGCGGTGGCACCACGCCGCCGCCGACCACCAACCCGCTGACCAACGGCGTGCCAGTCACCGGCCTGGGCGCTTCCACCGGCAACTACCTGTACTACAAGCTCGACGTGCCGGCCGGCGCCACCAACCTGAGCTTCAACATCTCGGGCGGCACCGGTGACGCCGACATGTACGTCAAGTTCGGCTCCGCGCCGACCGACAGCTCCTACGACTGCCGTCCGTACGTCGGCGGCAACGCGGAGACCTGCTCGTTCGCCGCGCCGTCGGCCGGGACCTACTACGTCACGCTGAAGGCCTACTCGACCTTCTCGGGCGTCAGCCTGGTCGGCAGCTACACGGGCGCGGGCAGCAACACCGCCCCGGTCGCGAACTTCAGCTTCACCACCAGCGGCCTGACCGCGACGTTCACCGACACCTCGACGGACGCGCAGAACAACATCACCAGCCGCAGCTGGAACTTCGGTGATGGCACGACCTCGACCGCGACCAACCCGACCAAGACCTACGCCGCCGCCGGCACCTACACGGTGACGGAGACGGTGACGGACGCGGGCGGCCTGAGCAGCACGAAGACGGCATCGGTGACGGTGTCGAGCACGAGCTGCGGCGGTACGGTGCTGTGCAGCGGCGTGGGCGTGGCCCTGCCGTCGGTGGCGAAGAACAGCTGGTCCTCGACCTACACCATGCCTGTCCTGGCCGGCCACACCGTGACCTTCACGATCTCGGGCGGCACGGGCGACGCGGACCTGTACGTGCGTGCCGGCGCTGCGCCGACCACGACCTCGTACAACTGCCGTCCGTACAGCAGCGGCAACAGCGAGACCTGCACCTTCACGCCGACCGCGAACACCACGTACTACGTGGCGGTCCGCGCGTACGCCGCCTTCTCGGGCGTCACCCTGAAGGGCACCTCGAACTAAGGGAGGGATTCCGACCATCGAGCCGACCCGTCGGTTCGATGGCCGGATGAAGACCCGGGCGTTCCGACCCCGGCTTCGGCCGGGGTCTTTTTTTGGCAGGGATGCGGCCCGGGAGGGGGGGCGGTCCGGTCCTGCCCATGCATTTCCCGACCTCTCATGGAGCAGAGCCAATGAATCCGAAACGTCTGCGGGGCCTGCTGGCCCTGCTGTGCGCGAGCCTCGCCGCGACCGCGTGGGCCCAGACCGTGCCGCGCCCGGTCGCCCGCGACCATGCCCGCGCCGAAGCCGCCGCCGCGCTGGCCGCGATCCAGCGCGAACGCGATCCGACCGCGCCGGTCTACATCGTCACCTCCCGCGACACCTATCCGCTGATGACGGACGTGGCCGTGGACGCCACGCCCGCCTTCGACAGCATCGGCACCGCGCTGGTGGTCTCGCGCATCCAGGCGCGCGACCTCGGCACGGTGAGTTCGCGCATCCATACCAAGCAGCTGCGCTGCGGCGGCTTCTTCGCCTTCGCCAGCCGCGCCGAGGCCGATGCGTTCATCCGCAAGGACCGCGCCGCGCAGATCGTGCGCAAGGCGGCGCTCGCGACCTATACCATCGACAACCAGGCCACGGTCGACCCGTGGCTGCCGCAGAGTTCGGCGACCAACATCTACAACACGATCTCGACGCTGTCGTCGTACCAGAACCGCTACTACACCAGCACCACCGGCAAGACCTCCGCCGAGTGGATCCGCACCACCTGGCAGGGGCTCGCGGGCAGCCGCACGGACGTGACTTCGGAGCTGTTCACCGCGTGCAGCAACTGCTCGACACAGCCGTCGGTGATCCTCACCATCCAGGGCAACGAGCTGGCGAACGAAGTGGTGGTGCTCGGCGCGCACCTGGATTCGATCAACGTCAGCGCCGGCGGCAGCACCACGCAGGTCGCGCCGGGCGCGGACGACGACGCCTCGGGCATCGCCACGCTCACCGAAGTCCTGCGGGTGGCGCTCGCCAGCGGCTGGAAGCCCAAGCGCACCGTGAAGTTCATGGGCTATGCGGCGGAAGAGGTCGGCCTGCGCGGCTCCAACGCGATCGCGCAGTCCTTCCTGTCGGCGGGCACGAACGTCCATGCCGTGCTGCAGCTGGACATGACCAACTACAAGCCGGCCTCCGGCAGCGACATGCGCCTGGTCACCGACTACTCCAACGCCGGCGTCCAGAGTTTCCTCACCAGCCTGTTCGACACGTACCTGGCACCGCTGGGCCTCACCCGCGGCAGCTATACCTGCGGCTACGGGTGCTCCGATCACGCGTCGTGGACCAGCGCGGGCTATCCGGCGGCGATCATGTTCGAGGGCGGTACGACCAGCTACTTCGCGAACATCCACTCCGCGAACGACACGCTGGCCAACATGAGCAATTCGGCCGCGAACAGCGCCAAGTTCGCCAAGCTCGGCCTGGCCTTCCTCGGCGAGGCCGCGAAGACCGCCGGCACCAGCGGCGGTGGCGGCACCGACCCGGCGATCCCGCTGACGAAGGGCGTGGCCGTCACCGGCCTGAGCGCGGCCACCGGCGGCTATCTCCTGTACAAGCTCGACGTGCCGGTCGGCGCCACCAACCTGAGCTTCACCACGTCGGGCGGCACCGGCGATGCCGACATGTACGTGAAGTTCGGCGCTGCGCCGACCGACACGGTCTACGACTGCCGTCCGTACGCGTCCGGCAACGCCGAGACCTGCTCGTTCGCGTCGCCCTCGGCGGGGACCTACTACGTGTCGCTGAAGGCGTATGCGGCCTTCTCGGGCCTGAGCCTGGTCGGCAACTACACCGCCGCGGGCGGCAACACCGCCCCGGTCGCGAACTTCAGCTTCACCACCAGCGGCCTGACCGCGACGTTCACCGATAGCTCGACGGACGCGCAGAACAACATCACCAGCCGCAGCTGGAACTTCGGTGACGGCACGACCTCGACCGCGACCAACCCGACCAGGACCTACGCCGCCGCCGGCACCTACACGGTGACGGAGACGGTGACGGATGCGGGCGGCCTGAGCAGCACGAAGACGGCGTCGGTGACGGTGTCGAGCACGAGCTGCGGCGGCACGGTGCTGTGCAGCGGCGTCGCGGTGTCGCTGCCGTCGGTGGCGGCCAATGCCTGGTCGTCGATCTACACGATCACCGTGCCGGCCGGAAAGACCAGCGTCGTGTTCAACCTCTCCGGCGGCACCGGCGACGCGGACCTGTATGTGCGGATCGGCAGCGCGCCGACGACCTCGTCGTACAACTGCCGCCCGTACCTCAGCGGCAACACCGAGACCTGCACCTTCAATTCGCCGACCGCGGGCACGTACTACGTGGGCGTCCGCGCCTACGCGGCGTACTCGGGGGTCAGCCTGAAGGCAACGATCTCGCCGTAAGTCTCGGCTGCACCCGCAACGAAAAAGCCCCGGCATCCGCCGGGGCTTTTTTTCGATCGACGCCTGCGGGCGTCAATCCGCGGATTCGAAGCGGTTGGCGGCCACGTTCTTGCGCACCTTGAGCGGGTCCCAGATGCGGCCGTTCATGGCGATGTAGACGCCCGGCGGCAGCGACTGCACGGCGCCGACGGCGGTGCCGATGTTGAACTCGGCGTCCGAACCGCGGAAGCGCGCCGGATTCAGCGCGCCGGTCATCACGATGGTCTTGTCGTCGAGGCCGGCCAGCACCTTCGCGGTGTCGACCATCGTGTCGGTGCCGTGGGTGACGAGCACGTGCCGCGTCGACTGCGCGGCGATGGTCGCGCGCAGCAGTTCGCGGTCGGCGTCGGTGATGTGCAGCGAGTCCTTGCGGATGATCGGGATCACGGTGAAGCGGAACGCGACGCCCAGTTCCTCCAGGATCCGGCCGATCTGCGGATCGCCGACCTGGAAGTCCGACTTGTCGTCGAAGTAGATCTTGTCGATCGTGCCGCCGGTGGTGACGATGAGCAGGTGATCCATGGGCGCGAACCGGGAGGACGGGCGGGCGCAAATGGTACCGCGGCTACCACGGCACCGCGAACATCGCGTCCGACAGCGCCTGCACCAGCGGGTTGAGCAGCACGCCGTACGCCGCCGCACGTGCGGTGTCGCGCATCAGCGGCTGCCGCACCTGCGCGGCGCTCGCGGTGCGCACGCTGCGTTCCGCGCGGTGGAACGCCAGGCAGCGTTCGTCGAAATCCAGGCCGCAGGCGGCCAGCAGCGCGCGGACCTCGTTCTCGAAATCGACCAGCAGGCGCTCGTAGGGCTGCAACCGCTGGTGCGCCGGATCGCGCGCGCGCCACTGGTCCATCGCCGCTTCGCAGGTGCGGATGTAGATGCCGATGTCCTGCAGGTCGCAGGCGAAGTGCGGCAACTGGTAGAACTGCTGCCGGTAGCAGGACCAGCCGGTCTCCAGCGCGTCGCGACGCGCCTCGATCACGGTCGCGCCGGGCAGCATCGCGCGCAGCACGCCGGCGTGCTTCCAGTTCTCCGGCATCTTGTCGGTGAAGCGGGGGCGCTCCCCGCGCCAGCGCGCGGTCCGGTCGAGGTACTCGCGGCCGAGCCGGTGCCAGTCCTCGGCGGTCGCGTCCGGCACCCAGTCCGGATACGGCCGTCCGCGGCGGACCGATTCCTCTTGCACGATCTCGGCGAGGTCCGGCAGCTCGCTGGCGCCGGCGACCTCCGGATGCGCGCTCAGGATCTG
>JAEWNA010000317.1 GCA_023392975.1 Pseudomonadota bacterium | reverse complement strand
GAGCTGGACGCGATCGAGGCGCTGTGGCGAGCCCCGGGCCGGGTCGCGGACCACGACGTGGTCGCGGCGGCCGACGCGCTGCGCGCCCGGCTGCGTTGAGCGGCCGGCCCTCGCGACATGTTCCGGTTGCGATCCCGTGTGATCCTGTCCGCCGCGGCTTTCCGCTCGAAACCCTGTCCCTGCCGTTTTCCGGCCTGTCCGGCCTTTCCGGAGCTTCCGATGTCCCGACGTCCGCTGTTGCCGCTGCTGTGCCTGCTCGGCTGGGCGCCCCTCGCGCTCGCCTTCCCGCCCTGTCCGATGGACCCGGTAGACCTGCTCGACGCCGATGACGCCGACGCGGTGTTCTCGCCCGACAGCTATCCGTGGTCGCGCGGCTGGTACCTGCGCTACGACGCGCGGCGGGAAGACGGAGCGCCGCACTCGCCCGACGACATCGATAGCGGCAAGTGCCGCGACCACGACCAGATCCCGGTCCCGCAGACGATGACGCCCGGCGGCGAACCGTTCGGCATCGTCGTGCTGCCCGACCTGCGCTTCGTCGGCGGGAAGTTCACGGCCCGCTACACGCTGCGTTTCGACGTGGACACACAGCCGCTGGCGATGCCGGGCGACAGCGTCGAACTGGCGCGGCTGGAATTCGAGACCACCGGGCCGACCGGCCTGGACTATCCGCAGACCCTGACCGCCGTGTACCGCGTGCGCAAACGCCAGGCCGCGGACGGCACCCCGGTGCTGGAGGTGCTGGAATCGCAGACTCCCACGGGCCCGACCACCGGCCAGGCGGCGGCGCGCGTGACCGTGGTCGCGACCCTGCCGATGCCCGCGGGCGCCCCCGCCACGGCGATCGGCCTGCGCTGGACGCAATCCCCGGGCGACATCGTGGGCGTCGGCGGCATGATCGAGCTGCCGGCACCGACGCCGACGACCTCGCCGGGCGACACGCTGGAGGGCATGGCCGGGACCGAAAGCCTCACCTCGCCGCTGCCGGTCTTCGCCCGCAACGTCGACAGCCAGCTGGAGGTGATCGATGGCGCCGGCACGGTGCTCCACCGCACGTCGCTGCCCTCGCAGTGGGCATCGACGCTGTCGATGGGCCTGCTGGATCGCCGGCTCGTGAACCCGGCGCTGTACGCCGAGCCCCATGTCGTCCAGTTGGGCGGGATGTCGCTGGATGCCGAGGCGCAGTGACGGGCGCATCGGGACGCGCCCGTCGCATCCGCGCCGATCTCGGCATCGAGGCCGCCGCGGTCGGCCCATGATCCAGTCCCCTCCGGCGGTGCGCTGCGGTCGCATGCCGATGTCCGGCGGCATGACGCCGGAGTTCCGCCCCGCTGTCCTGCCGCCGGGCGCGCATCGGAACCTCCCGGGCCGTGTATGGTCACAGCCGCGTCCGACGAGACGACGAGGGCCCGGATGCGCATCCTGCTGGTGGAAGACGACGCCCTGATCGCGTCGTTCGTGGAGAAGGGCCTGCGCGAATCGGGGCATGTCGTCGACCGGGTCGGCGACGGCGCCGAGGGCCTGCACCGGGCGCAGACCGAGCACTACGACGCGCTGGTGCTCGACCGCATGCTGCCCGGCCTCGACGGCCTGGAACTGCTGCGCCGGCTGCGCGCCAGCGGCGACGCCACCCCGGCGCTGGTGCTGTCGTCGCTGGGCGATGTCGAACATCGTGTCGAAGGCCTGCGCGAAGGCGCCGACGACTATCTCGCGAAGCCCTTCTCGTTCGTCGAGCTGCTGGCCCGGCTCGAAGGCCTGCAGCGCCGCGCCCGCCCCGGCGCACCCGGGCCGGCGACCGTGCTGGAGGTCGCGGACCTGCGCATGGACCTGCTCAAGCGTACCGTGCACCGCGGCGGCCAGGTGGTCGACCTGCAGCCGCGCGAGTTCCGCCTGCTCGAATACCTGATGCGCAACGCCGAACGCGTGGTCTCGCGCACGATGCTGCTGGAGGCGGTGTGGGACTACCACTTCGACCCGCAGACCAACGTGATCGACGTGCACGTCTCGCGCCTGCGCCAGAAGATCGACAAGGGCCATGCGCAGCCGCTGCTGCACACGGTGCGCGGCGCCGGCTACCTGCTCGGCACCCGCGCGTGATCGCGCAGCGCGCGTCGCGGTTCCTCGCCTCCGGCCTCAACCGGATGGTGCTGGCCTACGGCGTGGCGCTGCTGCTCGCGTTCGTCGCCATCGGCGGCCTCAGCCTGCTGGCGTACGATCATCTGGTCGACCGCGACGTGCGCCGCACGGTCCGCGCCGAACACGAGGACCTGCGCGAGATCCACCGCGACGCGGGGCTCGGCGCGCTGGCGCGGGCGATCGATGCGCGCGTCGACGAAGATACCCGGCGCGAGGCCGTCTACCTGCTCGCCGACGCGCGGGGCCGGGTGCTGGCGGGACACCTCGCCGACCTGCCGCCGGGCGCGACCCGCGCGCGCGGCTGGATCCGTTTCGCCTGGAACGCCGATGGCGACGAGGCGATCGCCTACGCCGAGCGGCTGTCCGACGGCGCGGTGCTGCTGACCGGCCACACCACCGGCGAACAGCAGCGCGTGCGCGAACTGCTGCTGCCGCTGGCATCGTCGATCTTCCTGCTGCTGGCCGCGCTGACGCTCCTGCTGGGCTGGCTGCTGCGGCGCAGCCTCGCGCACAACCTGCAGGCGACGCTGGACACGGTCGACCGCTTCGCCGCCGGACGACTCGACGAGCGCATCCCGGTCGGTCCGGGCGACGACCCGCTGCAGCGGCTCGCACGCACGCTCGACCGCATGCTCGACCGCATCCGCGACCTCGTCGGCGGTATCCAGGCGTCCACCGACCACATCGCGCACGATCTGCGCACGCCGCTGACCCGGCTGAAGACGCGGCTGGAGCTGGCCCGCCGGCGCATCGACGACGACGGCTCCAGCGCGGCCGCGGGCGTGGCGCTCGACGAGGCGATCGAGGAGATCGACCAGTCCATCGCGACCTTCAACAGCCTGCTGCGGCTGGCGCGGATCGAAGCGACCGACGGCCGCGACGACCCGCCGGTGGCGCTGGACGCGATCGTGCGCGACGCGGTCGAGATGTGGCAGCCGATGGCGGAGGCGCGCGGCGGTGCGCTAGTCGCGACGGTCGCACCGGCGCGGGTCGCGGGCGATCCGGACCTGCTGTTCCAGCTGCTCTCCAACCTGTTCGACAACGCCGTGAAGTACAGCCCGGCCGACAGCGCGATCGACGTCGACCTGCGCACGCAGGACAACGCGGTCCGGTTGACGATCCGCGACCGCGGGCCGGGCATTCCGGAAGAGGACCGCGAACGCGTGTTCGACCGCCTGGTACGGCTGGAGCGGCATCGCGGCTCGCCCGGTAGCGGGCTCGGGCTCAGCGTGGTCCGCGCCATCGCCGCACGGCATCGCGCGCAGGTGCGGCTGGAGGACGCGCTGCCGGGACTGCGGGTGGAGGTGCGTTTCCCGCGCGCGCCGACCGCCGGCAACATGGAGGAAGGTTAATCCGGCGGAAAGACCGCGAGGAGCCGAAGGGGCGCAGTCTGGCTTCACCGACAGGGACACCGACCGTCGGCACCCTTCTCCCCGCCCCGAGGATTCCGCCATGAACATCCGCCTCCCGATCGCCACGCTCGCCCTCGCCCTGTTCGCCGGCAGCGCGTTCGCCGCCGCGCCCGCCCCGGCCGCCGAGCAGGCCGCGCCCGCCACCACCGC
>JAEWNA010000213.1 GCA_023392975.1 Pseudomonadota bacterium | reverse complement strand
CGGCCGTGGTGCGCGCGGCGGCAAGCGTCGCCTGCGCCGCGTGCGCGGCCTGCGCCAGCGCTGCGGACGACGGCGCTGCGTTCGTGTCGCCTGCAAGCGGCGGCGCGGACACGGCATCCGCGACATCGAGGAACGGGCAGCGCGCGTAGGCCGCGGCTTCGGCCGCATCGGCCTCCATGTCGCGCAGACGGTCCTCGGTGTCTTCGTCCCACGGCATCGCGCCGTCGCGGCGGAACAGCGGGGCGTCCTGCGCGGGCCGCTCGGTCGTCAACACCACGCGGCCATCGGCCTCGGTCCAGCGCCCGGACGCGGTGCGGTCCATCGCGCCGTAAGCGAGGAACCATTCGAAGCGGCCGTCGTCGCGCAGCAGCAGTTCCGAACCGACTTCGGTCACGCCGTTGAGGTAATAGTGGCCGGCAAGGCGTCCGGCCGCGAGCGCGGGCGACACGGCGCAAAGCACGGCGAACGCCGCAACCACCGCGCGGCGCAGGATCGCGCTCACTTCTTCTTTTTGTCCTTGTCGCCGCCGCGGCGGTCGGCGTTGCGGTCGGCATGCCGATCGAAGGGCACGACATCACCGCCTGCGAGCAAGGGCAGTTGGCCCTCGCCGGGGATGTCGCGTTCCAGGCGGTCGAGTTCCTCGCGGAAGTCGGCCACGTCCTCGAACGCGCGGTACACCGAGGCGAAACGGACGAACGCGACATGATCGAGCTTGCGCAGCTCGCCCATCACGAACTCGCCGACCCGGCGCGACGGCAGTTCGCGTTCCGTGGTCATGCGCAGCTGGTGCACCACCGCGCGCACCGCCGCCTCGATCTGCTCCTCCGACACCGGCCGCTTGTGCAGCGCCCGGTCGAAGCCGTGGCGCAGCTTGCGCGCGTCGAAATGCTCGCGCCGGCCGTCGGACTTGATGATCGCCGGCAGCTTGAGTTCGATCGTCTCCAGCGTCGAGAACCGCTCGCCGCAGGCCTCGCACTCGCGCCGGCGACGGATCGTCGCACCGTCTTCGCTGACGCGCGAATCGATGACGCGGGTGTTCTCGTGCTGGCAGAAGGGACAGTGCATTCGCTGGATTGACGATCGTAGGACGGGTCTTGGCCCGTCGTTGCAGCCTTTCGTTGGAGGTCGCGATGATCGAAACCGCTTCGCTCACCGCAACCGTGACCGGTCGTGTCGCGATGGTGGGCCAATGGCCCACCCTACGACATGCCGGGGATCAACCGTAGACGGGATACTGCCTGCACTGCGCCTCGACGTTGGCCTTCACGCGGGCGATCACCGCCTCGTCGTTCGGGGCGTCGAGCACATCGCAGATCCAGTTGGCGAGCGCGACGCAGTCCGACTCCTTGTAGCCGCGGGTGGTCACCGCCGGGGTGCCGATGCGCAGGCCGGAGGTGTAGACCGGCTTCTGCGGATCGTTCGGCACCGCGTTCTTGTTCACGGTGATGTGGGCGCGGCCGAGCGCGGCTTCCGCGTCCTTGCCGGTGATGCCCTTGCCGATCATGTCGACCAGCATCAGGTGGTTCTGGGTGCCGCCGGAGACGATCTTGTAGCCGCGGGCGATGATGGTGTTCGCCATCGCCTGCGCGTTCTTCACGACCTGCTGCTGGTAGGCCTTGAAGTCGCCATCCAGCGCTTCCTTGAACGCCACCGCCTTGGCCGCGATCACGTGCATCAGCGGGCCGCCCTGCAGGCCGGGGAAGACGATGCTCTGCAGCTTTTTCTCCAGTTCCGCGGCCTGCTCGCTGCCGTCGTTGCGGGCGAGGATGAAGCCGCCGCGGGGGCCGCGCAGGGTCTTGTGCGTGGTCGAGGTGACGACGTGCGCATGCGGCACCGGGTTCGGGTAGACGCCGGCGGCGATCAGGCCGGCGACATGCGCCATGTCGACGAAGAGGTAGGCGCCAACCTTGTCGGCGATGGCGCGGAAGCGCGCCCAGTCCATCACCTGCGAATACGCGGAGAAACCGGCGATGATCATCTTCGGGCGGCTTTCCAGCGCGATGCGCTCGACCTCGTCGTAGTCGACCAGGCCCTGGTCGTCCACGCCGTAGGAGACGATGTTGAACAGCTTGCCGGAGATGTTGGCCTTGGCGCCGTGGGTGAGATGGCCGCCGTGGGCCAGCGACATGCCCAGCACGGTGTCGCCCGGCTGCAGCAGCGCGAAATACACCGCCTGGTTGGCCTGCGAGCCGGAGTGCGGCTGGACGTTCGCGTAGTCGGCACCGAACAGCGCCTTCACGCGGTCGATGGCCAGCTTCTCGGCGATGTCGACGTATTCGCAGCCGCCGTAATAACGCTTGCCGATGTAGCCCTCGGCGTACTTGTTGGTGAGCTGGCTTCCCTGGGCCTCCATGACCCGCGGGCTGGCGTAGTTCTCCGAGGCGATCAGCTCGACGTGGTCTTCCTGACGACGGTTCTCCGCGGCGATCGCCGCGGCCAGTTCGGGATCGAAACCTTCGATGCGGGCATCGCGCGGGAACATCGGCGCTCCAGGGGCGGCGTGGGGAGGCGGAATTGTAGCCCCCGGCCGCCCCCCGGGCCACCGAAGCCCGGCGCGGCCGCCTGCGGAAACTGGCGGCGCGGGGGCGATTCCGGCGATAATTCCGCGATTCCGATCCTCCCATCCCCGCCCTGCCCGCGCAGGGCGACGCTGCCTGCCGACCCGGCCGGCGCCGCGACCGTCCGGAGCCCCCATGCAATACATCTACACCATGAACGGCGTCAGCAAGACCGTGCCGCCGAAGCGCCAGATCATCAAGGACATCTCGCTGTCGTTCTTCCCGGGCGCCAAGATCGGCCTGCTCGGCCTGAACGGCGCCGGCAAGTCGACCGTGCTGAAGATCATGGCCGGCGTCGACACCGACTTCCAGGGCGAGGCCCGCCCGCAGCCGGGGATCAAGGTCGGCTATCTGGCGCAGGAGCCGGAACTCGACCCGAACAAGACCGTCCGCGAAGCAGTGGAGGAAGGCGTGGGCGAAGTGCTGCAGGCCCAGGCCGCGCTCGACGCGATCTACGCCGCCTACGCCGAGGAAGGCGCCGACTTCGACGCGCTGGCGAAGGAGCAGGAGCGGCTGGAAGCCATCCTCGCCTCCGGCGACGCGCACATGCTGGAGCAGCAGCTGGAAGTCGCCGCCGACGCCCTGCGCCTGCCGCCGTGGGACGCGATCATCGGCAAGCTCTCCGGCGGCGAGAAGCGCCGCGTCGCGCTGTGCCGCCTGCTACTGCAGAAGCCGGACATGCTGCTGCTCGACGAACCGACCAACCACCTCGACGCCGAGTCGGTGGAGTGGCTGGAGCAGTTCCTCGCCCGCTTCCCGGGCACCGTGGTGGCCGTCACCCACGACCGCTACTTCCTCGACAACGCCGCCGAGTGGATCCTCGAACTCGACCGCGGCCGCGGCATCCCGTGGAAGGGCAACTACACCGACTGGCTGATCCAGAAGGACGAGCGCCTCAAGCAGGAAGAGAACCAGGAAAAGGCGCGCCAGAAGGCGATCGCGCGCGAACTGGAATGGTCGCGCCAGAACGCCAAGGGCGGCCGCAGCAAGGGCAAGGCCCGTCTGGCCCGACTGGAAGAACTGCAATCGCAGGACTACCAGAAGCGCAACGAGACCAACGAAATCTTCATCCCGCCGGGCGAGCGCCTGGGCAACTCGGTGATCGAGTTCAAGGGCGTGAGCAAGTCCTTCGGCGACCGCCTGCTGATCGACAACCTCGACATGCTGGTGCCGCCGGGCGCCATCGTCGGCATCATCGGCCCCAACGGCGCCGGCAAGTCGACGCTGTTCAAGATGCTGATGGGCATCGAGAAGCCGGACAAGGGCGAGATCGTCAAGGGTCCGACGGTCAAGCTGGCCTACGTCGACCAGAGCCGCGAGAAGCTGGAAGGCAACCACAACGTCTTCCAGGAAGTCTCCGGCGGCCTCGACATCCTCAACATCAACGGCGTCGAGATCCAGTCGCGCGCCTACATCGGTCGCTTCAACTTCAAGGGCCAGGACCAGCAGAAGATGGTCGGCTCGCTGTCGGGCGGCGAACGCGGCCGCCTGCACCTGGCCAAGACGCTGCTGCAGGGCGGCAACGTGCTGCTGCTCGACGAACCGTCGAACGACCTCGACATCGAGACCCTGCGCGCGCTGGAAGACGCGCTGCTGGAGTTCCCGGGCAACACCTTCGTCATCAGCCACGATCGCTGGTTCCTCGACCGCATCGCGACCCACATCCTCGCGTTCGAGGGCGACTCGCACGTCGAGTTCTTCCAGGGCAACTACCGCGAATACGAGGAAGACAAGAAGCGTCGCCTCGGCGAGGAAGGCGCCCAGCCGCACCGCCTGCGCTTCAAGGCACTGAAGTGACCGATCGGCGCGCCCGTGCATCGCGGGCGCGCCGACGTTTCATTCCGGTGACGGCGGGATCGAGCGGACGATGCGCGCTTTCCGACGCAGGACCGCTCCGGTTTGCGACACAGTTCACCCCACGCCACTTTTCGCCGCATCGACCTCTCTGAAATGATGAGCCTTCCGGGGACCACATGAACGCCGAACCGATGCGCCGATTCACGGACCGCCTGCGCGACCGCTGGCACCAGGCCGACACGCTGGTGTGCGTCGGCCTTGACCCGGAGCCCGCGAAGTTCCCGGCGAAGTTCGCCCACGACCCCGACGCGATCTTCCATTTCTGCCGCGACATCGTCGACGCGACCGCGCCCCATGTCTGCGCGTTCAAGCCGCAGATCGCGCACTTCGCGGCGGCGCACGCGGAAGAAGCCTTGCGGATGCTGATCCTGCACATCGGCTTCCGCTACCCCGAGATCCCGGTGATCCTCGACAGCAAGCGCGGCGACATCGGCAGCACCGCGCAGCACTACGCGGCGGAAGCGTTCGACCGCTACGGCGCCGACGCGGTGACGGTGAATCCCTACCTCGGCCGGGATTCGGTGCAGCCGTTCCTGGATCGCTCCGACAAGGGCGTGGTGATCCTGTGCCGCACGTCCAACCCCGGCGCTGGCGACCTGCAGGACATGGTCATTGGCGGCCGCCCGCTGTACCAGCATGTGGCCGAGAAGATCGCCCGCGACTGGAACGACAACGACAACTGCGCGCTGGTGGTCGGCGCGACCTGGCCGGAACAGCTGCGCGAAGTGCGCGGGATCGTCGGCGACGTGCCGTTCCTGGTGCCCGGCGTCGGCGCGCAGGGCGGCGACGTGGCGGCCGTGGTGTCGAACGCCCGCACCCGCGACGGCACCGGGCTGATCGTGAGCTCGTCGCGCGCGATCCTCTACGCGTCGTCCGGCGACGACTACGCCGAAGCCGCGGCGAACGCCGCGCGGGCGCTGCGCGACGAGATCAATCGGCATCGCTGAGGCAAAGGATTTCGGCAGGGCGCGGTCAGCGACCGGGCCGTACCGGCGCCCGCTCCTCGCGCAGCACCATCATCCCGTCCAGCACCGTCGCCCACGGCATCGCGTGGACGATGCGGTCGTTGATCGGCCGTGCGGCGATGGTGCCGTGGCGCCGCAGCGCCTTCCGGTCGAGATAGCGCAGCGTGCCGCGCGCCTTCGCGAGCACGACCGTTTCCAGCGCCGAAGGGCCGGCCGGCGGCAGCGGGTGCACCGCGCCGGAGAGATCGCCGAAGGTCCCGCCCGCGGCGGTGAACCCGATGACGGCGTACCGATCGCCCAACCATTCCGCCAGATGCGCGCCCATCGGCACCATCGCCGGCACGACGTTGTCGGCGCGCCGGGCCGCGTGCACGGTCGCGCACAGCACGATCACGCGGGTACCGCGCGGCCAGCGCGCACGATGCCACTGCACGCGTTCGGCCATGCCGAGATCGCGGCGGTCGCCGTCGCCATCGAGGGCCATCTCGAGATAGCGGCCGTAGCTCGCGGCCATGCCGGCGAGGTCCGACAGCGTGTCGAGCCCCTGCGCGGCCACCGCCGCGTTCGCCGCATCGGCACAGGCGCGCAGGCGCGCGCGGGCCGCGTCGTCGAACGGCTGCGTCTCGTCGTCGTACGTCCAGCGATCGTGGCGGTCGAACTCGGCGCGGCATGCGTCGCGCTGCGGCGGTTGCAGCACCGAGGCGAGCGCGGTGCCCAGGGCGTCCTTCGCATAGCGGCCGGTGCGCCCGCCGACCTGCGGATCGATGCCGCCCACGCGCAGGCGACCCGCGACGACCTCGCCGTGCAGCCAGTCGAGCAGCGGCCTAGACTCGGGCATGCGCGACCAGATCGGCCCGATCGCATCGGCGAGCAGGGCGACATCGGCGCGGCCTTCGGCGGCGGCGCGGGTGTAGTCGAGCACGTCGTACAACTGGCTCTCGAACAGCACCGCACGGAACCCGCAACGCTCGACCAGCCGCCGCACGATCGCCACGCGCACCTGCGTCGAACGTGCAGCACCGTGGTTGGCGTCGTCGCCGAGCGCGACCACGTCGCGGCGGCAGACGTCGCGGACCAGCCGTTCGATCTCGGCGCGATCTGCGCGCGCAAGCGCCTCGTCCGCCTCCGGGGCGGCGGCCCGCGCCGTCCCGCAGAGCGACAGCACCAGCCCGAGAACGATGGCGAGGCCCGGCCGACTCATCGCACCTTCGCCGATGCGCGCAGCGCCGCGAGCGGGAAGCGCGCCCAGATCATCGCGTACACCGCGACGCAGACCAGCACGTTGCGGCGCGGCGCCTCGAACCTGCGGAAATAGCGCGCGAGTCCGCGGTGCTTGTGCCATTCGACGAACAGCGGCCGGCTGCGGCTGGACACGCCGCGCACGTGGACGACGCGCACGTCGTTGGCGACCGCGACGAAGGCGCCGCCGTCGCGCGCGCGCCGGCAGAGGTCGAGGTCCTCCGCGTGCAGCCGATACCCGGCATCGAACCCGCCCAGCCGCGCGAACAGGTGCCGCGGCATCAGCATGAGGGCGCCCGAGATCGCCTGC
>JAEWNA010000118.1 GCA_023392975.1 Pseudomonadota bacterium | reverse complement strand
CGGCCGGGGTGAGCGCCAGCCCGCGGCCCGCGCGGACGAACAGCGGCGCGCCCAGTGCCTCTTCGAGCTGGCGCAGCTGGCGGCTGACGGCGCCGTGGGTGACGTGCAGTTCCTCCGCGGCGCGGCTGACGCTGTCCAGCCGGGCGACGGCCTCGAAGGCGCGGAGGGCGTTCAGCGGGGGCAGGTCGCGGGCCATGACCTGTGAACTTTACTCACGGGTCGCGTTGATTTCATGCCTTATGTCGACCGGGAGCCTGCGCTAAAGTGAAGGATCGCCGGCCGCCGTGGCCGATGCGCGATTCCTTCAGGCGACCCGCCGTCATGCTCGACACCAAGCCCCCCAGCCAGCCCGCGACCCCGACCGACTTCAACGCCTTCCCCGATGCCGATGGCCACTTCGACCGCTTCGGCGGCCGCTTCGTCGCCGAGACCCTGATCGGTCCGCTGCAGGAACTGGCCGCCGCCTACGACAAGGCGCGGGTCGATCCCGGGTTCACCGCCGCCTTCGACAAGGACCTCAAGCACTACGTCGGCCGGCCCAGCCCGATCTACCACGCGGAGCGGCTGAGCGCGAAGGTCGGCGGCGCGCGCATCCTGCTCAAGCGCGAGGACCTGAACCACACCGGCGCGCACAAGATCAACAACACTATCGGTCAGGCGTTGCTCGCCAGCCGCATGGGCAAGCCGCGGATCATCGCCGAGACTGGCGCCGGCCAGCACGGCGTCGCCAGCGCCACCGTCGCCGCGCGCCTCGGGCTGGAATGCGTGGTCTACATGGGCGCGACCGACATCGAGCGCCAGAAGATCAACGTCTACCGCATGAAGCTGCTCGGCGCGACCGTGGTGCCGGTGACCAGCGGTTCGGCCACGCTCAAGGACGCGCTCAACGAAGCGATGCGCGACTGGGTGACGAACGTGCACGACACGTTCTACATCATCGGCACCGTCGCCGGCCCCGACCCGTATCCGCGCATGGTCCGCGATTTCAACGCCGTGGTCGGCCGCGAGGCGCGTGCGCAGATGCTGGCCGAATACGGCCGCCTGCCGGACGCGATCACCGCCTGCGTCGGCGGCGGCAGCAACGCGATCGGCATCTTCCACGCCTTCCTCAACGACCCCGGCGTGCGCCTCGTCGGTGCGGAAGCGGCGGGCGAGGGCATCGCCACCGGCCACCACGCCGCGTCGCTGGCCGCCGGCCGTCCGGGCGTGCTGCACGGCAACCGCACCTACGTCATCTGTGACGACGACGGCCAGATCATCGAAACGCATTCGATCTCCGCCGGCCTCGACTACCCCGGCGTCGGCCCCGAGCACGCGTTCCTCAAGGAGCGCGGCCGCGCCGATTACGTGGGCGTGACCGACGCCGAGGCGATGGAGGCGTTCCACCTGCTCGCGCGCACCGAAGGCATCCTGCCCGCGCTCGAATCCAGCCACGCCGTCGCCCAGGCGATGAAACTCGCCCGCGACCTGCCGAAGGACGCCCTGGTGCTGTGCAACCTCTCCGGCCGCGGCGACAAGGACGTGCATACGGTCGCAGCGCGGGAAGGGATCGTGTTTTGACTTCGAACGGCTGCATGACCTCTGATGGCTAGTCGCTGGTGCGTTTGTTCTTGATCTACTGGGGCCCCTGGTCGCGACGGGCTTCGCGGATCAGGCCCGCAGGGCGCGCGGCAGGAGGCCGCGCGTTTTTCGACCAGCACATGGATGTGCTGTCGAAAAACCCTGCGAAGCCCGTGGACCCGACGCGCAGCGTCGGGCGCGACCGACGGGGTGTGCTTTCTTTGGGTCACCCTTTCTTTGCACAAGCAAAGAAAGGTGACTCGCTCGCGGCAGCGAGCGAAACAAGGGCGGACGTGCATGCCTCTGCCAGCCTTGTGTTCGAACAGCAGGTCCCTCACCTCCGGCTCGGGATGACATCGAGCCTCCACCCCATTCCGACATCCCCATGACCCGCATCGCCCCCCGCTTCACCCAGCTCAAATCCGCCGGCCGCAAGGCCCTCGTGCCGTTCATCACCGCCGGCGATCCGTCGAAGGAAGCGACCGTGCCGGTGATGCACGCGCTGGTCGCGGCCGGCGCCGACGTGATCGAGCTCGGGGTGCCGTTCTCCGACCCGATGGCCGACGGCCCGACCATCCAGCGCAGCTCCGAGCGCGCACTGGCATGCGGTGCCGGCCTTACGTTCGTGCTCGACGCCGTGCGCCACTTCCGCACGACCGACGCCGACACGCCGGTGGTGCTGATGGGCTACCTCAACCCGGTCGAGATCCGCGGCTACGCCCGCTTCGCCGCCGACGCGGCCGCGGCCGGCGTGGATGGCCTGCTGCTGGTCGACCTGCCGCCCGAGGAAGCCGGCGACCTGCGTGCGGCGATGCGCGGACACGGCCTGTCGCTGATCCTGCTGGCGTCGCCGACCACGCCCGACGCCCGGCTCGACCGCCTTTGCGCCGACGCCGAGGGCTACCTCTACTACGTCAGCTACGCCGGCGTGACCGGCGCCGATCGCCTCGACGCCGGCGACGCCGGCGCGCACCTGGCGACCATCCGTGCCCGTGCCGGCGTGCCGGTGGTGGCCGGGTTCGGCATCAAGGACGCCGCCAGCGCCGCGGCGATGGCGAAGTCGGCCGAAGGCGTGGTCGTCGGCAGCGCGCTGGTCGCGGCCCTGGCCGATGCGAGCGATGTCGCCGACGCCGAGGCCCGTGCCCGGGCCTTCCTCGCCCCGCTGCGGGCGGCGCTCGACGCGGGCTGATCGCGCGACCCTCCCTCGCGACCCTGCGCCGGCGTAGGGAGCGATCGCTTGCGGATCAACGACTTGCCGGTCATGGCGGCGTCGCGGTGGCCTGATAGACTGGCGGGCCGGTCGAGGAGCGACCGGATCCCGTCCTCACTCCGGAAAGGTTTCCCCGCATGTCCTGGCTCAAGAAACTGATGCCCGCGAGCATCCGCACCGACACCAATGCCGCGCGCAAGCGCAGCGTGCCCGAAGGGCTGTGGGAGAAGTGCGACGGCTGCGGTGCGGTGCTGTACCGCCAGGAACTGGAAGACAACCTCGAGGTCTGCCCGAAGTGCGGCTTCCACGGCGCGATCCGCGCCCGTCGCCGGCTCGGCGCCTTCCTCGACGCCGGCACCGGCATCGAGATCGCGCCGGAACTCGGCCCGGTCGACGTCCTCAAGTTCAAGGACCAGAAGAAGTATTCCGACCGGATCAAGGCCGCGCAGAAGAACACCGGCGAACGCGACGCGCTGATCGCGATGGAGGGCGCACTGCGCGGCCGGCCGATGGTCGCCGCCGCCTTCGACTTCGCGTTCATGGGCGGCTCGATGGGCTCGGTCGTCGGCGAGCGCTTCGCCCGCGGCGTCGAGCGTGCGGTCGACCTGCACGCGCCGTTCGTGTGCTTCTCCGCGAGCGGCGGTGCGCGCATGCATGAGAGCCTGTTCTCGCTGATGCAGATGGCCAAGACCTCCGCCGCGCTGGGCCGCATGCGCGAGGCCGGGCTGCCCTACATCGCTGTCCTGAC
>JAEWNA010000271.1 GCA_023392975.1 Pseudomonadota bacterium | reverse complement strand
GAACACCAGGCTCGACAGCGCGTACACGATCACGAACGTCGGCAGCGTCGCCGGGACGACCTGGCCCGACCACAGCGCCACGATCATCGCCAGGTTGGCGCCGGCGCCGAGCCCGGCGACCACCGCCGTCGACTTGAAGTCCTGGCGGCCCTTGAGCACCGCGATGTTGAACATGTACGGCGCGCGCAGCGCCACCGAGCCCAGCAGCAGCGCGAACGCCCACGTCGGCACGCCGGGCCCGAGGTGGCCGTGGAAGCCCAGGAACACCAGCGCCAGCACGACGACCACGATCGCGAGCATCGTGCGCTGCATGCCGCGCAGCCGGCGCACCAGCCGCGCGGTGTCGTCCTCGTGTCCCGCGCCGCGCAGTTCGGCGATGAACTTGATCGCGCCCAGCGTGATGCCGGCGTTGGCGATGATCACGCCGTTGGCGACCAGCCAGATCAGCAGGCTGTACACGCCCATGTCGTTGGGCAGCAGCGCGCGCGCGGTCAGGATCGACGCGATCAGGCCGAACAGGTATTCGATGTAGACCGCGAAGGAGGAGTAGGCGGTGTCGGACAGCGCGCGTCGGCTCACGGGACGGCCGCCCGCTGCGCGGCGCGTCCGTCTGCCCAAGCCCGATGGTCCCCTGTCGCCTTCATCGCCCTGTTCGTCCCCCCGTCCCGTCGCCCGCGGCATCATAGCGGAGCGATAGAAGGGAACGATGAAACCGTCGCGACTAAGCCATCGCGTCCGGAGCCGCCTTCGGTGGCGCCGTGGCACGCCGCAGCGGCAGTCGCCGGCCCGCGGCCAGCGAGCGCCACAGCCATTCGGCCGGCCCCAGCCGGAATCGGGCCAGCCACCAGACGCCGAAAGCGGCCTGCGCAGCGAAGATCGCCGCCCAGACCGCGAATCGCAGCGGCAGCCCGCCGATAGGGCCGATCCCCAGGCCGACGCCGTAGAACAGCGCCACGCCGAGCACGCTCTGCGCGAGGTAGTGGGTCAGCGCCATCCGTCCGACCGGCGCCAGCCACGCCAGGCGTCGCGGCCAGCCGGGCCGCAGGAACAGCAGCGCGAAGCCCGCCGCATAGCCCAGCCCCTGTGCCAGCGGCACGAGTCGACGCAGCGTGCGCAATGCGAACTCGGCGCCGCGCCCGGCGTCCAGCACGACCGGCGTGAGCCCGGCGGCCTCGATCGCCTCCAGTGCGACGCCGCCGGCCAGCCCCAGCGGCACGCCGATCAGGAACACGAGCCGCAGCAGCCGGCGATGCGCCGCGGGATCCTGCAGCAATCCGCGCCGACCGACCCAGTCGCCGATCATCAGCCGCGCCAGCACGAACGGAAAGACGCTCCACAGCGCCATCCAGTTCCAGTGCGTGTAGGCGAGGTTCCCGTGCAGCGCGACGCCGGGATCGGGCGAGGAGAATGCGGCGAAGGCCAGCGCGTGCATCCGCGTCTCGTCGGCCAGGTCCGCCGGCAGCAGCCGGTAGGCGATCGGCGCCAGCAGTGGCGTGAACAGCGCCAGCCCCAGCCCGGCCGCGAGCAGCAGGTTGTCAGGCAGGCGCCGCAGTGCGAGCAGCAGCAGGCCGGAGATCGCGTAGAAGGTCAGGATGTCGCCCCACCAGAGGAAGTGCGCGTGGAGCAGGCCGATCGCCAGCAGCATCAGCAGCCGGCGCAGCAGCAGTCCGTCGCCGAGTCCCTGCGACCGCGCACGTTCGGCCTGCATCGCGATGCCGACACCGAACAGCAGTGAGAACAGGGTGATCGCCTTGTCCTGCACCAGCAGCTGCACCGCCATCGCCAGCCAGCCGTCGACCCGCGCCGTCGGCAGCGCCGCCCGCTGCGCGGGATCGAGGAAGTAGTACAGCGAGAACCCGCCGAGGTTCACCAGCAGCACCCCGGCCAGCGCCGCGCCGCGGAGGGCGTCGATCAGGGCGAGGCGTTCGTCGCCGTGCGTGCCGCTCCCCCTGTCGGCGGACACGCCTCAGAACCCGTAACGCAGGAACCCACCGTCCACCGCGATGCATTCGCCGGTGACGTAGCTGGACGCCGGCAGGCACAGGAAGGCGACGGCGGCAGCGACTTCCTCGGGCTCGCCGATGCGGCCCAGCGGCGTGCGCAGCAGCACTTCGTCGAGATAGTCGGGATCGGCGAGCTTGCCGGAGGTCCGGCGGGTGCGGATGTACCACGGCGCCACCGAGTTCACGCGCACGCCGTCTTCGGCCCATTCGACCGCGAGGTTGCGGGTCATCTGGTGCAGCGCGGCCTTGCTCATGCCGTAGGGCGCGCCGCTGCGCACGTGGGTTTCGCCCGACACGCTGCCGACATTGACGATGCACGAGGCCGCGTGCCGGGTCAGCAGCGGATGGGCGTAGCGCGAGAGCTCGAAGGCGCTGAACAGGTTGATCTCGAAGATCTCGCGCCACTCGTCCTCGGCGTAGTCGTTGGCCGCGCGGGTGACGTTGCCGCCGGCGTTGTTGACCAGGATGTTCAGGCCCTCGCCCTGGTCCTCGACCCAGTCGAGCAC
>JAEWNA010000188.1 GCA_023392975.1 Pseudomonadota bacterium | reverse complement strand
GGGCCTGATCCGCGAAGCCCGTCGCGACCAGGGGCCCCGGAAGATCAAGACCAGCACCGGCTCACGAATGTCGTCGCAGCGTGAATACCCGAGAATTTCGGGAAAATTTGTGGGGATACCTCAGGTTCGAACCCGCCGCGAGCCGACGCGCCCTGCCGCGGCATCGGCGCGAAAAAAAGCCCGGCATCCGCCGGGCTTTTTCGTTCGTCGTCGGCGGAAACGCTCAGCGTGAGCCGACCGCGACCCGGTTCTCCGGTTGCGGCGCCTCCGGCTGCTGGGCCTGGCGGGCCCCCGCCGCTTCGGCCATCCGCGAACTCTGGTCCACCGTCTGCGTGACCGCCTGGTTGTAGTCGATGTAGGCGTTCTTCGAGGCCGGGTTGGTGGGGTCGCCCTGCACCGCGACCAGCAGCGCCTGGTTGCCGCTGGCGGCATTGGTCTTGGCGATGTGGTCGATCGAGGTCAGGCCGCTCGCCCGCGCATCCGCGGTGACCGCCGCCGCCGCGCGTTCCAGTTCGTCGCGCGACTTGAAGCCGCCCCCCGGACCGAGCTGCTCCAGGTTGGCCAGCGCCTGCCGATACATCGCGTTGTCCGGATGCTTCGGGTCGGCCATCGACGGTTTGTCGGCCTGGCTCGGCTGCGGCGGCTGGGTCTGGCCATTGGCCGCCGGCGGCTGTCCGGTCGGCGGTGTCGGCGTCTGCGGCGCAGGCGACTGCGTCTGCTGCTGTCCGGGGTAGATGCCCAGCGCCGTCAGCGTGTCCTTGCCGGCCTTGCCATCCACCTCCAGGTGCTGCTGCTCCTGGTACTTGCGGACCGCGGCCTCGGTCATGTCGCCGTAGTAGCCGGTGGTCGGCAGCGGCTGGCCGTTGGCGTCGCGGATGCCCGCGGCGTTCAGCGATTCCTGCAGGCGCTTGACGTCGGGCCCCTGGTCGCCGTGGAGCATCAGGGCGCGCGGTTCGAATTCCAGGTACTTGCGCGGGTCCACCGGCTGCCCGCCGAGGATCACGCCGTTGCTGTTCTCGCGCACTTCGAAATGCAGGTGGGTATCGCCCTGCGACGGGGTGTTGCCGCTGCGGCCCATGGTGCCGATCACCGTGTTCTCGGTGACGGTGGCGCCGGCCTCGACGCTGCGCGAATTCAGGTGCCCGTACAGCGTCTGCAGGCCGTTGTCGTGCTGGATGACGACGGTGTTGCCGTAGCCCTGCATCTGGCCGCTGAAGATCACCTTGCCCGGACCGTAGGACTCGATCGGGTCGCCGACCTTGCCCTGGATGTCGATGCCCTTGTGCTCGCGGCCGCCGGCGCGCGGCGTACCGAACTCGCCCTCGCCTTCGCCCGGCTTGTCGGCGCGGTTGACGGTGTAGTTGCCGGGCGCCGGCCAGGTGTTGCCGCCGGGCGTGGCATTGGTCTGCGCGGGGGGCACCTGTTCCGCCGGTGTCTGGGCGGGCGGCTGCGGTGCGGGCGGCTGCTGGGGCTGCGCGGGCGGCGTGGTCTGGCTCGGCGCCGGCGTGCCCTGCCGCAGTTCGTCGTAGATGCCGAGCGCGGTGAGCGTGTCCTTGCCCGCCTTGCCGTCGACGCCCAGGTGATGCTGTTCCTGGTACTGGCGCACGGCCGCGCGGGTCATGTCGCCGTAGTAGCCGGTGGTCGGCAGCGGCTGGCCGTTGGCGTCGCGGATGCCGGCATCGTTGAGCGCCTGCTGCAGGCGGGTGACGGCCTCGCCGCGCTCGCCATGCTTGAGGACGCCGTCGGCCATCGGGTTGATCACCAGCTCGGTCTGGGTGCGCTGGAAACCCGGGACGAAGTACTGGTCGAAGCCGTCGTTGTTGCGCGCGATGTCGTTGTAGTACTTGCCGGTGGTGGTGCCGTTGGCATCGGCCACGTTGCCCTGGCCCTGCGCGGCGTCGATCGCGTTGTCGTAGCCGCCGAGGTGGCGCGCCTTGAGGAAACCGGCGACGACGTTCGGCGGCGTGTCGGCGGTGAAGATGCCGTCGCGCACGCCCTGCTGGTAGGTCGCGTTGGAGTTGGTGCGGAAGGCCTGGTCCTGGATCTCCGCGGACGCGAGGTACTTGTCGAGGCTCAGGCCGTTGTTCCAGTTCGCCGGATCGGCCAGGAACTTCTGCGCGCCGCCGGATTTGCCCCAGTCCCAGTCGTTGGTGTAGCCGGAGGCCTTCAGCGCGGCGGCGTACTTCTCGCGGTTGACCAGCCCGGCATCGGTGAGCCAGCCGGCACCGCCCTGGTAGCGGCCGTAGTAGCCGACGCCGTTGTCGGCGTCGAGTCGCCCGCCCGAACTTTCGGTGTCGACGACCGAGGCGACCAGGCGCCGGGTCCAGGCATCGTCGAGGTTGCCGATCGTGCCGGCGTGGTAGTCCGTGGCGGTGCGGACGGAGGTCTGCGGATTCGTGGCCATCGTGCTTCAACTCCCCTGTCTCGACGGAACGCGGCTGTCCGCGCGGTCCCGGCGCGTGGTTTCGATCGGAACGGGCGGCGTCAGGACGCGACGCAGCCCATGCCCTGGATGCGCGCGTCCGGGCGCGTGCGGGTGAATTCGAAGGTCGTGTTCCCCGGACCGGTGTTGCCGCCGTCGGCATCGGCGCTGCCCTGCATGTACAGCGGCGCGTGCGTACCGATCCGCAGCTCGAAGAACGCGGTGCCGCGACGGTCGGGGCGCTGCGAACCGAGGGCATGCGCGCAGCGGTCGGCGATGCGCGCGACCTGCACGTCGCCGCCGAGCTGGGCACGGATCGCGGCCTCGTAGTCGGTCGACGGCCGCGCCTTGCGGAACGCCACCTGCTCCACCGCCTCGTGGCCGGTCAGCGTCAGGCCGGCTTCGGTTTCGGGGGGCAGCGGGGCCGGCGGCGGGGCGGTATCGACCCAGGCGATCCGGCCGCTGCGCGAACGCCCTTCACCGTCGGCGACCGGTTCGCGATCGAACCAGGTCACGTCGGGCTGAGCCGCGAACGCGTCCCAGGTCGGCGCATCGCCGGCGAAGAGGTCGAGCACGCCACGCGCAGCGGAGGCCGGTGTGTTCGGCGC
>JAEWNA010000187.1 GCA_023392975.1 Pseudomonadota bacterium | reverse complement strand
GGGCCTGATCCGCGAAGCCCGTCGCGACCAGGGGCCCCGGAAGATCAAGACCAGCACCGGCTCACGAATGTCGTCGCAGCGTGAATACCCGAGAATTTCGGGAAAATTTGTGGGGATACCTCAGGTTGAAACCAAACCCACCCTACGGGCTACTCTACAAAAGAATAGTCGGGATAATCTTCGTTCTTGATTCGCACGAAAATCTGGCTCACAGGGTCAAACTTGCAGGCAAATCCAATAGCCCGCCTCCGACGAGCATTCCCACGAAATCGATCCCAGTAGACCACTATCCCCATGAGGTAGAGAGTGCATTTCGTCACCCCCCCTTGCTCGCTTAACGGCGCCACAAAATCAAAGTCCCATCTCGCCAACTCTCCAGCCGAGATGCGCAAAAACTTCCCAAGACCATCTTCATCGCTTTCTATCCAGTCTTCTCGCTTGGAGTGACAACCCCCTTGTTTCAGCTTGCGCAAGCGGTGCTTTTCTGGCGCCCCTCTGCCGGGCGCGGACTCATTTTTATATGGCCGAAACATTGGGAGCGGAGCATCATCTGATTGAGAAAACCAAGCCACACAAACGTTTCCTTGCTTTTCCGGATCAGCATCGACGAAAGCATCATTGCCGCCAGCATTAATGACATGGACACGCGCGCGATATTTTTGGCCGGGCACGATCTCTTCGACATCCTCTTGCCGGCTATCGGGCTGATCTCCTCCAATCCAGATTTGCGGAGTAGTAACCTGGAGACAGGGAGGGTTGGCTGCCTCCATCGTTGCCAATTGCGCACTGTAGATTCGGTACTGCAACCATCCGATGGCCGCCAAAGCAACAGTGGCGACAGCCGTGACAATCTCAATAAACTTGGCGCAAGTGAACACGCCGACAGCAATTACAACACACGCCAACGAGGCCGCAACGACTCCAACCACGTGAATCTCTCTACGTTCCATGAATAAATCCTTCAATAAGGACTAGGCCGGACAAGCAAGGACATGCACAGGCTGGAGTACCCACAGGATGCTGGTGAGCGCAGAAAATCCAACTATGGCGCACAGCAAACGAATCATCAGATTAGATACCTATCGCTTTGACGCAACGCCACACCTATAGAAACATAGCGTCGATGGGTTTTGCTGTACCCACCGCTATCCTACGAGGCCACGTCGCGCCTCCCGGCGCTCCTACGCGGAACGCATCAGGCGGCAAACCCTTCCCGCGTCAGATTCACCGGCTCATCGTCGGTGCACACCACATCATCCTCGATGCGAATGCCGCCATACGGTTTGAACTGCGCGACGCGGTCCCAGTTCACGCTCGGGCCGAGTCCCTTGTCCTTGAGCGCGTCGAGGAGCATGTCGATGAAGTAGATACCCGGCTCGATGGTGACGACCATGCCGGGCTCGAGGGTGCGGGTGAGCCGCAGGTACGGATGGCCGTCGGGCTTGGGAATCGTGCCGCCGGCGTCGGAGGCGGCGAAACCGGCGACCTCGTGCACCTGCAGGCCGATGCCGTGGCCGATGCCGTGCGGGAAGAAGGCGCTGCTCACGCCGGTCTCCACCGCGATGTCGGGCGCAACGGTGATCAGGCCGACGTCGCGCAGGATCGTCGCCAGCGCGAGATGGGCGTCGAGATGGATCTGCCGGTAATCGGTGCCGGCACGGACCTGCGCGCACATCGCGAGCTGGGCGCGGTCGACGGCGTCGATCAACGCCTGGAATTCGCCCGATGGGTCGGCGGCGTAGGTGCGAGTGATGTCGCAGGCGTAGCCGCGATGGCTGGCGCCGGCGTCGATCAGGAAGCTGCGCGCGTGCGCCGGCGGGGTGCGGTCGCGATCGGTGTAGTGCAGCACCGCGGCGTGTGCGTCGAGACAGACGATGTTGCCGTACGGCAGGTCGTTGGCGTCCTGGCGCGCGGCCTGGCAGTAGGCCAGATGGATGCCGAACTCGCTGGCGCCGGCGCGGAATGCGCGCTCGGCCGCGCGGTGCCCGCGCACGCCCCAGCGCGTGGCCTCGCGCATCATCGCGATCTCGTACGGCGTCTTGTACGCGCGGTGGTAGTGCAGGTAGTCGAGCACCGGCTCCGGGTTGTTCGGCGCATAGGCGCCGTACGCGCCCAGCGCACTCTGCGCCTCGCCGAGGATCGCGCAGCGGGCGGCGTTCTTCGGCAGCAGGCGCTTGGCGTCCTCCGGCTCGCGGATGACGTGGATGTCGAAATGCTCGACCCACTCTCCGGCCGGCGCTTCGGGCACCACGTGCCAGTAGTCGTGCGGCTGCAGGTAGATCAGCTGCGGACGCTCGCCGGGCGTGTGCACCAGCCAGCTGCCCGGCGCGCGGGTGACCGGCAGCCAGGCCTTGAACTGCGGATTGACCGCGTACGGATAGTCGCGATCGTCGAACAGCTGGTAGTGCAGCGTGCCGCTGGGGACGACCAGGTGGTCGAAGCCGCCGCGTTCGAGTGCGGCGTCGGCGCGCGCACGGACGACGGCAAGATGATCGGCGTAGAGACGGGACGGATCGGCGGACATGGCGAACTCGCGGAAAAGTGGAGACAGGGCCGCGCCCGGGCGACGGCCGGGAAATCAGTCGTAATGGGCGCCCGGCGCCTCGATCCACGCGTGCAGGGCGTCGCGGTGGTCCTCGCTCATGGAAATGAAGCGGAACCCGGCCCAGGACTGGCCCAGCGACGTGGAGCGATCGAGCCACAGCAGGTGCGCGCCGGCCTCGATGTCGAGGGCCTCCGCGCCCGGGAGGCGGAAGCGGAACTGGTACAGCGCATCCTCGACCAGCGATGCGCTGGCGATCAGCAGCATCCCGCCTTCGGACAGATTGCCGAGACGACCGACGATCTCCTCGGTCATCGTGTCGGCCACGCGCACGGTTTCGGCGATCTTGCGCCGCGGCGAGCGGCGATGTTCGCGTTTGCTCATCGCTCATCTCCCTGTGGCGGCGGCGCGGACTCGTCGCCGATCAGGCCGGGGTACGGTTCGACCGGCCGACGCGGCGCGACCGGGGCGGGCGACGCAGGCGTCGGCACCGAGCGCACGACCGGGCCGTCCAGCGGTTCGATCGGGGCCGCGGGCGCAGAACGCACGGCCACGTCGGACGGCATTGCGGCCTCGTCGTCGTGCTCCTGATCTTCGCGACGATTGCCGGTGAGGGTGCGCAGCGCATTGAGCGCGGCGTGCCAGGCGCGATCGACCAGGCCCGCGCGCTGCGCGGTGACGATGCGCAACTGGTCCTTGGCCATCATCCTCGCGAGGCTGTCCAGCGAATGCTCGCCGACGCGCTGGCCGCGCTGGTTGACGAACAGCGCGTTGCCGGTGATCGGGCTGAACCACGACATGCGCCTGCGGATCATGTCGCCCTGCTGGTTGGTGACGAACTCCAGCCAGGTACCGAACGGCAGCAGGCGCAGCTGTTCGTAGCATTCCTGTTCGTGCTCGCTGCGCGGCGGCAGGTCGGGCTTGCGCGTCTTCTGCTCGGCTTCCTCGCCCAGGCGCACGCGCGCCTTGAGCTTCATGGTCAGCTCGGTGCGGGACTCGCCGTCCTCGTCCTCGCGCAGGCTGCTCGACAGCCGGCGGGCGATGACGTCGGCCTCTTCCTCGTGGTAACCGACCTGCCTGAGCGCGCTTTCGACGTGGGCCTTGAGCGCCGGATGCTCGGCCTCGGTATCGCGCTGGGCGCAGGCGGAGACGATCTGGCGGGTCGCGTCGACCTGGCGCTTCCACTCCTCCGAGCCCTCGCCGTGGCGCAGGAACGTCAGCGTGAGGACGTCCGCCCACGACTGGTTGAGCAGCGCGCGGTTGAACTTCGGCAGCGTGGCATCGCCGACGACCTCGGCCAGCGTCTGCTCGGCGCGGAGCTTGGCCGCCTCGAGCTTCTCCTTGCCGCGCGCGGCCTCGACGTGGCGGCGTTCCAGGGTCTCGGCGCGCTTGGCCTGGGCGTCGATGTGGGTCTTGAGCTGCCGGTTGCTCTGCTCGAACACCCCGACGTCGCCGTCGAAATTCTTGACGGCGTGGGTGACGGCTTCCTGCAGCGGGGCGAGCAGCGACGGGTCGATGTCGTCGTCGGCGAGCCACTTGGCCGCGGTCTCCGAGACCGTGCTCAGCAGCTGGCGGGCCGGGTGGTTCGGCCGGACGAAGAAGGCGCGATCCTGCAGCGCCACGCGCAGCAGGGTGAGCTGCAGGCGCTTGATCAGGGCGGCGGCTGGCGCGTCCTCGCGAATCTCGCGGTTCAGGTGGTTGTAGAGCAGGCCGAGCAGGTCGAACGTGTCGTTGTCGGCCGGCGCCAGCGCGACCGGTCCGCCGTGCTGCTGGCGCGCATGGGCCAGCATCGACTGCTTGATGTCCTCGATGCTGGAGGCGCCGCCCGGCAGGTCGGGGTGGGCGTCCATCCGCCCCAGGCTCTGCAGCAGGTCGCGGGTGGCGATGGGCGTTTCGTTGCGGGCGCCGGGGGGGACCGGATTCATCCGCTCGTTGCGCATCCGGCGCTGGTTCAGCAGCTGGTGCAGCTCCCGGAAGGCCTGCATCTCGTCGACTTCGGCATGGGGCATGGCCTGCCC
>JAEWNA010000155.1 GCA_023392975.1 Pseudomonadota bacterium | reverse complement strand
GTGTAGTACGGGTGGAACGGGATCCCGTCGGCCGGCGCGGTCGGCGACCAGCGGTTGCCCTTCGGCCCCTGCTTGATGTCGATGCCGTCCGGGTTATTGGAGCCGACCTCGTGCAGCGCGCCGATGTGCAGCACGACCAGCAGCAGCAGGACGAGCGGCAGCGCGATGACGTGCAGCGCGAAGAAGCGGTTGAGCGTGGCGTCCGACGGCAGGTAGTCGCCCATGATCCACTCGGTCAGCCCGCCGCCGATCACCGGGATCGCGCCGAACAGCGAGATGATCACCTTCGCGCCCCAGTAGGACATCTGGCCCCACGGCAGCACGTAGCCCATGAACGCCTCGGCCATCAGCACGAGGTAGATCAGCATGCCGAGGATCCACACCAGCTCGCGCGGCTTGCGGTACGAGCCGTACATCAGGCCGCGGAACATGTGCAGGTAGACGACGATGAAGAACAGCGACGCGCCGGTGCTGTGCATGTACCGGATGATGTTGCAGCCGTCGACGTCGCGCATGCAGTACTCGACCGAGGCGAAGGCTTCCGCCGCGCTCGGCTTGTACTGCATGGTCAGGAAGATGCCGGTGACGATCTGGTTGGCCAGGACCACAGTCGCCAGGATGCCGAAGATGTACCAGAGGTTGAAGTTCTTCGGCGCGTAGTACTCGGTCATGTGCTTGCGGTAGAACGGCATGAAGCCGGGCGCCCGCTCGTTGACCCAGTCCATCACGTTGTCGGCGGTTCGGGTGAGGATGTTCGCCATGACTTACGCGGCTCCTTTCGGGTCGACGCCGATCACCAGGGTGGCGTCGTTCTCGAAGTGATACGGCGGCACCGGCAGGTTGGCCGGCGCCGGCATGCCCTTGTACACGCGCCCCGCGGAGTCGTAGCGCGACTTGTGGCAGGGGCAGAAGTAGCCGCCCTTCCAGTCCGGGTCGAACGGCTCGGGCCGGATCTCCGGCTTGAACTCCGGCGCGCAGCCCAGGTGGGTGCACACGCCGACCAGCACCATGATCTCGGGGCGGATCGAGCGGGTCGGGTTCTTCGCGTAGGCCGGCTGCTGGTCGGTGTTGTCGGACTTCGGATCGGCCAGCAGCGGATCCATGGTCGGCAGCACGTCCAGCATCGCCTTCGAGCGATGCGAGATGAAGACCGGCTGGCCGCGCCAGGCGATCGTCAGCTGCTGGCCTTCCTTCAGCCCGGCGATGTCGGCGCTGACCGGCGCACCGGCGAGCTTGGCGCGCGCGCTCGGGCTCCAGGACTTGATGAACGGGACCGCGGCACCGGCGACGCCGACGGCGCCGACCACGGCGGTGGATGCGGTCAGGAAGCGGCGACGACCCGCGTCGACCGGTTGCGCGCCGTCACCATGCGACTGGTCCGACCCGCCTACGACTTTTGTTGCCATCCGGCACTCCGCAAAACATGGGCAAACTTGGATCGCCGGCCCGCTCCGTCCCCGAAGGCCGGCCGGCAAAGACGACGAAGTGTAACGGAACGCTGAATCGGCCGACAATGTTTGCCCGTTCCCGGGGCGAATCCCCCGGCGGGACCGGCGGCGACGGAACGCCGGAGACGGCCTCAGCCGCGGCCGGCCAGCGCCCCCCGGTAGCGCTCGGCGAGGACACGCACCCGCTCGACGTAGCGGCGGGTCTCGCTGTACGGCGGCACCCCGCGGTACTTGTCCACCGCGCCCTCCCCGGCGTTGTAGCCGGCGGCGGCGAGCGCGAGGTCGCCGTTGTAGCGCTTCAGCAGCCAGGCCAGGTACTGCACCCCGCCGCGGATGTTCTGGCCGGCGTCGAAGGCATTGGCGACCCCGAACCGGCGGGCGGTGGCCGGCATGAGCTGCATCAGGCCCTGCGCGCCCACCCGCGACATGGCGTTCGGGTTGTAGGCCGATTCGGCGTGGATGATCGCCCGGACCACCGCCTCGTCCACCCCGTGGGTGGCCGCGGCGGCGCGGATCTCGGCGGCGTAGGCGTCGGTATTGAGGCGCAGGGTGCCGAAGTTGACGCCCGGCAGCGGCGCGCAGGCGTAGCAGGTCTCGAGGAAGCTGTAGCGGATCGTGCGGATGGCGGTCGCGCCGGCCACGCCGCGCGGCGGCTTGCTGGTGTAGTTGCGGACGCCGTCCTTGATGTACGAGTAGACCTGCCCCTGGACCCGCCGGGTCACGGCCGGAGGCGGTGCGGCGAGCGCCGCTGCCGGGGCCGGCACGGGCGCCAGCGCGGGCGCCGTCTCGGCGACCGTGGGCGATGCCGGCGGCGACACGATGATCGTCTGCGACGGTGCGGGCGCCGCACGCTTGCCCGGGACGGGCACGTAGCTGGCGACGACGCTGCACTGGGCGCCCTTCACCCGCTTGCTGCCGTAGGTGCGGGTGCCGTCGGGGGCATCGCAGCGATACACCGTGCCCGCATGGGCATACGGCACGGCGGCCAGCAGCAGGCCTATCGCGATGGCGGTCCGGGCAGCTCGCATGGCGCACAGTCTGGCCGCCTGAGAAAGGTTTGCCAAGTCCTTGATTGTGAAGATGGCAAGTCGGTCGCGTCGCCCGATCCGGCGCTCGGCGGAATGCACGTGCCAGAATACGCGCCCGCTGGATCCGCCCTTCCTCCTGCTGCCGGCCCGGACTCACCGCCGCGCCCCCGGACACGCCCATGACCGACACGCTCACCGCCCCCGACGCGTCCCGCGCCGCCTCGCCTGCCCCTGCCCAGGCGCCGAAGAAGCTCTACATCCAGACCCACGGGTGCCAGATGAACGAGTACGACTCGGCCAAGATGGCCGAGGTCCTTGGTGCCGAGGAAGGCATGGTGCTGACGGAGATCGCCGAAGAAGCCGACGTGATCCTGCTCAATACCTGCTCGATTCGCGAAAAAGCGCAGGAGAAGGTCTTCAGCCAGCTCGGCCGCTGGCGCGGGCTCAAGCGGGATCGCCCAGTGGTGATCGGCGTCGGCGGCTGCGTCGCCAGCCAGGAAGGCGAGGCGCTGCTCAAGCGCGCGCCGTTCGTGGACCTGGTGTTCGGCCCGCAGACCCTGCATCGCCTGCCCGACCTGCTCCGCGCCAAGCGCGAGACCGGCCGGCCGCAGGTCGACATCAGCTTCCCGGAGGTCGAGAAGTTCGACCGCCTGCCCGAACCCCGCGCCGAGGGCCCGACCGCCTTCGTCTCGATCATGGAGGGCTGCTCGAAGTACTGCTCGTTCTGCGTGGTGCCCTACACCCGCGGCGAGGAGATCAGCCGGCCGTTCGAGGATGTACTGGTCGAGATCGCGCAGCTTGCCGCCCAGGGCGTGCGCGAGGTCACCCTGCTCGGCCAGAACGTCAACGCCTATCGCGGTCCGTACGGCGAGGAGGGCGAGGTCGCCGACCTCGGCCTGCTGATCCGCGCCGTGGCCGGCATCGAGGGCATCGGCCGCATCCGCTTCACCACCTCGCACCCGCTGGAGTTCTCGGACTCGCTGATCGAGGCCTACCGCGACGTGCCGCAGCTGGCGAACTTCCTGCACCTGCCGGTCCAGTCCGGCAGCGACCGCGTGCTGTCGGCGATGAAGCGCGGCTACACCGCGCTTGAGTTCAAGCAGAAGGTGCGCAAGCTGCGCGCGGTGCGCCCGGACATCTCGATCAGCTCGGACTTCATCGTCGGCTTCCCCGGCGAGACCGACGCCGACTTCGGGAAGACGATGAAGCTGATCGAGGACGTCGGCTTCGACCAGAGCTTCTCCTTCATCTACTCGCGCCGTCCCGGCACGCCTGCGGCCGATCTCGAAGACACCGTGACCGACGCCGAGAAGCACGCACGCCTCTCGCGCCTGCAGGCCGCGATCAACGACAACGCCAGGCGCATCGCCCAGGCGATGGTCGGCACCACGCAGACGGTGCTGGTCGAAGGCCCGTCGAAGAAGAACCCCGACGAGCTCACCGGTCGCACCGAGAACATGCGCTTCGTGAATTTCCCGGCCCCGGCCGGCGCGGACCTGCGCGGCCGCTTCGTCGACGTCGTGATCACCGACGCGATGAGCAACTCGCTGCGCGGACGACTAGCCGGTTGAGCCGGCGTCCGCCTGCTCAATACAAAGGCGTCCCCGCGTCATACGCGTCGACGAACGCCGCCCAGTCCAGCACCACCTGGTCGGCGTAGGCGAACGCGAAGTTGGCGATCTCGTCCTTCAGGCCGCTCTTGCTGGTGATCGCGTCGGACACCTGCTTGTCGATGCTGTAGCCGACCACCGACGCGTCGTAATCCTGGTCGGCGAGCGCGTGCGCGGAAGCCAGCGCCTGACCGACGTAGACCGCGGCGGTATCGAGCTTGCCGCCGCTGGTGAGCGCGGCCACGTCGAAATCCTCCTGATACGGCGATTTCTCGTGCACGTAGAACGGGCGGCCGGACACCGTCGTCCAGCCGACCAGCACGTCGGCGTTGAGCAGGTGCGCCTTCGCGCTGCGCGCGACGCGCTGGCCTTCGTGCGAGCCGTACGCCGAGGCCGGCAGGTTGCCCGGCACGATCTGCGCCACGGCGCTGCCGCTTTCCTGCTTGAATTCGAGGATCACGTCGTCCGAAGTCGAGGAAGAGCCGCCCTCGACCAGCACGTAGTAGCGCAGCTTGCCGAGGCTGCCGACGCCGGAGCCGAGCTTCTGGCGCACGTCCTTCACCGCATAGAACGACGACGCGTAGCGTTTGGACGACGCGATCGACGACACGTAGGCCGACATCGACGACACCAGATCGCTGCGGGTGGCCGCCGGGACCGTCGCGAGCTGGGCGTTGGTCTGAAACACCCGCTGGCTGCCGCTGAGCTGGGTGTATTTCGAGAGCAGCGAGGACCGACTCTTGCCGTCGGCGGCGGCGATCGTGTCGTCGACCGCGCCGGTGGTGTTGGCCTTGGTCAACTGGAACGACGACTCGGCACTGCTGCCCTTGAAGTCGCTCATCTTGTCGACGTAGGCACCGACGGCATCGCGGATCGCGGTGCGGATGTCGGCGTCGGAAATGCCGTTCTGGCGCCCGGCCAGCACCATGCTGGTCGCGAGGCGCCGCAGGTCCCAGACGTACTGGCCGAGATAGCCCTCGTCGTCGTCCGCCGCCTTGAACACGGCCTTGCCGCTGCTGTCGCGGGAGGCGTCGAAGTTGCCGAGATGCGTGTCGCCGCCAATCCAGGTGTCGCCGGTCTGCGAGGTGGTGTAGGCCGACGCAGGCAAGGTCGCCATGTCGCGCATGAAGAGATGCGCAGTGCCGCGATAGAACGTGTACGGATCCAGCGCCATCTTCGCCATCTTGGTGTCGAGCTCGCCGGGCGCGGTCGCGGCCCAGGGATGGTTCCAGTCGTGGATCTGGGTCACGACCCAGGACGGACGCGACATCGCCGCGGAGGCGGGCGCGACGCCGCCGGCAAGCGTGCAGACGACGAGGAGTGAGGCGAGCAGCGGACGCGAACGATGGAGGCGCATGGCGGGACCGATCCGTGGGTGGGCGAGCGAGAGGATGACCGCCGATTGCAGCAGCGCCGGATGTCAGTCGTGTGTCATGGCCGCCCGCTGCGTGAAGTCCGACTTCACACACCCGCCATGCCGCGCCCGCGGGGCGAGGCGAGACTGCGCCCGTCCCCGCCGCTGGAGTCCGCATGGCCGCCACCCCCGAACGCGATGTCGACCTGGTCGTCGTCGGCGCCAGTTTCGCCGGAGCGGCCTGCGCGCTCGCGGCCGCGCAGTACGGGCTGCGCGTGTGCGTCCTCGAGCGCAAGCGCGACCCCGGTCTCAAGCTGCATACCACCGGCATCATCGTGAAGGAGGCGGCGGAGCGCACCTGGCTCAATCGCGCCCCGGCCCAACTGGTGCAACGCATCGAGCGGGTGCGCCTGTATGCGCCGAACCTGCGCAACGTCGCGCTGCAGGTGCCGGACTACTACTTCCTCACCACCGACACACCGAATCTGATGCGCTGGCTGGTCGACGAACTGCGCGTGCAGGGCGTGGACGTGCGCCTCTCGCAGTCGTTCGTCCACGCCTCGGCCGCGACCGATCCGGGCCACGGCCGCTGGCACGTGCCCGGCGTCGGCCATGCGCGCTGGATCGTCGGCGCCGACGGTGCGAAGTCGCGGGTCGCGCAGCGCTTCGGCCTCGGCGGGGTGCGCGACTTCCTGTACGGGATCGAGTACGAGTTCGCCAGTCTGACGCTCGCCGAGCCGGACGCCCTGCACTGCTACGTCAGTCGCCAGTTGGCGCCGGGCTACATCGGCTGGGCGGCGCAGAACCCGACCGGCGTGCAGCTCGGCCTCGCGTTCCGGCATCGCGCCTCGCGCAACGGCACACCGGACATCGACACGCTGCGCGCGCGGGTCGGCGCCGCGCTGGGCATTCCCGACGACCTGCCGGCGGACGCGATCCGCGCCGGCCTGATTCCCTGCGGCGGCCCGGTGTCGGCGATGTCGATGCCGGGCGTCATCCTCACCGGCGATGCGGCGGGCATCGTCTCGCCGGTCACCGCCGGCGGCATCCACGCGGCCTGGCAGCACGGCTGGGCCACCGGCGAGGCGATCGCGCGCCACCTCCGCGAGGGCGGGCCCGCGCCCGAGGGCGTGGCCGAGCGCGCCGCGCCGCGCTATCGGGTGAAGCGCGCGCTGCGCTGGGCCTTCGACCACCTGCAGATGGACTGGCCATTCGACCTGATGCTCGGCGCCGCGCCGATGCGCTGGGCCGCGGAGCGCGTCTACTTCGGCCGGCGGGACATCGCGTGAGCCTCGCGTTGCCGGCGTTGGCGACACGGCTCCCGTCGCGCCTGCGTCGCGCGCTGTCGCTGCTGTTCGCGCTCGGCACGACGCATGCGGCGCTGTCGTTCCAGCTGATCCCGGTCGTCGGGCTGATGGCGTTCGTGCATGCGGTCTTTCCGCCGATGGGCGCCTACGTCGCGATCGACCTCGCCTCCCGCGCGCCACTGTTCGCGCTGATGGTCTACGGCAGCGGCGCGATGCTGACGGGGGCACTGTGGGCGGCCTCGCAGCCGATGCGAGCACGGCTGCCGCGACCGCTGCGCTGGATGCTGGTCGCCAGCCTGTCGCTCTGGGCCGTGGTCGGCTGCGGCGAAGGCGTGCGCGCGGCGCTGATGGAAACGCAGCTCATGGGCGATGCGCCGCCCTGCCACGCAACACGGTCGCTGATGGCCTCGCTGCGCCAGCGCCATGCCTTCGAGTTCGATGGCGGGCGCCAACCGCATGCCTGGCACGTGCGCGGCGACGAGGTGGCGCTGTGGAGCTATCGCACGCTGCGCTTCGAGCCGGCACTGTCGTGGTCGGGCGTCGAAGGCGCAAGGGCGCAATGCGCGTCGGGGCATCGCCCGACCGTGGTCCGCCCGTGACGCCGGAATGGCGCTTCGCGGAAGCGACCCCTCAGCGCAGCTCGAACCGATCCCCGTCCAGCATCGCGGGGAAGCGCTCGCGATGCGCGGCCAGTTCCTTCGCCTGCAGGGTCGTCGTCGCGACCACCACGTCCTCGCCGCATTCGCTGACCGGGTGGCCGAGGAAGTCGATCACCGCGCTGTCGCCGCTGTAGTGCAGGCCGTTGCCGTCGGTACCGACGCGGTTGAGGCCGGCGACGTAGCAGAGGTTCTCGATGGCGCGGGCGCGCAGCAGGGTCTTCCACGGATACGCGCGCGCCGACGGCCAGTTGGCGACGTACAGCAGCAGGTCGAAGTCGAGCGCGCCCGGGCGCTCGACGTCGTAGCGATTGCGCGAGAACACCGGGAAACGCAGGTCGTAGCAGACCTGCGGGCAGATCCGCCAGCCCTTCCATTCCACCGTCAGCCGGTCACGGCCGGCGGCGTAACGCTTGTGCTCGTTGGCGTAACGGAACAGGTGGCGCTTGTCGTAGGTCTGCAGGTCGCCGTCGGGCGTCGCGAACAGCAGCCTGTTGAATACCTTCGAACCGCTGGCAGCATCGCCTTCGCGCAGTTGCACGCTGCCGCAGACGGCGGCGTCGAGCGCGGCGGCGCGCGCGCGCATCCACGCGACCGTCGGCCCGTCCATGGTTTCCGCCCGTTCGATGGCGTCGTTGGAGAAACCGCTGGTGAAGGTTTCCGGCAGCAGCACGAGGTCGGTCTGCCCGCGCAGGCCAGCGGTCAGTTCACCGTAGTAATCACGGTTTCCCGCGGGATCGTGCCAGCGTGTGTCGCCCTGCACCAAAGTGACGCGCAGATCGTCCATGTCAGAGCCTCCCGAGGCGTTCGATGGCCGCGTCCAGCGTGGCCTCGTTCTTGGCGAAGCACAGCCGCGCCAGGCGCTGGCCGGCCGGCGCCGTCTCGTAGAACGGCGACAGCGGGATCGCGGTCACGCCCTTCTCGACCGTCAGCCAGCGGCAGAAGTCGAGATCGTCGAGATCGCTCACCGCCGAGTAGTCGACCAGCTGGAAGTAGCCGCCCGGCACCGGCAGCGGCTTGAGCTTGGTGCCCAGCAGCTGGTCGCGGAAGCGGTCGCGCTTGGCCTGGTAGAACGCGCCGAGCTGCTCGTAGTGCTCGGGCTCCGCGTCGATCATCGCCGCGAACGCGTGCTGCGCCGGATGGAAGGTGCAGAACACGTTGTACTGGTGCACCTTGCGGAACTCGGCGCTGAGCGCCGGCGGCGCGATGCAGTAGCCGACCTTCCAGCCGGTGCAGTGGTAGGTCTTGCCGAAGCTGGAGATCACGAAGGCGCGTTCGCGCAGTTCCGGGTAGCGCAGCGCGGATTCGTGGCGCGCGCCATCGAACACGATGTGCTCGTAGACCTCGTCCGAGAGCAACCAGATGCCGGTGTCGCGCAGCAGGTCGGCGACCACGCGCATGTCGGCCTCGCCCAGCATCGCGCCGGACGGGTTGTGCGGGCTGTTGATCATCAGCATGCGCGTCTTCGGCGTGACCGCCGCGCGCACGCGATCCCAGTCGGGCGCGAAGGTCTGCGGATCCAGCGGAATGTGCACGGCGCGCGCGCCGGCGAGGTCGATCGCCGGCTCGTAGCAGTCGTAGCACGGGTCGAGCACGATGACTTCCTCGCCCGCGCGGACCACGGCGTGGATGGCGTTGAAGATCGCCTCGGTGGCGCCGCTGGTGACGGTGATCTCGGCGTTCTCGTCGGGGCGCACACCGTAGACGCGTTCGGTCTTGTCTGCGATCGCGCGGCGCAGCGCGGGGATGCCGGTCATCATCGAGTACTGGTTGTGGCCGGCGCGCATCGCCTTGTCGAGCTCGTCGACCAGCCGCGACGGTACCGGGAAATCCGGGAAGCCCTGGCCCAGGTTGATCGCGCCGTGTTCGGCGGCGAGCTGCGACATCACGGTGAAGATGGTGGTGCCCACGCGGGGCAGCTTGGTCTGGAGCGACGCGGTCTGGGGCATGTTCGAGTCCGGAAGCGTGCGCGGGAAGCAGCATCGGCGCCGCGCGCCATAGCACTTCCCGCCTGTGGGCGCCAGAGTTTACGGGCAGGCGCCCCCGGGTTACACCTTGCGTCATGCAAGCGTCCCCCGTGTCCGCCGGCGAAGGCCGGATCGCCGATCTCGTCCACGCCTATCTCGCCGCCGAATACCGCTGGGAGCGCGACGGCGACTGGCTCGACCTGCGCATCGGCGCGCCTGCGCCCGCGGTGCGGGCGCGCTACCCGGTGGCCCGCACCGCCGGCCTGCTGTCGGCGTGGAACCCGCATTCCGTCGCGCGACCGGACGCCGAAAACCGCGCCGAGGACGAACGCCTGCAGGCCGACCTGCTCGACAGCGGCTGCATCTTCCGCCCGGCGTTCTCGTCTGCGACCAACCGCGCATGGCGCGAACCGAGCTGGCTGGTCATCGACATGCCGGTGGCCGCCTTCGACGCCCTCTCGCGCCGTTACGGCCAGCTCGCCACGCTGTTCTGGCGAACGGACGGCCCGGTGCGGATGCGGGTCGATGCCCGGTCGCCGCCGACGTTCGCCGGGCACCCGGATCTCGACTGGCTGCGAGACTGAACGGCCGCCCAGGGCCTGAACGGCACCCGCCGCATCGACACGAAACCGAGCCGGGGCTCGAACGGGCGGGCCCTACCATGCCGCGCCCGTCGATCGCCCCGGTGAATCGAATTGCCCTCGTCTCCCACCCCGTCCTGTACCGCCCTCCTGCCCGACCGCCTGCTCCACGCCGACTACCGGTGGGAGCTGGATGGGCAGTGGCGTGCCCTGCGCGTCGGCGCGTCCGCCCCGGACCTCGAGGACGCCTTCCCGGACGCCCGGCGCTTCGGCCTGCTGTCGGCCGCGAAGCCCGGCTGGGCGAACGCGAACGGGCATGCGCCGGCGCCGGACGCCGATCGCGCACTGCAGCGCACGCTCGACGGGCTCGGCCTGCGGCATCGGCCGGCCTGCGCGATGTCGGGCAACCGCACCTGGAAGCTGTACGGATGGCTGGTGCTGGATCCGGACACCTCCGCCTTCGACCGCCTGACCCGCAGCTTCGGCCAGGCCGGCGCCCTGCTCTGGGCGCGGGGCCAGGCGGTGCGGCTGCGGATCGCAGGCACCCGGCCGGTCGACACGCCGTCGCATGCGTCGATCGACTGGATCGACCCGTCGCCGTCGGCGGACGCGGCAATCGCGGCGTCCAGCCCGTAGAATCGCGGGCCCGGGCGGGCATGGCCGCTTCCGGCCAGCCCAACCGCGATGACCGACGCCTCCCACACCCCTCCGCCGCTGCTCGCCGCCCGCGCACTCCGCTTCTCGCGCAACGATCTGCCCGTCTTCGGGCCGGTCGACCTGTCGGTCGACGCCGGCGAGGCGCTGCTGATCCGCGGCGACAACGGCGCCGGCAAGACCACCCTGCTGCGGGTGCTGGCCGGCCTGCTGCGGCCGGATTCGGGGGCGATCGAGATCGACGGCCAGGCCACCGGCACCCCCGAACGCACCCGGGCGCTGGCCTATCTTGGCCATCTGCCGGCCCTGAAGGCCGACCTCGGCGCGCTTGAGAACCTCGATTTCCTCTGCGGCCTGCACGGCCGCCGCGGCAGCCAGACCCCGGACGCGGCGATGCGCATCGTCGGCCTCGACGGCTACCAGGACGCGCTGGCCCGGCAGCTCTCCGCCGGCCAGAAGAAGCGCCTGTCGCTGGCGCGGATGTGGCTGTCGCCGGCGCCGGTGTGGCTGCTGGACGAGCCCTACGCCAACCTCGACCTCGACGGCATCGAGCTGGTGAACCGGATGGTGCAGGCGCACCTGCGCGAAGGCGGCGCCGCGCTGGTCACCACCCACGGCGCCTATGCCGCGCCGCCGGTGCGCACCCGCGAACTGGTGCTGGAGCGAGCCGCATGACCGACACGACCCGACCCGTGCGGATGGCCATCGCCGGCCACCCGCCGTCCATGCCCGGCGCGGCCCGCGCGCTGCTGGTCCGCGACCTGCGCCTGCTCTGGCGCCGGCGCGGCGACGCCTTCCAGCCGGCGCTGTTCGCACTGATCGTCGTGGTGCTGTTCGCGCTGGCGCTGGGCAACGCACCCGAACTGCAGGCCCGCGTGGCCGCCGGCGTGCTCTGGGTGGCGGCGCTGCTCGCCGGCCTGCTGGCGCTGGACACGCTGTTCCGCGGCGACGCCGAGGACGGCTCGCTGGAGCAGTGGATGCTGGCGCCGGTGCCGCTGGCCTGGCTGGTGGCGGTGCGCACCGGCATCCACTGGGCGACGACCTCGCTGCCGCTGCTGCTGGCGACCCCGTTCCTGGCCGAGCTGCTGCACCTGCCGCACGCGCAGTTGCCGGTGCTGCTGGCGGGACTGGCGCTGGGCACGCCGCTGCTGAGCCTGATCGGCGCCGTGATCGCCGCACTCACCGTCGGCATGCGCCGGTCCGGTATCCTTGTCGGGCTGCTCGCCCTGCCGCTGTACGTGCCGGTGCTGGTGTTCGGTGCCGGCAGCGTGGCGGCCAGCGCGCAGGGGCTGGATCCCGTCGGTGCGCTGCTGCTGCTCGGCGCAGGGCTGGCGGTGGCGCTGATCGCCGCGCCGCTGACCGCGGCGGCCGCGATCAGGATCTCGACGAGCTGAGCGCGTCCGGAACGTCCGCGCTTGCGCCAGGTCAACGACTGCGGACCGCGCCGGATCGGACAATGCGCCCCGGCCGGTTCTTCAGTTTCCCCTAACCTTCCGGTGCCATCGTCCACCCACTGCAAGCATCCCCCGGCATGAACCCACTCGTCCGCTGGTTCCACCAACTCGGCTCGCCGCCCTACTTCGACCGCTTCGCCGCGCGCTGGGCGCCGTGGAGCTTCGGCGCCGGCGCGCTGGTCATGGCGATCGGCGTGGCCTGGGCGCTGAACCTGCTGGCGGCGCTGCCGGGCGTGGGCGCGTGGTTCTTCGTGCCGTCGGACTACCAGCAGGGCGACAGTTTCCGCATCCTCTACATCCACGTGCCATCGGCGTGGATGAGCATGTTCATCTTCGCGCTGATGGCTGTCTATGCCGCGATCGCGCTGGTCTGGCGGATCAAGCTGTGCGAGATCCTGGCGATGGCCTGCGCGCCGATCGGCGCGGCGTTCACCGTGATCACCCTCGCCACCGGTTCGATCTGGGGCAAGCCGATGTGGGGCACGTGGTGGGAATGGGACCCGCGCCTGACCACCGAGCTGATCCTGCTGTTCCTGTACCTCGGCGTCATCGGCCTGTACCAGGCCATCGACGACCGCCGCAACGCCGCCCGCGCGGCGGGCCTGCTGGCGATCGTCGGCGTCGCCCTGCTCCCCGTGATCCGCTACTCGGTGGTCTGGTGGAACTCGCTGCACCAGGGCCAGACCATCCGCATGTTCGGCCAGTCGAGCATGGACCCGAGCATGTTCCCGCCGCTGATCGCGATGGTGGTCGGTACCAAGCTGTGGTTCATCGGCTCGCTGCTGCTGCGCGCCCGCGCCGACAACCTCGACCGCGAGGCCGGCAAGGACTGGGTGCGCGAACGCGCCGCGGCGCAGGAGCCGACGCCATGAGCTACGCCGGATACGTCGCCGCCGCCTACGCGCTGTTCGCGGTGGTCCTGCTCTGGGACCTGATCGCCCCGCTCGCGCGCATCCGCCGCACGCTGCGCCGCGTGCGCCTGCGCGCCCGTCGCGACGCCGCGCGCAACGCCCCCCTTCCCACGGAGCTGCAACGATGAATCCCTCCCGCAAACGCCGGCTGTGGCTGGTGCTGGCGCTGCTGGTGGCCACGGGCGCCGCGGCGTCGCTGGTCACGCTGGCGCTCAAGCGCAACGTGGCCTACCTCTACACGCCCAGCGAAGTGCTGCATGGCGACGCCGGCGCCAAGGTGGTCGCGGGCGACGCGGTGTTCCGGCTGGGCGGCATGGTGTCCGCGGGCTCGTTCCAGCGCGCGCAGGGCTCGATGGAAGCGCATTTCCGCGTCACCGACGGCGACGCAGAGCTGCCGGTGGTCTACACCGGCATCCTGCCCGACCTCTTCCGCGAGAAGCAGGCGGTGGTCGCGACCGGCCGCATGCGCGGCCAGGTGTTCGTCGCCGAGCAGGTGCTGGCCAAGCACGACGAGACCTACGTGCCGAAGGAAGTCGCGGACAAGATGGGCCTGGCACACCAGAAGCACAACGTCCGAGCCGACGCGCCGTCCACCGACGCCCCGCCGGCCGACATGCCGTCGCCCCAGCGCTGAGCCCGCATGCACCTGCTTCCCGAGCTGGGCCAGATCGCCCTCGTCCTCGCCATGCTGGTCGCCGCCCTGCAGGCGGCGCTGCCGCTGCTGGGCGCGCAGCGCGGCCTCGCGCCGTGGATGGCGGTGGCGCGTCCGGCGGCCTTCGTGCAGCTGGTGCTGGTCGCGCTGGCGTTCGCGATCCTGACCCACGCCTTCGTCGTCCAGGATTTCTCGGTGCGCTACGTCGCCGAGAACTCCAACTCGCTGCTGCCGATGATGTACCGCTTCTCGGCGGTGTGGGGCGCGCACGAGGGTTCGCTGCTGCTGTGGGCGCTGATCCTGGCGGTGTGGACCGGCGCGGTGGCGCTGTTCTCGCGCGGCCTGCCGGCGCCGGTGGTGGCCCGCGTGCTGGGCACGATGGGCGCGGTCGCCACCGGGTTCCTCGCCTTCCTGCTGTTCACCAGCAACCCCTTCGCGCGGCTGCTGCCGGCGGCGGAAGAAGGCCGCGACCTCAACCCGCTGCTGCAGGACCCGGGCCTGATCTTCCATCCGCCGATGCTCTACATGGGCTACGTCGGCTTCGCGGTGCCGTTCGCGTTCGCGATCGCGGCGATGCTCGACCGCAACGCTTCCTCGCCGGAGATGGTGCGCGACTGGCTGCGCTGGACGCGCCCATGGACCAACGTCGCCTGGGGCTTCCTCACCCTCGGCATCGCGCTGGGCAGCTGGTGGGCGTACTACGAACTCGGCTGGGGCGGCTGGTGGTTCTGGGACCCGGTCGAGAACGCCAGCTTCATGCCGTGGCTGGCTGGCGCCGCGCTGCTGCACTCGCAGGCGACGACCGAGAAGCGCGGCAGCTTCCGCAGTTGGACCCTGCTGCTGGCGATCGCGGCGTTCTCGCTGTCCCTGCTCGGCACCTTCCTCGTGCGCTCGGGCGTGCTGACCAGTGTGCACGCGTTCGCGGCCGACCCGGGGCGCGGGGTGTTCATCCTCGTGTTCCTCGGCTGCGTCGTCGGCGGCTCGCTGCTGCTGTACGCCCTGCGCGCGCCGCAGACCGACGCCGGCCAGCCCTTCACCGGCACGTCGCGCGAGGCGCTGCTGCTGATCAACAACCTGCTGCTGACCGCGGCGTCGGCGATGGTGTTCCTCGGCACGCTCTTCCCGCTGCTGCTGGACGCGATCGGCAGCGAGCACAAGCTCTCGGTCGGCCCGCCGTACTTCGCGCTGCTGTTCATCGTGCTGATGACCCCGGTGGTGGCGCTGCTGCCGCTGGGACCGCTGATCCACTGGCAGCGCGACCAGGTCTCGCGGCCGCTCAAACTGCTGCTGCCGTGGCTGGCGCTGGCGCTGGTCGCCGGTGCGATCGCGTATGTCCAGGCACCGCAGGGGCCGCTGAAGACCGCCGCGGGCGTCGCCGGCGCGGTGTGGATCGCGTTCGGCACCGCACGGTTCGTCTGGCAGCGCCTGCGCCGTTCCAACGGTCGGTTCACGCCGGAAATGCTCGGCATGACCCTCGCCCACACCGGGGTCGCCGTGTTCCTGGTCGGCGCGCTGCTGGTCGAGGCGCAGATGCAGCAGCGCGAGGTCGCGCTGCGTCCCGGCCAGACGCTGGAGATCGGCCGCGACGCGTTCCGCTTCGAAGGCGTGCGCGACGCGCAGGGCCCGAACTACCGCGCCAGCATCGGCACCGTCCAGGTGCTGCGCGACGACCGGCCGGTGCTGGTCATGCATCCGGAAAAGCGCCAGTACCTCGGCGGCCAGGTGATGACCGAGGCGGCGATCCTGCCCGGCGTGACCCGCGACCTGTTCGTCGCCCTCGGCGAGCCGCTGGGCGGCGGCGCGTGGGCGGTGCGCGTGCACGTGAAGCCGTTCGTGCGCTGGATCTGGATCGGCGCGCTGATGATGGCGCTGGGCGGGTTCGTGACCGCGGCGGACCGGCGCTTCCGCAAGCGCGATGCCGCGGCGGCCACGGCTTGATGGCGCCGCCTTGATGGAAATGTCCCGAATGAAACGCTGGCTTCCCTTCCTCGCTTTCCTGCTCGTCGCCGCGCTGCTGGCGGCCGGCGTGTGGCTGAGCCGCGATCCCGACCGCGAGGCGCTGCCGTCGGCGCTGATCGGCAAGCCCGCGCCCGACTTCGCGCTGCCGGTGCTGCACGAGCCGACCCGCGTGGTCACCGGCCGGGACCTCCGCGGGCAGCCCTACGTGCTCAACGTCTGGGGCAGCTGGTGCGTGGAATGCCGGGTCGAGCATCCGGTGATCACCCGCTTCGCCGAGACCAAGCGCGTGCGCGTGATCGGCTACAACTGGAAGGACGAGCCCGCCGATGCGCTGGCGTGGCTGGAGCAGTTCAACAACCCGTACTGGGTGGTGCTGGCCGACGAGGTCGGGCGCACCGCGATCGACTTCGGCGTGTACGGCGCACCAGAGACCTTCCTCGTCGACGCCGACGGCATCGTGCGCTGGAAGCACGTCGGTCCGCTCAGCGACGACATCGTGCGGAACGAACTGCTGCCGGCGCTGACCGCCGCGGAGCAGCGGAAGTGAGCCCGGCGACCTTCCGCGCCCTGCTCTGCGCCCTGCTGCTGGCGCTGGCCGGCGGCGCGTTCGCGCAGAAGAAGGTCGATGCCACGCCGCTGCAGTTCCGCGACGCCGCCGAGGCGACGCGCTTCCACGACCTCGTCGCCGAACTGCGCTGCGTGATGTGCCAGAACCAGTCGCTGGCCGATTCCAACGCCCAGATCGCGGTCGACCTGCGCCGCGAAGTCCTCGACCTCATGCGCGAAGGCCGCAGCGACCAGCAGATCCGCGACTTCCTGGTCGCGCGCTACGGCGAGTTCGTGCTGTACCGGCCGCGGGTGAGCCCGACGACCTGGCTGCTGTGGTTCGGGCCGCTGCTGTTCGTGCTCGGCGGCGGCGTGGTGATCCGGCGCCTGCTGCGTCGCGACCGTGCGGCCACGCCTCCCGTCGCCGACGACGACACCCAGGAGTGGTGATGTCCGCTTCCGCATCCGCCAGCGTGTTCGCCCTGCTCGCCGCCCTGCTCGCACTCGGCGTGTTCGGCACCGTGCTGCATCCGCTGTGGCGCGCGCGTCGCGGCTCGGCGCTGGTGCTGATCGCCGCGTTCACCGTGCTCGCCGGCGGGCTCTACCGGCTGGTCGGCACGCCCATCGCGCTGGACACGGCGATGATCGAACGACCGACCTCGCTCGACCAGGCGATCGCGCAGCTCGAAGCCAATCGCGACCGCTTCCCCGACCAGGAAGGCTGGGTGATGCTCGCCGGCGCATACGCGCGCGCGGGCCGGCACGCGGAAGCCCGCGACGCCTGGGACGACGTGCTCCGGCGCGCGCCGGACGAGCCCGACTACCTCGCCGCCGCCGCCGAAGCGCGTGCGCAGGCCGATGCGGAACACCGTTTCGATGCGCGCGCGGTCGAGTACCTGCAGCGCGCACTGAAACGGGCGCCCGACCATCAGCGTGCCCGCTTCTACCTCGGCATCGCGCTGCGCCAGCAGGGCAAGGCCGCCGAGGCCGCACGGACGTGGGAGCCGCTGCTCGCCGCGCTCGGCCCGGACGAAGGCGCGACCCTGCGCGGCGAAGTCGACGCCGCGCGCAAGGACGCCGGCCTGCCGCCGCTGCC
>JAEWNA010000119.1 GCA_023392975.1 Pseudomonadota bacterium | reverse complement strand
GTCAGGCCAACCCCTCGCCGCCGGTCGGTCCCGCGCTCGGTCAGCGCGGCCTGAACATCATGGAGTTCTGCAAGGCGTTCAACGCAGCGACCTCCAAGCTGGAGCCGGGCCTGCCGACTCCGGTGATCATCACCGCGTACTCGGACCGCACCTTCACCTTCGTCACCAAGTCGACCCCGGCTTCGGTGCTGCTGAAGAAGGCCGCGGGCATCCAGTCCGGCTCGAAGCGTCCGAACACCGAGAAGGTGGGCAAGGTCACGCGCAAGCAGCTGGAAGACATCGCGAAGATGAAGGAAGCGGACCTGACGGCCGCCGATCTCGACGCGGCAGTGAAGACCATCGCGGGCTCGGCCCGTTCGATGGGTCTCGTGGTGGAGGGCTGATCCCATGGCGATGAACAAGCGACAGAAAGCGATCCTCGGTGCCGTCGAGCCGGGCAAGGCCTACGCCTTCGACGACGCGATCAAGATCATCAAGACCGCGACCAAGGCCAAGTTCGTCGAGTCCGTCGACGTGGCCGTGCGCCTCGGCGTCGACGCCAAGAAGTCCGACCAGCAGGTGCGCGGTTCGACCGTGCTGCCGGCCGGCACCGGCAAGACCGTGCGCGTCGCCGTGTTCGTGCCCGCGGGCGCGAAGGCCGATGAAGCCCTGGCCGCCGGCGCCGACATCGTCGGCATGGACGACCTCGCCGAGAAGATGCTCGGCGGCGACCTGAACTACGACGTCGTGATCGCCACGCCGGACGCCATGCGCGTCGTCGGCAAGCTCGGCCAGGTGCTGGGTCCGCGCGGCCTGATGCCGAACCCGAAGGTCGGCACCGTCTCGCCGAACCCGGCCGAAGCGGTCAAGAACGCCAAGGGCGGTCAGGTGCGCTACCGCACCGACAAGGCCGGCATCATCCACTGCACCATCGGCAAGGCCTCGTTCAACGACGCCGACCTGAAGGGCAACCTCGAAGCGCTGCTGCACGACCTGATCAAGGCCAAGCCGGCGACCGCGAAGGGCACGTACCTGCAGAAGGTATCGATCAGCTCGACGATGGGTCCGGGCGTGACCGTCGACCAGGCGTCACTGGCGCTGAAGTGACGCAATGGCGCGCTCGCGCGTAGCGCGAGCGCCTTTGCCATTGCGTCATCCCGAGCGAAGCGAGGGATCTGCTTGCGGCTTTCGCCAGAAGCCGAGTCGATTTCCGCTTCACTCGCATGCACATGTTTCAACCCGCGCGGAACGAGGTTCCTCGCTTCGCCCGGGGCACGTTTTGAGGGCATCGCCGAAGAGCGGCTCGCGAGAGTCGATCCGACGCGATCGCCGTCAAAGACCGCAGGTGCGGTCAGCGCGCGACGCGCACGGGCAGGGAAGCGCCCTCATGGCAGGGATGCGTGCCGTCGCAAGCGGGATCGCTTAATCGCATTCGCGAGAGTGCCGCCTGCGCAGATGGTGCCGCCCCCTCTGGAATTTTCTGGAAGGGCCGCCACCGGGACGCAATCCGCGTCCCCGGCGTTCAGGACGAACGCCGTCCGGGACCGCAAGCGGCAGGAGCCGCGAGCGGAGTTCACAAGAGGAGTGCACATGGCTCTGAATCTCACCCAGAAGCAAGACGTTGTGGCCGAAGTGGCGGAAATCGCCGCCAAGGCGCACTCCTTGATCGCCGCCGAATACGCGGGCACCACGGTCTCCCAGATGACCGAGATGCGCAAGAAGGCGCGTGAATCCGGCGTGTACTTGAAAGTCGTCAAGAACACGCTGGCCTCGCGCGCGGTGGCGGGTACCGAATACGAAGCTGTCCAGGACAAGCTCGTCGGCCCGCTGCTGTATGCGTTCTCGCTGGAAGAACCGGGCGCCGCCGGCCGCCTGATCAAGGAATTCTCGAAGGGCAACGACAAGCTGCAGCCGAAGGTCGTCGCCGTCGGTGGCCAGGTCTATCCGGCCAGCCACGTCGACGTGCTCGCGTCGCTGCCGACCCGCGATCAGGCGCTGGCCATGCTGGCCCGCGTGCTGGCCGAGCCGGCGTCGATGTTCGCCCGCGCGATCAAGGCCGTGGCCGACAAGCAGGGTGGCGGCGACGCCGCGCCTGCCGAAGCCGAGGCCGCCCCGGCGGAAGCCTGAGAATCCAACGTCCATTGACGATCGCGCGGCAGCTGCCGGCGATCGCTAACCAATCAATCCAGAGGTCAACACAATGTCCCTTACCAACGAACAGATCGTCGACGCCGTTGCCGGCAAGACCCTGATGGAAGTGATGGAGCTGGTCAAGGCCATCGAAGAGAAGTTCGGCGTCACCGCCGCCGCCCCGGTCATGATGGCCGGCCCGGCTGCCGGCCCGGCCGCCCCGGTCGAAGAGCAGACCGAGTTCAACGTCATCCTGAAGGCCGCCGGCGACAAGAAGGTCGAGGTCATCAAGGCCGTCCGCGCCATCACCGGCCTGGGCCTGAAGGAAGCGAAGGACCTGGTCGAAGGCGCCCCGCAGACCGTGAAGGAAGCGGTCTCGAAGGAAGACGCCGAGAAGTTCAAGAAGGATCTGGAAGCCGCTGGCGCTCAGGTCGAGCTCAAGTAAGCGGCGCCACGTCGCCCCCGGGTTGGCAACACCGACTCAAGGCGACACACCAAGGCTGGGGGCGGAAGCCCCCGGCCTTTGGCCGTTGTAACGGGTCGCCGGTTTCAACCGTTCGTTTCGCGGTCCGGACGTCGCCATGACGGTGTCGTCGAAGCAGGCAGTAAAGCAACACGCAGTACAGAAGCAGGCAGTACAGAGGCATGCAGTACAGAAGCACGCAGCAGTGACGCAAGTCGACAATCGGAAGTAGCGGGAGAGGGCGTGCTGGTGCCGGCAATACCAGCGACTTCCGACTGTCGATTCCCCGGGGTGAGCGGTCCGCGAGACCCGCCCCACCCGGCCGCAGCCGTTCGGCGCGCCGGCGACAACGCAATCCAAGCTGAGAGGCCTTTCTCCCATGACCACAGCTCATTCGACGAACTATTCGTTCACCGAGAAGAAGCGCATCCGCAAGAACTTCGGCAAGCGCCGTTCGATTCTCGAGGTGCCTTTCCTGCTCGCGATCCAGGTTGATTCCTACCGCGAGTTCCTCCAGGCCGACGCCGATCCGGCGCGCCGCGAGGACCGCGGCCTGCACGCCGCGCTGAAGTCGGTGTTCCCGATCACCAGCTACAACGGCTACGCCGCCCTCGAGTACGTCGGCTACAAGCTCGGCGAACCGGTATTCGACGAGCGCGAATGCCGCAACCGCGGCCTCAGCTACGGCGCCCCGCTGCGCGTGACTGTGCGCCTGGTGATCTACGACAAGGAATCGTCGAACAAGGCCGTGAAGTACGTGAAGGAGCAGGAGGTCTACATGGGCGAGATCCCGCTCATGACCGACAACGGCACCTTCATCGTCAACGGCACCGAGCGCGTCATCGTCTCGCAGCTGCACCGTTCGCCGGGCGTGTTCTTCGACCACGACCGCGGCAAGACCCACAGCTCGGGCAAGCTGCTCTACAGCGCGCGCATCATCCCCTACCGCGGCTCCTGGCTGGACTTCGAGTTCGACCCGAAGGATGCCGTGTTCACCCGCATCGACCGCCGCCGCAAGCTGCCGGTCACGATCCTGCTGCGCGCCCTCGGCTATTCCAACGAGGAAATCCTGCAGCAGTTCTTCGAGACCAACACCTTCCACATCCTGCAGGAAGGCGTGCAGCTCGAACTGATCCCCGAGCGCCTGCGCGGCGAGACCCTCGACTTCGACCTCGCCGATGGCGACAAGGTCATCGTCGAGGCGGGCAAGCGCATCACCGCGCGCCACATCAAGCAGTTGGAGCAGTCGGGCATCGCCGCGCTGGCCGTGCCGGACAGCTACCTGGTCGGCCGCATCCTGTCGCACGACGTCATCGACGCGAACACCGGCGAGCTGATCGCCACCGCCAACGATGAGCTTGGCGACGACCATCTCGCCAAGTTCCGCAAGCACGGCATCGACGCCGTCGGCACGCTGTGGGTGAACGATCTCGACCGCGGTCCGTACATCTCCAACACCCTGCGCATCGACCCGACCAAGACCCAGCTCGAGGCGCTGGTCGAGATCTACCGCATGATGCGTCCGGGCGAGCCGCCGACCAAGGACGCCGCGCAGAACCTGTTCCACAACCTGTTCTTCACCTTCGAGCGCTACGACCTCTCGGCCGTGGGCCGGATGAAGTTCAACCGCCGCATCGGCCGCAAGGAAGTCGAAGGCAGCCCGGTGCTGTACGACTACAAGTACTTCGCCGACCGCAAGGACGAAGAGTCCGTGCGCCTGCGCGAAGCCTGCGGCCCGGAGATGTCGGACATCCTCGACGTGGTCCGCGTGCTTTGCCAGATCCGCAACGAGGGCACCGGCGTCGACGACATCGACCACCTCGGCAACCGTCGCGTGCGTTCGGTCGGCGAAATGGCCGAGAACGTGTTCCGCGTCGGTCTGGTCCGTGTCGAGCGCGCCGTGAAGGAGCGCCTGACGATGGCCGAGTCCGAAGGCCTCACGCCGCAGGAGCTGATCAACGCCAAGCCCGTCGCCGCCGCGATCAAGGAGTTCTTCGGCTCCTCGCAGCTGTCGCAGTTCATGGACCAGAACAACCCGCTGTCGGAAGTCACGCACAAGCGTCGCGTCTCGGCCCTCGGCCCGGGCGGTCTGACCCGCGAGCGCGCCGGCTTCGAAGTGCGCGACGTGCACCCGACCCACTACGGCCGCGTCTGCACCATCGAGACGCCGGAAGGCCCGAACATCGGCCTGATCAACTCGCTCGCGGTGTTCGCCCGCACCAACCGCTACGGCTTCCTCGAGACGCCGTACCGCAAGGTGGTCGACGGCCGCGTGACCGACGACATCGAATACCTGTCGGCGATCGAGGAGAACGAGTACGTCATCGCCCAGGCCAACGCCCAGCGCGACGACAAGGGCCAGATCACCGCCCCGTTCGTGGCCTGCCGCTACCAGGGCGAGTCGATGCTGCGTCCGCCGAACGAGATCCACTTCATGGACGTCTCGCCGATGCAGACCGTGTCGGTCGCGGCGGCGCTGGTCCCGTTCCTCGAGCACGACGACGCGAACCGCGCGCTGATGGGCGCGAACATGCAGCGCCAGGCCGTGCCGACGCTGCGTTCGCAGAAGCCGCTGGTCGGCACAGGCATCGAGCGCGCCGTGGCGCGCGACTCGGGCGTGACCGTGAACGCGCGCCGCGGCGGCGTGATCGAGCAGATCGACGCCGGCCGCATCGTGGTCAAGGTCAACGAGATCGAGATCACCGATGCCGCCGATGCCGGCGTCGACATCTACACGCTGATCAAGTACACCCGTTCGAACCAGAACACCTGCATCAACCAGCGTCCGCTGGTGAACGTGGGCGACGTGGTCGCGAAGGGCGACGTGCTGGCCGACGGCCCCTCCACCGACATCGGTGAGCTGGCGCTGGGCCAGAACATGCTGGTCGCGTTCATGCCGTGGAACGGCTACAACTTCGAAGACTCGATCCTGCTGTCCGAGCGCGTGGTGAAGGAAGATCGCTACACCACGATCCACATCGAAGAGCTGACCTGCCAGGCCCGCGACACCAAGCTGGGTCCGGAAGAGATCACCGCCGACATCCCGAACGTCTCCGAGCAGGCGCTGTCGCGCCTCGACGAGTCCGGCGTGGTGTACATCGGTGCCGAGGTCCGCGCCGGCGACATCCTGGTCGGCAAGGTCACGCCCAAGGGCGAAAGCCAGCTGACCCCGGAAGAGAAGCTGCTGCGCGCGATCTTCGGCGAGAAGGCCTCGGACGTGAAGGACAGCTCGCTGCGCGTGCCCCCGGGCATGGACGGCGTGGTCATCGACGTCCAGGTCTTCACCCGCGACGGCATCGAGAAGGACAAGCGCGCCCGCCAGATCGAGGAAGAGGAAATCCGTCGGGTCAAGAAGGACTTCGACGACCAGTTCCGCATCCTCGAATCGGCGATCTACGCCCGCCTGCGTTCGCAGATCGTCGGCAAGGCCGCCAACGGCGGTCCGGGCCTGAAGAAGGGCGACAGCATCACCGAGGCCTACCTCGACGGGCTGAAGAAGGCCGACTGGTTCCAGATCCGCATGAAGGACGACGACGCGTCCGACGCGATCGAGCGAGCCCAGAAGCAGATCGACGCGCACCAGAAGGAATTCGAGCGCCGCTTCGCCGACAAGCGCGGCAAGATCACCCAGGGCGACGACCTCGCTCCGGGCGTGCTGAAGATGGTGAAGGTGTTCCTCGCGGTGAAGCGCCGCATCCAGCCCGGCGACAAGATGGCCGGTCGCCACGGCAACAAGGGTGTGGTGTCCAACATCGTGCCGGTGCAGGACATGCCGTACATGGCCGACGGCCAGACCGTCGACATCGTGCTGAACCCGCTGGGCGTGCCGAGCCGAATGAACATCGGCCAGATCCTCGAAGTCCACCTGGGCTGGGCCGCGAAGGGCCTGGGCCAGAAGATCGGTCGCATGCTCGAGGCGCAGGCCAAGATCGCCGAACTGCGCAAGTTCCTCGACGAGATCTACAACCACGACAACAAGCTGCATGGCCAGCGCGTCGACCTGACCCAGTTCTCCGACGAGGAGCTGCTGCGCCTGGCGAACAACCTGGTCGACGGCGTGCCGATGGCGACGCCGGTGTTCGACGGTGCCGCGGAAGAAGAAATCAAGCTGATGCTCAAGCTCGCCGACCTGCCGGAGTCGGGCCAGACCCAGCTGTTCGACGGCCGTACCGGCGAAGCCTTCGACCGCAAGACCACCGTCGGCTACATGCACATGCTGAAGCTGAACCACCTCGTCGACGACAAGATGCACGCGCGTTCGACCGGTCCGTACTCGCTCGTTACCCAGCAGCCACTGGGCGGCAAGGCGCAGTTCGGCGGCCAGCGTTTCGGCGAAATGGAAGTCTGGGCGCTGGAAGCCTACGGCGCGGCCTACACCCTGCAGGAAATGCTGACGGTGAAGTCCGACGACGTGCAGGGCCGCAACCAGATGTACAAGAACATCGTCGACGGC
>JAEWNA010000070.1 GCA_023392975.1 Pseudomonadota bacterium | reverse complement strand
CTGCTCGCGCGCGATCCCGCGGACGCGCAGGCGAAGGCGCTGCTCGATCGCGCGCTGGCGAAGCTGCGCGCGGACGGTGACGCCGCGCTGGCCGATGCCGGCGACGACCCCGAGGCGCTGCGCCGCGCCGAGGCCGTGGCCGCGGTGATGCGCACCGTCGGCATCGACGAGACGCCGGAGGGCGTGACCTACCTGCAGCGGGTCGACGTCGCCGAGCGGCTGTGGGAACTGAACGAGAGCGGGGAGGCTGCGCTCGCCGCCGGCAAGCTCGGCATGGAGAGCGACGAGGCATTGGCGCTGTTCCGGCAGGCCTTGTCGCTGGCGCCGGGCCAGCCGCGGGCGTCGCAGGGCGTGGCCGCGGTCGAGAGCGCGATGCTGCGCCGGGCCGAGGACGCCGCCACGCGCATGGATTTCGACGAGGCCGAACGCTGGCTGGCGCTGGCGAAGACGGTGCGTCCGGAACTGGACACGGCGGACGCCAGCCGGGCGATCGTCGAGGACATCCGCCGCATCCACATCGCCCGGCTGCGCGACGAGGGCCTGGCGCTGCTGGCCGAGCCGCACGTGCCCGGCCATCTGGAGGGCGCCCGCGAACGCCTCGCGGCGCTGCTGCGCATCGCCCGGCCCGGCGATGCCGCCGCCGCGGAGCTGCGCACCCGCATCGACCTGGCCGCGCACTACGGCCTGATGCGTCCCGGCCAGCGCTTCACCGATGCGCTGCAGGGCGGCGGTCGCGGGCCGGAGATGGTGGTTGTGCCGCACGGCGGCTTCCGCATGGGCGCGCGCGCCAGCGAGCCCGACGCCACCGATGCCGAGCGCCCGCAGCGCTACGTGCGCTTCGAACGCGGCTTCGGCATCGCCCGCACCGAGGTCACGGTTGGCCAGTTCCGGCGTTTCGTCGAGGCCAGCGGCTACCGGCCGCGGGCGGTCCGTCGCGGCCACTCGCTGGTCTACGACGACCGCGGCGGCAACTTCGTGCGCCGCAGCGGCGTGGACTGGCGCTTCGACTACCGCGGCCGGCCCGCCGCCGACGACCTACCGGTGGTCCACGTCAGCGCGAAGGACGCCGAGGCCTATGCGCGCTGGCTGTCGGACCGGAGCGGGCAGCGCTACCGGCTGCCGAGCGAGGCGGAGTTCGAATACGCGCTGCGCAGCGGACAGTCGGGGCGTTACCCGTGGGGCGACCTGCCGCCGTCGCCGGGCACCGGCAACCTCACCGGCGGCGGCGACCACTCGCCGAACGGCCGCAGCTGGGGCAACGCCTTCCCCGGCTACGGCGACGGCTGGTGGGGGCCGGCGCCGGTGGCGAGCTTCCGCGCGAATGCCTTCGGCATCCACGATCTCGAAGGCAACGTCAGCGAGTGGGTGGCCGACTGCTGGCACGAGGGCTATCGCCGCGCGCCGACCCAGGGCGAGGCCTGGATCAATCCCGGTTGCCGCACCCGGGTGATCCGCGGCGGCGCCTGGGGCAACGCGCCGGCGCAGACCCGGGCGGCGTGGCGGCGTCAGGCGCAGTCCGACGCGACCAACGCCCTGACCGGCTTCCGGGTGGTGCGCGACCTGTAGCGGCCCGTCGCGCACGCGGAATGCCCGCAAGGCGAAAAAGCGTCGCGAGGCTTCGGATGCGACGGCGATCTCACTTATAGTCGTCGCGCAGACCGGCCGGGCCGGGAGGAGACGACCATGCGACAAGACCCCTTCGGCAACGCGCAGTACGGCAACGGCCGTCCGCGCGGACGCGGCATCAACCCCCGCTTCCTCATCCTGCTGCTGTTCGCCGGCTACGCGGCGTACTACTGGTTCTCCAACCGCAGCACCGACCCGCTGACCGGCGAGAAGGTGGTCATCGATCGCAGCATCTCGCCCGACGACGAGAAGGCGATGGGCCTGCAGGCCTACGAGGAAATCCTGTCGCAGGAACGACCGGTCGACCCGAATTCGCAGGTCGCGCGCCAGATCCGCGGCATCGCGCAGCGGCTGATCGCGAAGATCCCGCAGGTGTCCGACGCGCTGGCCGCCGAGCACGGCGGGCAGGCGCCGCACATCGAGGACAGCTTCGACTGGGACGTCAACGTGCTGCAGTCCGACCAGGTCAACGCGTTCTGCCTGCCCGGCGGCAAGATGGCGGTCTACACCGGCCTGGTGCCGGTCGCGCAGAACGCCGACGCGATGGCGGTGGTGATGGGCCACGAGATCACCCACGCGCTGCTGCGCCACGGCGCGCAGCGCATGACCGAGCAGAAGCTCACCCAGATGGGCCAGATGGCCGGCGCGATGAGCGGCATGGACCAGCAGTCGATGCAGGCGGTGATGGCGGTGTACGGCTACGGCCGCTCGCTGCCGTACGCGCGCAGGCAGGAGACGCAGGCCGACGAGATGGGCCTGCTGCTCGCCGCCGCCGCCTGCTTCAACCCGGAGGAGGCGATCCCGCTGTGGCAGCGCATGGACCAGGCCAGCGGCGGTCGCGCGCAGCCTGAGTTTTCTTCCACCCATCCCAACCCCGGCACCCGCATCGCCAACCTGCAGGCGCTGATGCCGAAGGCGATGGAATACCGCAGGAAATTCTGCGAGGAAGGCGCTTCGCGCTGAGGACGACGGCATGGAAGCATCATCGCGCTGGAAGCGCCGCGTCGCCGCCGGGCTGGACAGCCCGGTCGCCGGGTTCCTGCTGGTTTGCCTGATCGTGTTCTCGGCGGCGACGTTGCCGCTGGAAACCTTGCCCGACCTCGATCCCGGCCTGCGCGCGTTCCTGGCCGACGCCGAGGTTCTGGTGGTCGCGGTCTTCACCCTCGAATACCTGCTGAGGCTGTGGGCGGCCGAGCGCCGGCTGCGCTTCGTCTTCGGCTGGCAGGGCATGATCGACCTGCTCGCGATCCTGCCGTTCTACACCGCGTCCGCGCTCGACCTGCGTGCGCTGCGGCTGCTGCGCGTGCTCCGCCTGCTGCGGCTGCTGAAGCTGGCGCGCTACAACCGTGCGTTCGGCCGCATGTGGCGGGCGTTCTACGAATCGAAGGAAGAGCTCGCGATCTCGCTGTTCGTGATGGCGATGGTGATCTACTTCTCGGCGTTCGGCATCTACCACTTCGAGCACGCGGCTCAGGCCGACAAGTTCGCGACCATCGCCGACGCGATGTGGTGGTCGCTGGCGACGGTGACCACGGTCGGCTACGGCGACATCTATCCGATCATCGTCGGCGGGCGGCTCTTCACCTTCGTGCTGCTGGTCGCGAGCCTGGGCATCGTGGCCGCGCCGGCGGGCATCTTCGCCTCGGCGCTGCTGGCGGTGCACAACCGCGAACGGCCGGCCGCCGGGAAGGACGACGAGGCGTGACGCGCCGGGACCTCAGAGACCCTTGAACAGCGTCGACAGCAGCAACAGCGCGAACGCGGTGGTCAGCAGCCAGAACGCGTTGGGTGCGGCCAGCGCGAGATAGCCCAGTCGGCCGGCGATGCCGGCACCGCCGAGCAGCAGCGAGATCAGGAAGGCGGGCGTGCTGGGCGGGGTGAGTCGGATCATGCGTGCGTTCTGCGGGATGAGGTGGAATGCAATGGTAGAGCGGCAGAGCGCGATCGTCCCCCTCAGAAACTCATGAACAGGCCGCCGTTCACCGGGATGTTCGCACCGGTGATGAACCCGGCCTCCTCGTCGGCGAGGAAGGCGACGGTGCGCGCGATCTCGGACGGCTTGCCCATGCGGCCCACCGGCACCTTCTCGACGATCCCGGCGCGGATCTCCTCCGGCATCGCCATCACCAGCGCGGTCTCGCAGTAGCCCGGCGACACCGAGTTCACGGTCACGCCCTTGCGCGCGACCTCGCGGGCCAGCGCCATCGTGAAGCCGTGCATGCCGGCCTTGGCCGCGGCGTAGTTGGTCTGCCCGAACTGGCCGGTCTGGCCGTTGACCGAGCTGATGTTGACGATGCGGCCGAAGCCGCGTGCGCTCATGCCCTCGACCGCGTGGCGGCAGAGGTTGAACACGCTGTCGAGGTTGACCGTCAGCACCGCGTCCCACTGCGGCTTGTCCATCTTGCGCAGGGTGCCGTCGCGGGTGATGCCGGCGGCGTTGACGAGGATGTCGAGGCTGCCGTGTTCGGCTTCCACCTTGCGCACCAGTGCGCCGCAGGCGTCGAAGTCGGTGACGTCCAGCGGCGCGAAGCGGATCGACATGCCTTCGACGTCGCGCTCGAATTCGGCGATGCGCTCGGCGCGGGCGCCAAGGTCGGCGGCGATGACGGTGTGCCCGGCGCGGGCGAGGGTCTTGCAGATCTCGGTGCCGAGTCCGCCGATGCCGCCGGTCACGACGGCCACACGTTGCTGCATGGTGGAATTCCCCTGGGATGGTCGGATCTGGCGCATGTGCCCGGCCGCGCATGCGGCGCTCGCGCGCCGGCGCGGTGCGCGATGCGAAGCGGATCAGTCGTCGTGCGTCTTGCCGCCGGCGGCGGCCTTGTCCTTCGGCTTGGCGGCGGTCGGCCGGCCCATGGCGCCGATCAGGTTGTGCTGGAACTCGCGCCACATCTCGAGGTTGCGCTCGGTCAGCTGGTTCATCATCGTCCACGGCGTCTGCCCGATCAGCCCGCCCATCTGCTGGCGGAACTGCTGCTGCTGGTCGAGGAAGATCTGCATCGACCGCTCGAGGTAGTTGCCCATGAAGCCCTGCAGCGAGTCGCCGTAGAACCGGATGATCTGGCTCAGCAGCTGCGTGGACAGCACCGGCTCGCCGTCCTGTTCGTGCTCGGCGATGATCTGCAGCAGCACCTGGCGCGTCAGGTCCTCGCCGGACTTGGCGTCGCGTACCTCGAAATCCTCGCCGTCCACGATCAGCTGGCGGACATCCTCGATCGTGATGTAGCTGGAGATCTTGGTGTCGTAGAGGCGGCGGTTCGGGTACTTCTTGATGATCCGCGTGACGGGCATGGAGCCTTTACTCTAACGGGAGCCGGTCCCCGAGCATGGCGCAGGCGGCGCCGGCTTGCAACTCGTCGGGAAAACGGCCGCGTCCGGCGGGTCGTGGCCCGGGCCGGATCGCGCCCCGGGTCACTCAAGGCGGCCCGGGTCGCACGGCGGACGCGCGCGGCGTCACCAACCCATGTGGTGGCCGCCGTTGATGTCCAGGTTCGAGCCGGTGATCCAGCCGGCGCGTTCGTCGGCCAGGAAGGCCACCCCGTAGGCGATCTCGTCCGGCGTGCCGAGGCGGCCGGTCGGGATGTCGGCGACGATCTTTGCGCGCACTTCCTCGGGCACGGCCATCACCATGTCGGTGGCGATGTAGCCGGGGGAGATCGTGTTGACGGTGATGCCCAGCTTGGCGTTCTCGCGCGCCAGCGAGATGGTGAAGCCGTGCATGCCGGCCTTCGCGGCGGCGTAGTTGGCCTGGCCGTACTGGCCCTTCAGGCCGTTGATCGAGCTGATCTGGATGATCCGGCCCCACTTGCGGTCGCGCATGCCCTCGATGACCGGGCGGGTGACGTTGAACACCGAGTTGAGGTTGGTGTTGATGACGTCGGTCCACTGCTGCGCGCTCATGCGGTGGAACGTGCCGTCGCGGGTGATGCCGGCGTTGTTGACCAGGATGTCGATCGGGCCGAGCTGCGCCTCGACGTCCTTCACCATCGCCGCGGCCTCGTCCGGCGAGGTCACGTCGCCCTTCGCCAGCGCGACGTCGTAGCCGTCGGCCTTCATCTGCGCCTGCCAGGCCCTGGCCTTCTCTTCGTTGCGGTAGTTGGTGGCGACCTTGTGGCCCATGTCGGCCAGGCGCTTGCAGATGGCGGTGCCGATGCCGCCGGTGCCGCCGGTCACGAGTGCGACGCGTGTGGTCATGCTGGATACCCTCCGGTATGAAAGTCCTGTGCGGGGTGTCCCGGCGGGAGCGGCGCGTTGCGGCGGTCCATTCCCGCGGTGTCCCGATCGATTCTATGCGTCGTCGGTGACCGGGCCATTGTGCACCGCGGCGAGCGGGACCGGCTTGCGCGGGATCAAGCCCGGGTCGAACGCGGCGGTGGCCGTCGCGAGGCCGCTTGCGACCGCGCCCGGCGCGTCGAACGGCCCGGGTCGCTGCCCCAGCGCCCGCCATGCCAGACGCAGCGCCGGCAAGGGGTCGTCGCCATCGACCGGGACCGCCGCCAGCGACTTTGAGAGCTTGCGGCCGTCGGCATCCACGATCAGCGGGAGGTGGGCATAGCGCGGCGTCGGCAGGCCCAGTGCGCGCTGCAGCAGGATCTGGCGCGGTGTCGAATCCAGCAGGTCGGCGCCGCGGACCACGTCGGTGATGCCCTGCTCGGCGTCGTCCACCACCACCGCCAACTGGTAGGCCCAGCAGCCGTCGGCGCGCAGCAGCACGACGTCGCCCACGTCCGTCGCCACGTCCTGCGCGTAGCGGCCGCACAGGCCGTCGTCGAACGCGACCACGCTGCCGTCGGGCACGCGCAGGCGCACCGCCGTCTCCGCGCGTGCCGGGCCGGGCACGCACGCGCGATGCACGCCACCGCTGGCGGCGAGCGCGCTGCGGCTGCAGGCGCATGCGAAGGCGAGGCCATCGGCGAGCAGGCGATCGAGCGCGGCGCGGTAGCGGTCGTGGCGTTCGCTCTGGCGCACGACCGGCGCATCGGAGACCAGCCCGAAGCCGGCGAGGGTG
>JAEWNA010000043.1 GCA_023392975.1 Pseudomonadota bacterium | reverse complement strand
CTCCTGGCCGCCATCCCCGCCGCCGTACGCGCCCTCGTCGTCGATCGCGACAGCGTGGTGCCGCTGACGATCGGCCTGCTGCTCGACGCCGAGCCGGCGGTGCGCGCGCGCCAGCACACCGAGATCGCCGCGCGCCTTGGCCGCGAGGCGGCCGTGCACGCGCAGGCGCTGCGCGACGAACACCTCGAGGCGCTGCATCCGATGCTGCGCCTGCCGCTGGCGACGCTGGCCTTTCCGGCGCTGGGTCAGCGTCCCCGCGCGGCGATCGGGCTGGTGCTGGACACCGTCCACGCCGTCGTCAACACCGATGGCCGCGTCGCGCTGTTCGAATACGGCCTGGGCACGCTGCTGCAGACACAGATGCACGAGGCGCTGGACCCGACGCGTCGTGCGCCGTACGGGCGCCGGCGCGCGGTCGAGGCGCGTGCGCAGGTCGCGACGCTGCTGGCAACGATCGCCCGCGCGGGGCATCGCGACGCCCACGAGGGCCTGCGCGCCTACCTCGCGGGCCTGCAGCGGATCTTCCCGGACGCACACATCGACTACGCACCGCCGGCCAATGGCGTGCTCGCGCTCGACGACGTCTGGCCGGTGCTCGACGCGCTGGTGCCGCCGGACCGGCAGCGCCTGGTCGAAGCGATCGCCGCCGCCGTCGGCCACGACGGCCGCGTGTCCGTCGTCGAGGCCGAAGCGCTGCGCGCCCTGTGCGGCCTGCTGCACTGCCCGCTGCCGCCCGTGCTGGAGCGGCGCTGAGCCGCGAGGGAACTCGCGTGCGGATCGGCCCTCCAATGGCGATGCGCCGGGATTGCACGCCCTCCTCCACGCCATCCTTCGCCGCCTGCGTCGCCGCGTTCGTGGTCCTTGTCGCCGGCCTGTCGGCGTTCGCCGCGCCGCCCGTCGACGACACGCGCCTCGTGCGGGCACGCGACACGACATTGATGATCGAAGTCGATGGCGTCGACGACCCGGCGCGCCGCGCGATGCTGATGGACTGGGCCGAGGAAGCCGCGCGCGCGACCGTGCTGCCGTCGGGGCGCTTTCCGCTGGCGACGGCGCAGGCGCGGATCGTCGAGATCGACAGCCGCGATCCGAGCCCGGTGCCGTGGGGCCAGACCCGCCGCGACGACGACGTGGCGGTGCTGCTGTTCGTGCGCCGCGGGGCGGATCGCGAAGCGTTGCGCGCGGACTGGACCGCGGTGCACGAGTTCGCGCACCTCGCGCATCCCTACTTGGGCGACCGCGGGCGCTGGCTCGCCGAGGGGCTGGCGAGCTACCAGCAGAACGTACTGCGGGCGCGCGCCGGCCTGACGACGCCGGAAGACGCCTGGACGAAGCTCGATGCAGGCTTCCGGCGCGGCGAAGCAAACGGCGCAGGAACCCCGCTGGAACGGCTCGGTCGCCGTTCGACCATGCGGGTTTACTGGGCCGGCGCCGCGTACTGGCTGGAGATGGACCTGCGCCTGCGCCGTGAGCACGACAGCTCGCTGCAGGCGGTGCTCGACGGGTACGCGCGCTGCTGCCTCGATGGCACCGCGCACATCGCGCCGGAGGCCTTCGTCGCGGCGCTGGATCGCATCGCCGGCACCGACCTGTTCGTGCGCCGCTATCGCGACTACGCCGCCGGCACTGCGTTCCCGTCGCTGCAGGACAGCGATGCCGCGCTCGGCATCGCCCGCGACGGCGACGGCCTGCGCTTCTCGGACGATGCGCCCGCCGCGGCGCTGCGCGCGGCGATCATGGGCGGTCCCGCATCAACGCTCAGCGCGCGAGGGCGAACGTCGCCGCGATGACCGGCGCGCAGATCGCCGCGAGGACGAAGAACAGGCGCAGCAGTGCGCGTTGCGACGCCCCGAAATCCGGGCGCCCGTTGCGGGCGACGTCCGCTTCCGCGATGCGCCGTAGCGGCGACACGGCGGACAGCACGAGATTCGCGGCCATCAGCGCCACGGGGATCGCCAGCAGCAGGCCGCAGGTGCCGACCACGATCGCGGCGACGTTCGACACCGTCGCCAGCGTCGTGCCGGTGGTGCGCGCGAGCAGCGCGACCAGTCCGACGCCGCCGGCCAGCATGCTCCCGAGCACCAGCGGCAGGAGCACCATCAGGAACACGACCGGCCGGCCGTTCGGGCGGAGGCCGGCCGCGGCGTCCGCTTCGCGCTTCACACTTCGCTCGGGCCGTCGATCAGCGGCTTGATCTTCTTGATCAGCCGGTCGAACGCCGTGTCGTACTCGCTGTCGTCGACGAAATCGCGGAACTCGCCGGCGTCGTAGAACCGGCCGTAGCAGAACTTGCAGCTCTCGAAGCGCAGGTGCGGCTGGTGGGGGTCGACCATGTGGATCAGCGGGTAGTGGCCGCAGGCCGGGCAGAGGATCGTCTCGGCGGACGGTGCCGTCGGATCGAACGCACCCTCGTCCGCCGGTGGCTTCGGTTCGGACAGGTCGATGCGCTCGGCCTCGTCGCGCAGCTGCATGTGCGCCATGTTCTCGAACCACATCCCGTGGCAGCCCTCGCAGCGGTGGACGACGGCTTCCTCGTGGCCGGGGAGCGGATGCATCTCGGCGTGGCATTTGGGGCAGCGCATGGGCGTTCGGCAGGATCGTGGCGGGGCGCCCATTCTGCCCCAGCGGCGGGCTCAGTCGCCCAGCGACTTCACGAAGCGCACCGCGCCCTCGCCGAAGCCGCAGGCGCGGTAGAAGGCGTGGGCTTCGGTGCGGTGCCCGGCACTGGTGACTTCCAGCCGGGCGGCGCCGCCGGCGCGGGCGCGGCGCTCGGCGTCGCGC
>JAEWNA010000012.1 GCA_023392975.1 Pseudomonadota bacterium | reverse complement strand
GCTGCACCGCGCGCAGCCGCCGCATCGCCCTGGAGGAACTGCATCCACGGCCCGCCGCCGGCCGTGCGCTGGCGGTCGCCGAGGCCGGCGGCGAAATCGCGGTGGTCTTCGGCCGGGAGCGGACCGGCCTGGAGAACGAGGAGCTGCAGCTGTGCCATGCCGCGGTCCACATTCCGTCCGATCCGGACTACGGTTCGCTGAACCTGGCGGCCGCGGTGCAGGTCTTGGCATACGAATTGCGTAATGAAGGGATTGGACATGCGGTTCCGGGGGGCGAATCTCCCCGGGAGCGGGTGTCCGAAGTCGGGGGCGGGGCACGCGTTCCCGGGCGCGAGCCGGCGGCGACCCATGCCGAGCTCTAAGGTTTCTTCTCGCAATTGGCGGACACCCTGGATGCGATCGATTTCCACAAGGGCCGGACTCCGGCCGCGGCGATGCGCAAGTTCCGGCGCCTGTTCCTGCGCGCGGACCTGGATGCGCGCGACGTGCGGCTGCTGCGGGGCCTGCTGGCCGACGCCAGGCGCATGGCGGACATCGCCGAGGGCCGGATTCCGCCGCCGCGCCGGGACTGACCCGCGGCGCCCCGCGGCGTCCCGTCTCCCTCCGGAGCGACGCCCGTGACCGCCGTCCTCGCCCGCATCGCGCTGCTGCTGACGCTGGCGTTCGCGGCTGTCATGCCCGCGCCCCGAGCGGCAGCGGCTGACGACCAGCGTCACATTCTGGTCCTCGGCCGCATCAGTGACGACCCGAAGCTGCACTACGAGCAGCTCAAGCCGCTGCTGGACTACGTGGTGCCCCGGATGGCCGATGTCGGCATCCGCGAGGGCCGGGTGCTGATGGCGCGGGACGCCCAGCAGATGGCCAGCTACCTCCGCCGCGGCCAGGTCGACTGGGTCACCGAGACCGCCGGCACCGCCATGCTGCTCCAGCAGCGCGGCGGCGCGCAGCCACTGCTGCTGACCGAGCGCGACGGCGTCAGCCGTTACCGCACCCTGTTCTTCGTCCGCGCCGACAGCGGGCTGGCCTCGCTCGACGACCTCCGTGGGCGCAGCGTGGCCTTCCAGAACAACGCCTCGACCAGCGCCTACTTCGTCCCGACCATCGAACTGCTGCGTCGCGGCATGTCGCTGAGCCTGCTGCTGTCGCCGATGGACAAGCCCGGCGGCGACAGCGTCGGCTACGTCTTCGCCCGGTCCGAGCTGAACATCGGCGCCTGGGTGCAGAAACGCCTGGTCGATGCCGGGGCGATGAGCGATCTCGACTGGAACAACCCCGCGCGGGTGCCGCCGTCGTTCCGCCGCGACCTGATCGTCATCCACCGCTCGGAACCGGTGCCGCGCGCGCTGGAAATGGTCCGGGGCGATCTCGATCCGCGGGTCCAGGCGCGGCTGCGCGAGGTGCTGATCCAGGCCGCGGCCGATCCGTCGGCGCGCGAGGCGATGAAGTATTTCTTCAGGACCACCCGGTTCCTGCCGATCGACGCGGACGACCGGCAGGCGCTGGACCGGCTGCGCGACGGCGTGTCCCAGGTGCGGGCGGAGGTCGAATGAAGCCGTTCGACGGCCTCCAGGCCAAGTTCATGGCGGTGATCGGGCTGGCGCTGGTGTTCATGCTCGCCGTCGTGGCCCTGATCTGGCAGCGCCAGACTGCCACCCAGGCCGAAGTGCTGCGGCTGAGCAGCGATGCGACCCGCGTGCTGGTCTACGACCGGCTGCGCCAGCGCGGCGAATCGCAGGTCACGCAGACCGCGGACCTGCTGGTCAATCCGGTCTACTACTTCGACCTCGACGCCATCGGCGCCACCACCCGCAGCATCCTGCACCAGCCCGACATCGCCTACGTGCTGGTCTACGACGCCAAGGGCGACATCCTGCACGACGGCTCCGGCGACATCCCCACCTTCGGCCAGCGCATGCACGACCCGCTGGCCGCGCGGATCGTCGCCGCCGACGGGCTGCGCGTGCTCAGCCAGGGCGACGTGATGGACGTGTCCTCGCCGATCCGCATCGGCGACCAGCGCCTGGGCGGCGTGCGCGTGGGCTATTCGCTGGCCAAGCTGCGCACCGAGCAGGCGCACGTGGACGAGCAGATCACCAAGCGCCTGCGCGCGCTCGGCCATCGCCATTTCGCGTGGATCGGCCTGCTGCTGCTGCTGCTGGTGTCGCTGGCGGTGTTCGTGGCGATCGTGCTGCAGCGGGCGCTGATCCGCCCGATCCGCCAGCTCTCCGACGCCGCGCGGGAGATCGAGGCGGGCAATTTCTCCGCCGAGCTGCCCGCCCACAGCGGCCGCGACGAGGTCGGGACGCTGGTGCGCGCCTTCTCGCGCATGGCCGAAAGCATCGATCGCCACGACCGCGACATGCGGCGCATGGCCTACACCGATTCGCTCACCGGCCTGGCCAACCGCCTCGCCTTCCGCGAGACCCTCGACCAGCGGCTGATGCGGCTGCGCGGCGTCGGCCGCCAGCTGGCGCTGCTGTTCGCCGACATCGACGACTTCAAGCGGGTGAACGACACCCTCGGCCACGACGTGGGCGACGAGGTGCTGATCCAGCTCGCCAACCGCATCCGCGAGGCGGTGGAACGGATCGGCGGCGACGACGGCGTGCTGGCGCGCTTCGGCGGCGACGAATTCGTGATCCTGCTCGAAGGCGAAGGCCACCTCGAGGATGTCCGTGCCGCCGCCTCGCACCTCGCCGAGACGCTGGTGGCGGAACTGAGCCGGCCGATCGTGGTGCAGGACCGCCAGGTGTTCCTGGGGACGTCGATCGGCGTGACCCTGTTCCCGGACGATGCGTCGGGCGCGACCATGCTGATGAAGAATGGCGACATCGCGATGTACCAGGCGAAGGTCGCCGGCAAGAACGGCTACCGCTTCTACAGCCGCGCGATGGATCAGGCCGTGACCCGCCGGGTGCGGATCGAGCAGGACCTGCGCGGTGCCTGGGAGCGCGGCGAACTGACCCTGGCCTACCAGCCGATCCACCGCGTCGCCGACAAGGCCCTGGTCGGCGCGGAAGCGCTGCTGCGCTGGCTGCACCCGGTGCACGGGCAGGTGTCGCCGTCGGTGTTCATCGACGTGGCCGAGCAGAGCGGGTTGATCGAGACCATCGGCCCGGCGGTGTTCCGCGCCGCCTGCCGGGACGCCGCGCGCTGGCGTCGCGAGGAAGGCGAGGACCTGTTCGTGTCGGTCAACGTCTCCGCGCGGCAGCTGCGCAGCGGCGATTTCCGCGAACAGGTGATGGCCGCGCTGGCCGAGACCGGCCTGCCGCCGCACCTGCTGCACATCGAGCTCACCGAGACCGCGGTGCTGGGCGACGAGGAACAGGCCCGGCAGATCCTCGGCGAGCTGCGCGTGGCCGGGGTCAAGGTGTGGCTGGACGATTTCGGCACGGGCTTCTCCGGCCTGAGCCACCTGCGCCGGGTGCCGGTCGACGGGGTGAAGATCGACCGCAGCTTCATCGCCGACGTGCTGCACGACCCCGACGACCTCGCCCTGACCACTGCGATCATCGCGATGGCGCATTCGCTGGGCATGACGGTGATCGCCGAGGGTGTGGAGAAGGAAGGGCAGTGCGACCTGCTGCGCAGCCGCGGCTGCGACCTCGCCCAGGGCTACTGGCTGGGGCACCCGATGAACATGCGCGATTTCGTCACGCTGGTGGGCTGACGCGGGATCCCGCGGCGGAAACCGGCCCAGCCGCTCAGCCGAAGCTCGCGATCCAGGCCCACAGCATGGCGACGAGGTTGCCCGACACCGCGCCGAACACCCAGATCGCGACGGTGCCGGCGGCCCAGGACACGAGCATCAGGCCGCCGTCGCGTTCGATCAGCGACAATGCATAAAGCAGCAGCAGGCCCGCGAACAGGTAGTTGGTGAACGGGATCGGCAGCGCCAGCAGGATGCCGAGCAGCACCAGCTGCAGCCCCGAGAGCACGGTCGCGACGGGGTGGTCGATCATGCCGAACAGCCGCGGCCGGATCGCCTTCTCCAGCCAGCGCAGGAGCCGGTCGGTCCGCTTGTCGAAGCGGATCACGGTGCTGCGCTGGGGCCCGCGACGGGCGATGAAGCCCGGCATCCACGGCTTGCGCTGCAGGAACAGCAGGTGCAGGCCGACGAGGATCACTAGCGGGCCGCTGAGACCGCCGGCCAGGCCGGGGATCGGGATCAGCGCCGGCAGCGTGGCCAGCAGCAACAGGACGCCGAACGCGCTGCGGCCGAGGTCGTGGACCAGCCCGCGCAATTCCAGGCGTTCGTCCGGATCGCCGGCGCAGAGGATATCGATGGTCGCGCGCAGGCCGAGAGGGGCCGCGTGCGGCCTCGCGTCTTCCCCCCTTGCCTCCGCCGGATCCGGGCCGGGTTCGGACTCAGCCATCCTCGTCGGGGTCCCGCTGCACCACCCGCGACAGCAGCAGCTTGTCGATGCGCGGACCGTCCAGGTCCACCACCTCGATCCGCCAGCCGGCCCATTCGAACGACTCCGACGTGTTCGGGATGCGGCCGAAGTGCGCGATCACCATGCCCGCGGCGGTGTGGTAGTCGTGTTCTTCCAGGTGCGGCAGCGCCTGGCCGATCAGTTCGCGCAGTTCGTCCACCGGCAGCGAGCCGTCGACCAGCAGCGAGCCGTCGTCGCGGGTCATCACCAGCGCTTCCGAATCGGGGGTCTCGCCGGACTGCATCCGGCCGATCACTGCGCCCATCAGGTCGTTGACCGTGACCATGCCGGTGATGTCGCCGTATTCGTCCACCACCAGCGCCAGCGACTGCTGCTCCTCGCGGAAGATCTCCAGCAGTTTCAGCGCATGGGTGGATTCGGACACGAACAGCGCCGGCCGCAGCGTCTTGAATAGCTCGGGGGCCCGTGATTCCAGGCGGTCGAGCAGCGACTTCACTTCCAGCACGCCCAGCACGTCGGCGTCGCTGCCGCGATAGACCGGGTAGCGCGAGTACGGCGTCTCGCGCATCTCGGCGAGGTTCTCCTCGAAGGAGGCGGTCGCGTCCAGCCAGACGATCCGGGTGCGCGGGGTCATCATGCTTTCGACCGTGCGGTCGCCCAGGCGCATGACCCGCTGCATCATGTTGCGTTCGTCGTCGTCGATCAGCCCCTGCTCGTGGCTTTCGCTCACCAGCAACTGGATTTCCTCTTCGGTGATCGCGTTGTCGTCGGCGTTGCCCAGGCGCAACAGGCGCATCACCCAGCGGGTGCAGGTCGACAGCGCGATGACGATCGGCTTCGCGAGGTTGGCGAAGAACTGCATCGGGTAGGCGACCACGACGGCGATCTTCTCGGGACGCAGGGTGCCGATGCGCTTGGGCACCAGTTCGCCGAGCAGCCCCACCACGAACAGCGTGACCAGGAAACCGGACACCAGGCCGAGGACGTGGGCGTACGGGGCGAGTTCCGGGATCCGCGACAGCGGCACGGCGATGCTCTCGCCGATCGATTCGCCGCCGAGCAGGCCGATGACCATGCCCAGCGCGGTAATCCACAGCTGCACCGCCGACAGGAACTTCTCCGGCTCGTTGGCCAGTTCCAGCGCCTTGCGGGCGCCGGCGCTGTGCGCGGCCATCTGCTTGAGCCGGCTCTTGCGGGAGGTCAGGACCGCCATCTCGGACAGGGCGAAGAAGGCGTTGAACAGGACCAGCGCCACCACGATCAACAACTTAGTCATGCCGCGAGCCTTCCAGGGCAGAGGGGCGGGCCAGGCACGACCAATCACCGGCCAGGGGGGCGGCCGGGGCGGCGGGAGGGGGCATGGGAGGCGGCGGGGGTTCGGACATGGGGTCGGCGGATGATAGCAGGCGGGTCCGGACGGCCCGGCGACGACGAGACGGGTCTCACGGAGGCGGAGATGACGGTGGCGTGTCCACAGGGTGACGGTCCCGGGTCGACTGTCATTTTCAAGTCACAAATCGGACTTACGATATTCACATCACCGTCATCGAGGCGTCAGTCCATGTTCTCCCTGCAGACCATCTTCGGCTCCGGCCAGCAGTTCTTCAGCCTGCTCGACGAGTCGGCCGCGGCCGCCCACGAAAGCGCGAAGGCGCTGCACACGATGATGAAGGCGCCCGACCGCCAGCCGGCGCTGGACGCCTTCAAGCTGGCCCGCACCCGCGAGCGCGCCGCGTCCGACAAGATCGGCAAGGCGCTGGTCGACAGCTTCATCACCCCGATCGAACGCGAGGACATCGAGGCCCTTGGCTCGGCGCTGTACAAGATCCCGAAGCAGATCGAGAAGTTCGCCGACCGCTATTCGCTGGCGCTGCAGCACCTGGAAGGCATCGACTTCGCCCCGCGCGCGGCGATGCTCGAACAGGCCTCCGGCGTGGTGGTGGAGATGGTGCGCGAACTGCGCCACCTCAACATCGACCGCATGACCGCGCTCAACGAGAAGCTGCGCGCCATCGAGAACGAAGCCGACCGGCTGATGCTCGAACTCTACCGCGACATCTACTCCGGCAAGCTCGACAGCCTGCAGATGTTCCTGCTCAAGGAATTCTTCGAGATCCTGGAAAAGGCGATCGACCGCTGCCGCGAGGCGGGCGTGGTCGCCTACCAGATCGTGCTCAAGAACAGCTGACGGGGGCTCGACATGCTCACCCTCGTGCTGCTGGTCATCCTGGCCGCGCTCGTCTTCGAGTTCATCAACGGGTTCCACGACACCGCGAACTCCATCGCCACCGTCGTCGCGACGAAGGTGCTGAGTCCCGGCCAGGCGGTGATCCTCGCCGCCGCGACCAATCTCCTCGGCGCGTTCTCGGGCATCGCCGTCGCCAAGACCATCTCCTCCGGCCTGGTCAACACCGACGTGGTCAACGTCACCTCGCAGGTGCTGATCTGCGCGCTGACCGGCGCCATCGTCTGGAACCTGATCACCTGGTGGCGCGGCCTGCCGTCGTCGTCGTCGCACGCGTTGATCGGCGGCCTCAGCGGCGCCGCGCTCGCCGCCGCGCACAACGACTGGACGGCGCTGATCTGGTCCAAGGTCAGCGACGAAGGCTGGACCCACAACAAGGGCTTGCTGTGGAAGGTCGTGGTGCCGATGATCAGCTCGCCGATCGTCGGCTTCACCCTCGGCGCGCTGATCATCGTGCTGCTGTACGCGATCATCGCCGGCATGGCGAAGGCCGGCGGCCCGCTGGCCCGCGCCGTGCGCCCGCGCTGGATCAACGCCTTCTTCGGCAAGGCGCAGTTCGTGTCCGCGGCCTACATGGGTTATGCCCACGGCCGCCAGGACGCGCAGAAGACCATGGGCATCATCGCGCTCGCGCTGTTCGCCGCGCAGACCGCCGGCGCCCTGGACCAGTTGCCCGCATGGCTGGCCTTCCTGCATCCGGACGGCGGCAAGGAAGACATCGACAGCTGGGTGATCGCGACCTGCGCGCTGGTGATGGCGGCCGGCACCGCGGCCGGCGGCTGGCGCATCATCAAGACGATGGGCCACAAGATGGTGAAGCTGCAGCCGATCGACGGCTTCGCCGCGGAAACCTCGTCGGCCACGATCCTGGTCACCGCCGCGGCCTTCGGCATGCCGGTTTCGACCACGCACTGCATCTCGACCTCGATCATGGGCGTGGGCTTCGCCAAGAATCCCAAGGCGCTGAAGTTCGGCGTGATCGAGCGCATCGTGTGGGCGTGGATCCTCACGATCCCCGCCGCCGCGGGCGTGGCCTACGGCCTGTTCTCGCTGGTGCGCATGTTCGGCTGGGAGTGAGGCGGCTCGCCCCGTGTCGCGAAACGACGAAGGCCCGCGCAAGCGGGCCTTCGTCGTCGGGGACGCTTCGCGCGCGTCGCGACGGTCAGAGCAGGTCGCCGCCTGCCGACAGCGCACGTTCGAGCTGGTCGCCGAGGCCGCCGATCTCCAGGATCAGGCGATCCACCTCGGCGCCGGTGAGGCAATCGTACGGACGGTTCTCGCACAGCTGCAGGTAGGGCACGCGATCGAGTTCGCCGATGGCGAGATACCCGACGCGGCTTTCCCAGTTGAAGGCGAGCGCGCGGCGGCAGTCGATGCCGGTGGTCGGCGCGATGACGGTGCTCACCCGCAGGTATTCGCGGCCGTCCTCGCTCTCCAGTTCGGACAGGAAGATCGCCTGGTGGCGACGGCCCTGGTCCAGGGAGAGCTCCACGCAGAGGACATAGGGTTCCTGCATGGTGATCCGGAAGTCGCCGGCGGCGAGATGGCTGCGGACCTGTTCGAAATTGTGCATGGGGGACTCGATGGAAGGCGTATCGGGGATCGCGTGGCGATATGCTACGCGCCCATGACCGGACTGTCTGCCGTCGAACGCATCCTCGCCGCGATCCGCGCCATTCCGCGCGGAGAAACGGCGGCGTACGGTGTCGTCGCGCAGCGCGCGGGCCTGCCCGGGCGGGCCCGCATGGTCGCTCGGCTGCTCGCGCACAACGACGATCCGCGCCTGCCCTGGCATCGCGTGCTGCGCGCCGATGGTCGCAGCGCGTTTCCGCCGGGATCGGAACAGCAGCGCGAACAGCTCGATCGACTGCGTCGGGAAGGCGTGGAGATCGATGCGCTCGGGCGCGTGCGTGCGCGGCGCCAGCGCGATCGTTCGATGGACGAGGCAGTCTGGGGGCCCGACTGAGGCTTCGATCGGGATCGGTCAGCGCAGTCCGCCGCCGCGACGGAACCAGGCGGCGATGCTGAAACGCTCGCGGTGCGCGGGCAGCACCTCGTGTTCGAGTTCGCTGAGGAAGCACACGCTGCCGCCGGCAGGCGGCAGGGTCGTCGCGGTGCCGTCTTCCAGCCACAGTCGCAGGTGGCCGCCCTCGTCCTCGCGCCAGTCTTCGTTGAGGTAGCTCACCAGCGTCACCACGCGCGCGTCGCTGTCGCGGAAGCGGTCGCGATGCCGCGCGTAGCCGCCGCCGGGCGGGTAGGCGGCATAGTGCGCCTCGCAATCGTCGAGGCCGAGGTAGAGCAGGCGGTTCAGGTCGCGCCGCAACGCGTCCAGATGCGCGAGGAACGCGCGTGCGGGCGCGCCGCACCGCGGATCGTCCAGCCACAGCGTGGCGTCGCTGCGGATCCCGGCATGCAATCCGCGCGCGGCGCCCCGACCGACCGATGCCGGATGCAGCGCGCCTGCGGCCTGGGCCTGCTGCAGGTCGGCCCGCAGCTCGGCGCGGAAATCCGGGCCCGGCCAGTCGGGAAGCCGGCACGCGCCATGGACGCGCAGCGCCTCGGCCACGGCAGTGGCGTCGTCTTCGGCGAACGGAACGGCGGGGAGCGACATCCCGGTATGATAGTCGGGGCATCCTCCCCCGCGATGCCGCCGTCTAGGATTCCGGATGCCGTTTCGCCTGCCGCCCGTCACCCAGCTGTTGTTGATCCTCAATATCGCGGTCTTCGCCATCGGTGCCCTGCTGGGCGAACAGGTGGCGATGCGCATCGATCTGCTCTTCGCACTCTGGCCCTGGTATCCGGGTGGGTACGGGTCGGAGCTGCCGGTCTTCATGCCGTGGCAACTGGTGACGTACGCATTCCTGCATGGCGGCCTGAACCACATCGCCTTCAACATGCTGGCGCTCGTGATGTTCGGTTCGCCGCTCGAATACCACTTGGGCGCGCGCCGCTTCCTGCTCTACTACGCGGTCTGCGTGATCGGCGCCGGCCTGTGCCAGTTCGCACTGGCGAGTTGGTCGGTCGCGCAAGGCAGCGACATCTACCCCACCGTTGGCGCCTCGGGCGGCGTGTTCGGTCTGTTGCTGGCCTACGGCATGCTGTTCCCGAACCATCGGGTGATGCTGCTGTTCCCGCCGATCCCGATGAAGGCGCGCACGCTGGTGATCGTGTACGGCGCGATCGAACTGCTGCTCGGCTTCACCGGGCTGCAGCCCGGCGTGGCCCACTTCGCGCACCTGGGCGGCATGCTGTTCGGCTGGCTTCTGCTGCTCTACTGGCGTCGCCCCCGGCCGCCGCGAACGCCCAGGTTCCGCGTCGTCACCTAGGCAGGAGACGCTCCCGCTGCGGCGACCTCCGCGGCTTGCGGCAGGGCGCGCCGCCCGGTCCCTGTGGTATGTTGCCGCCGGCCGGATGCGAACCGAGGACTGCGGGTGACGAGCAGATCATGAAGTGGGATCCCTTCACCATCATCGAGCAGGTGCTGATCCTGCTGGTGATCACCAGTCAGGTCTGGATTTCGATCAAGGTGATCCTCGACTCGGAAGGCGCCGAGCAGTACGTCCGGATCATGTCGTTCGCGACCGGCTTCCTCGCCTTCCTCATCACCCGGGCGTTGGGCGTGACCTTCGCCGACCTGATGCTGATCACCCACTCACAGAACAACCCGTTCGGGATCATGCTGATCGGTGCGGCGTTCCCGTTCCTGGTGGGTATCCTGATTTCCGAGGGGACGATCATCGCGCTGAAGCTGGGCATGCCGGTGCCGATCCGCATGGTCCTGCTGATCGCGGCCTTCACGCTGTCGCAGGCCGCGTACACCAACTACGTGGCGCTGGCGTCCAAGGTCACCACGCTCGACAAGGCCTTCATCCCGAACCTGTCGTACTCGATCGCGGTCGGCCTGTGGCTGACGTTCCGCTATCGCGACAAGCACACGCCGACCGGGACCAAGTAGGTCGCCCCGAGATGCGAGAAAGGCGGCCATCGGCCGCCTTTCTCATGTGGTCCCCTGGGCGCGTGGCCCGAGGTGCCGGTTCACCACCGGCCCCACCACGGCCACGGGCTCGGGCGCTCGATGACGTTCACGCGTTCGCGTACCGGCCAGAGGTAGACCACGTCGGCGGCCATGCGCGGGAAACGGTAGTCGTAGTCGCCGATCTTGCGGGTCTCGTAACCGTCCACGCGGCCGGTGAAGGTGACTTCGCGCTTGTCGGTGAACAGCGCCGGGTCGTAGAAGCCCTGGCGGCAGGCGATGAAGCGGCCGCGGGTGTCGTCGTCGGCCCAGTAGGGACGCCCGGAACTGCCGAGTTCGGTCGACAGGACTTCGAAGCAGGTGCGGTCGGCCATCGGCTCGGTGCGGACGATGCGGCCGCCCCAGCGCACCAGGGCGCCGGTGCTGTCCTGCTCGGTGGCCTCGCGCGGGGTGACGGTGGCGAAGCTGCCGCGCAGCGGCTGGACGGCGGTGGCGCAACCGGCGAGCGCGGCGGCCAGCGCGGCGATGGCGAAAAGGCGTGCGTGCATGGAAGGCTCCGGGATGGGTTCAGGGGCGGTGCCGCCGCAGGTCGCGGATGAGGTCGCGGGCCCGTTGGCGCGGGTCGGCGGTGTCGCCATGCCCGCGAGCGTACCGCCAATCGGCGAAACGTGCGCTGAGTCCGGCGAGCGCGGCGGACTGCGGGCGCACGGCGACCACCCGTGCGGCCCAGCGTCCGGCCGGTTCGTGGTGTTCGCGGGCGAGCCCGAGGCGGCGATAGCGCGCCTCCATCGCGCGCCAGGCGCGCAGCACCGGGTCGCGCTCGCGCTCCTGCCGCGTGGTCAGCCAGAACATGCCGCCCAGCGACAGGGCGACCGCAAGCACGAACAGCTGGATGAGCCGGGCGGAATCCAGGTCGGGCACGCCGAAGGGTTGCAGCAGGCGCCGCTGTCGCGAGGCGTCGTAGCCGAGCACGAAGTCGTTCCAGCCGCGGCGCAGCCAGTCGCCGACGTCGAAGACCGGCGCCAGTCCGGCGAAGCCGCCAAGCATGCCCGGGCGACGATCGTCGAGGGTGTCGTAGATGCGCTCCGGCGCCACCGCGGCGGTGGGATCGACCCGCACCCAGCCGCGGTCGTCGAGCCAGATCTCGGCCCAGGCGTGCGCGTCGGAGCGGCGCACCAGCCAGTAGTCGCCGACCGGGTTGCGGTAGCCGCCGGCGTAGCCGGTGACGACGCGCGCGGGGATGCCGGCGGCGCGCATCAGCACGACGAAGGCGCCGCTGAAATGCTCGCAGTAGCCGGCCTTTCGCTCGAACAGGAATTCGTCGACGGTGTCGCGGCCCATCGGCGGCACTTCGAGCGTGTACGCGAACTCCGCCTTGATCCACGCCAGCGCGCGGTTGGCGATGGCGGCATCGGCGGCGGGCCCGCCGCTGGCGGCTTCGCTGCGCCAGCGCCGTGCCAGCGCGAC
>JAEWNA010000005.1 GCA_023392975.1 Pseudomonadota bacterium | reverse complement strand
GGCGGGCATCGGGCCGACATGGCCCTGGGCAGCCTCGCCGCGCAGGCGCGCGCCCTGGCGCTCGGCGCGGTCGAGTTCGTACGACACGCGCAGCAGCAGGCCGAGCGCGGCGCAGGTGCCGAGCACGCTGGAACCGCCGTAGGAAATCAGCGGCAGGGTCAGGCCCTTGGTCGGCAGCAGGCCGAGGTTCACGCCGATCGAGACGAAGCTCTGCAGGCCCAGCCACAGACCGACGCCGAAGGCGCAGTAGCCGGCGAAATGGCGGCGCATCTCGACGCACTTCAGCCCGACCCAGAACGCGCGGCCGACCAGCAGCGTATACAGCGCGATCACCGCGCACACGCCGACGAAGCCGAGCTCCTCGGCGATCACCGCGAGGATGAAGTCGCTGTTCGCCATCGGCAGGAAGTCGAGCTTCTGGATCGAGGCGCCGAGGCCGACGCCGAACAGTTCACCGCGGCCCACCGCCATCAGCGAATTCGTCAGCTGGTAGCCGCTCTTCAACGGGTCGGCCCAAGGATTGAGGAAGGTGACCAGGCGCTGGAGCCGGTAAGGCTCGGCGACGGCGATCGCGGCCAGCGCCGTGAGTCCGACCACCACCGGGCCGAACATCCGCGGCAGGTGCACGCCGCCGAGCACCAGCATGCCCGCGGTGATCGCGAGGATCAGCGACGACGAGCCGAAATCCGGCTGCAGCAGCAGCAGCGCCACCAGCGCCGCCGCCACGCCCAGCGGCTTGAGCATCGCGCCCCAGGTCGCGTTCACTTCGTCGCGGAAGCGCACGAGGTAGCTGGCGAGCCAGACGATGAACATCGGCTTCACCGCTTCCACCGCCTGGAAGGTGAAGGCTCCGAGGTTGAGCCACCGCCGCGCGCCGTTGAGCGTCTTGCCCGCGCCGGGCAGGAACACCGCGACCAGCAGCACGAAGCACAGCACCAGCAGCAGGTGGTCGCGCTGCTCGATGCCCTTGAGCTCGGTGCGCATCACCCAGCCGGCGACGGCCATGCCCATCGCCAGGAACACCAGGTGCCTGATCAGGAAGTAGTACGGCCCGACATGGTTGCTCATGCCGATCGCGATCGAGCTGGACGCGACCATCACCACGCCGAGGCAGACCAGCGTCAGCGTGGCGCCGAGCAGCCACGGGTCGTAGCGGCCGGGCAACGCATCGAGGCGCGTCGCCTGCTGGCCGAATCCGAACCGCGGGAGCATGGAGGCGTTCGCCATCAGCGCACCTTCAGCGTCGCGAGGCCGACGAGGACGAGGATCACCGAGATGATCCAGAAACGGACGATGACGCGCGGCTCCGGCCAGCCCTTCAGCTCGAAGTGGTGGTGGATCGGCGCCATCCGGAAGACGCGCTTGCCGGTGAGCTTGAACGAGGCGACCTGGATCATCACCGACAGCGTCTCGATCACGAACACGCCGCCCATCACCACGAGGATGAGCTCCTGGCGCACGATCACCGCGATCAGGCCGAGCACGGCGCCGAGCGCGAGCGCGCCGATGTCGCCCATGAACACCATCGCCGGGTAGGTGTTGAACCACAGGAAGCCGAGGCCCGCGCCGGCGATCGCGGCGCAGATGATCACCAGCTCGCCCGCGCCGGGCACGCTCGGGATCTTCAGGTACTCGGAGAACACCGCGTTGCCGGAAGCGTAGGCGAACACGCCCAGCGCGCAGGCGACCAGCACGGTCGGCATGATCGCCAGGCCATCGAGCCCGTCGGTGAGGTTCACCGCATTGGAGAAGCCGACCGTCCAGAAGTAGGCGACGAACACGAAGAACACCATGCCGCCGATGCCGACCAACGGCAGCGCCACGTTCTTGAAGAACGGGATGTACAGCGTGGTCGCCGACTGCGCGTCCGCGGTGTAGTACAGGAACAGGCCGGCGGCGAGGCCGAACAGCGACTGCAGCGCGTACTTGGTGCGCGAGCGCATGCCATTGGGATCGCGCTTGACGATCTTGATCCAGTCGTCCCACCAGCCGACCCAGCCGAAGGCGATCATCGCCGCCAGCACCACCCACACGTAGCGGTTGCGCAGGTCGCCCCACAGCAGCACCGACGCGGTGATGGTCAGGAGGATCAGCGCGCCGCCCATCGTCGGCGTGCCGGCCTTGGAGAAATGCGACTGCGGGCCGTCCTTGCGGATCGGTTGGCCGCCCTTGAGCTTCGCCAGGCGCGCGATCACCGCCGGCCCCCACCACAACGACAGGCCGAGCGAGGTCAGCGCGGCGAGGATGCCGCGAAACGTCAGGTAACCGAACAGGCCGAAGTGATGCTGCATCTGCTCCAGCCAGCGCGACAGTTCAAGCAGCATGGCTCTCTCCCCGATCCCCGCCGCCGGCGAGGAGGTCGTTCACGATTCTGTCCATCGCGCTGCCGCGCGACCCCTTCACCAGCACCCGCGGTGCGCTCCCTGCGCCGGCGAGCACCATCCCGGCGAGATCGGCGCGCAGCGCCGCGGCCAGCGCGGCGTGGTCCTCAAACACCCGCCCGCCTTCGCCGAAGGCCTCTGCCGCACCGGCGCTCAGCGGCCCCAGCGCGTACAGCCGCGACACACCCGACGCCTTCGCGCGACGCCCGACTTCGGCATGCAGCGCCGCGGTATCGGCGCCGAGCTCGCGCATGTCGCCGATCACCAGCCAGCGTTCGCCACCGGCCGCGGCCAGGGTGTCGATCGCCGCCTGCAGCGAACCCGGATTCGCGTTGTAGCTGTCGTCGATCAGCACCGCGCCGCCGGGCAGCCGGTGCACGTTCAGACGACCGCCGACCGGACGCGCGGCGTTGAGCCCCGCGGCGATCGCCGGCAGGCCGATGCCCACGCCCATCGCCAGCGCGGCCGCGGCCAGCGCGTTGAGCACGTTGTGGCGGCCCGGCATCGCGAGCGCAACCTCCACCTCGCCTTCCGGCGTCGCCAGCACGAAACGCGAGCCGTCGGCGTCGAGTGCGATGTCGCGCGCGGTGAGATCGGCGTCGGCATCGAGTGCGAAACGCAGGATGCGATGGCCGTGCGCGCGCTCGGCGAAATACGGGGCGAACGCGTCATCGGCGTTGATCGCCGCGGTGCCGTCGACCGGCAGCGCGTCGTGGATCGCGGCCTTGGTATCGGCGATGCCGAGCAGGCTGCCCATGCGTTCGAGGTGCGCCGGCGCGATGTTGTTCACCAGCGACGCGTCGGGCCGCACGATGTCGGTCAGGTACGCGATGTCGCCCGGCTTGCCGGCGCCCATCTCGTAGACCGCGAACCGCGCGTCGTCCGGCGCATCCAGCACCGCCAGCGGCAGGCCGATCTCGTTGTTGCGGTTGCCCGGCGTGCTGTAGGCGCGGCCGGGCGCCGCGGCCTCGAGGATCGCAGTCACCAGCGCCTTGACGCTGGTCTTGCCGTTGCTGCCGGTCACCGCGATCACCTTCGTCGCGCGATCGCGCTGCACGGAAGCGGCCAGCGCCGCCAGCGCGCGTTCGGTGTCGGCGACGACGATCTGCGGGATCGCGACCGCGGCCTCCCGCGAGACCAGCGCCGCCGCGGCGCCGCGCTCGGCGGCCTGCGCGACGTAGTCGTTGCCGTCGAAATGCTCGCCGCGCAGGGCCACGAACATCGGCGAGCCCGCGGCATCGAGGCGGCGGGTATCGGTCACCAGCGCGTCGACCGTGCGGTCGTCGCCGATCAAACGGCCGCCGACGGCCTGCGCGATCCGGGAGAGCATCATCGGCGTCATGCCCGCGCCTCCAGGGCCGCGCGCGCGACCTCGGTGTCGTCGAACGGATATCGCACGCCCTGCACTTCCTGGTACGGCTCGTGACCCTTGCCGGCGACCAGCACCAGATCACCGGGCCCGGCCTCGGCGACGGCCTGCGCGATCGCCGCGCCACGGTCGCGCACGATGCGGATGTCGTTCGGTCGCGCGAAGCCGGCGAGGATGTCGGCGACGATCGCGTCGCCGTCCTCGGTGCGCGGGTTGTCGTCGGTCACGAACACGAGATCGGCGAGGTTCTCGGCGATCGCCGCCATCTGCGGACGCTTGCCGGTGTCGCGGTCGCCGCCGCAGCCGAACACGCAGATCACCCGGCCGCGCGCGTGCGCACGCAGCGCGTCGAGCGCCTGCGCCAACGCGTCGGGGGTGTGTGCGTAGTCGACGACGACCAGCGGTCGCGCGCCGTCGCCGCCGAGGCGGTTCATGCGGCCATGCACCGGCGCCAGCCGCGACAGCACGTCGGCGATCGCCGTCGGCGTTTCGCCCAGCGCGTGCAGCGTGCCGGCGACCGCCAGCAGGTTGTCGACGTAGAACCGGCCCAGCAACGGAGAGCGCACCGGATGCGTCTCGCGGCCCACGCGCAGGTCGAAGGCGATGCCGGAGAGATCGAGCCGGATGCCCTCGGCGCGCACCGAAGCGTCGGCTTCGCCGCGCGAGCTGACGCCGATCAAGCGGGTGGCCGAGGGCATGGCCGCACGCGCGCGGACCGCCTCGAACACGGCGCGCCCGTGCGCGTCGTCGAGATTGACCACCGCCGCGCCGAGGTCCGGCCACGCGAACAGCCTGGCCTTGGCTTCGCCGTAGGCGTCCATCGTGCCGTGGTAGTCGAGATGATCGCGGGTGAGGTTGGTGAACACCGCCACCGCGAAGCGCACGCCGTCGACGCGGCCCTGGTCGAGCGCGTGCGAGCTGACTTCCATCGCCACCGCGTCCGCGCCGGCGTCGCGCAGCCCGGCGAGCAGCGCATGGGTCTGCAGCACCAGCGGCGTGGTGAAGCCGGTGGGCTCGACGCGGCCGTACAGCCCGGCGCCGAGCGTGCCGATGGTGCCGGCGGTGCGCCCCTGCAGCGTCCACGCCTGCGCGATCAGCTGCACGGTCGAGGTCTTGCCGTTGGTGCCGGTGACGCCGACGACGGTCATCGCCTGCGACGGCGCACCGTGGAAGCGATCGGCGAGCGCGCCCAGCCGCGCGCGCAGCGACGGCACGGCCAGCACCGGGATGCCGGCGGCGGCCGCAGCGGCGGCGAATGCGTCCGGCATCGGCGGCTCGAACAGCACGACCGCGGCACCGGCCCGTTCGGCCTGGGCGATGAAGTTGAGACCGTGCGCACCGAAGCCCTCGATCGCGACGAAGGCATCGCCCGGGCCCACGGCGCGGCTGTCCTGCACCAGCCCCGAAATCGCGAGGCCCGCGGGAATCGCCGGCACGTCCGGCAGCAGCGTCGCCAGCGGCAGGCGGCTCATCGCGCACCTCCCGCCGAGGGCAGCGC
>JAEWNA010000361.1 GCA_023392975.1 Pseudomonadota bacterium | reverse complement strand
GTCGTAGAGGGCTTCGGCGACCTGGTATTTGAGGCCTTCGCGGGCGATGGGGAACACCGCCAGATTCTGCTGCCCGTAGGGAGCCAGGGTACGACGCATTTCAGGGGAATGGAAGATGCCGATCATGGCTTGCTCGATCAGCTTGGCGCGTTCGGCGCCCAGACATAACTGCCCGGGCAGGCTGCAAGGCCCGGCGGGTTGGGCTATGCCAATGATTTCGCATAGGTTTGGGGTGGGATGAGCGTCGCGCAAATACATGAAAGCTTCGGTGGCGGGGTTGTGGTAGAGAACAACCTCCAGGCTGGAGTAGCCTTCGAGGATGAGCCGGCCGGGGCGATAAAAACCGCTCCCCTGGTTGTTGATCTGGTAGGGAAGCGGCTGCTCCAGTTCGAGTCGTCCTCGCGCCTGGCTGTTGTCTTCTTCGGTAAAGGCGAAATCGTGTATATACGGAGGCATAGATGACCTTCGGTTGTGCAGGAATTAACAGCCCCTATTGTATCGCAACAAAGTTAGACCCTAAGGATCTTTAAGATCCTTAGTACCTATCCTGAAAATATTGGGGGAGGTCGCGGTTTTTTGGTGTTTTTTTGTGGGGGGGCCCCCCCCCCCCCCACCCCGCGCGTCGTCCTGCCTCGCGCCACGCTCACGCCACCGGCAACGTCACCGTCGCGCGCAATCCGCCGAGCGTCGGCGATGCATCGAGCGCGATGCGGCCGCCGTGTTGCTGCAGCGCTTCGGCGACGATCGCCAGGCCGAGGCCGCTGCCTTCGACGCCGGTGCCGAGTTCGCGGTGGAAGCGTTCGAACACGCGTTCGCGCGCCGCTTCCGGGATGCCGGGGCCGGAATCCTCCACCGTCAGCACCACGCCGCCGGGCTCGCGCGCGGTGCGCACCCGCACCTCGCCGCCGATCGGCGTGTAGCGCAGGGCGTTGTCGATCAGGTTGCGGACCAGCGCGTCCAGCGCCGAAGCGTCGCCGGAGACCGCCGCCGGCGCGAGCTCCAGCCGCAGGCGCTTGCCGGCGGCGATGTCGAGCGCGGCGAAGTCGCGCTCGTGCTGGCGCACCAGCGCGACCAGGTCGACCGGGACGTGCGTGCGGGTGGCGCCGGCGTTCTCGATGCGGCTCAGCGCGAGCAGCTGCGCGACCAGCAGCTCCATGCGCTGGATGCCGGCGTCGAGCCGGTCCTGCGACTGTGCGCGTTCGTCGTCGTTCGCCGCATGGCGCACGTTGTAGGCATGCACGCGCAGCGCGGCGATCGGCGTGCGCAGTTCGTGCGCGGCGTCGGCGGTGAAGCGGCGCTGGCGCGCGAGTTCGCGGCGCAGGCGTTCCAGCAGGTCGTTCAGCGCCTGCACCAGCCCCTGCATCTCCCGCGGCACGCGATCCAGCCGGATCGGTTCCAGATGCTCCGGCGCGCGTCGCGTCACCGCGTCGGACACGCGTTCGAGGTTGCCGCTCGCCCAGCGCACCACCAGCCAGGTCAGCAGCGCGATCAGCGGCAGCACGACCAGCAGCGGCAGCAGCGTGCCGAGCGCGATGTCCTCGGCGATCTCCTCGCGGATCGCCGACAGCTCGCCGGACTGGTACCAGCGCCCGGACGGCGCCTTGAGGGTGAACGTGCGCCAGTGCTGGCCGGCGATCACGCGGTCCGCGAAGCCGGGCGCCAGCGGGGCCAGCGCCTCGTCCGGGCCGCTGTCGGAACGCAGCAGCAGCCGACCGGCGGGATCGCGCACCTGGAACGCGAGCTTGGTTTCGTAGGCGTGGCCGTCGTTGCGTACCAGCGCGGCGCCGACGCCCGTCGCCCGGCCCTGCCAGACGCGGATCAGCAGCGTGTGCTCGTGATGCCCGTCCGGCGCCTCGTCGAGATGCGCCAGCGGCTCGTCGACCAGGCTCATCAGCACCCGCGAGGAATGCGCGAGCTTGGCGTCGAACAGCTCGCCGGCCTCCTGCAGGCCGGTGTGGTAGCTGAAGGCGGCCGCCGCGAGCAGCAGCAGGGCGGTCGGCAAGAGCAGGCCGACCAGCAGCACGCGGCGGATCGAGATCCGTCGCGCCCGTTCGCTCGTCTCCCCCGGGGCGGTGCGGGTCATGCCGGGACGTGGCCCTCCGCGGGGTCGGCGGCGACCCGCTCGTCCAGCGCATAGCCGACGCCGCGCAGGGTGCGGATCAGCGCGGGATCAAGCTTCTTGCGCAGCGCGTGCACGTGGACGTCGAGCGCGTTGCTGCTCACGTCCTCGTCCCAGCCGTACAGGCGCTGCTGCGCGGATTCGCGCGAGATCGGCCGGCCGCGCTGCTCCATCAGCAGGCGCAGCAGCGCGAACTCGCGCCGCGGCAGGTCCAGCGGGCGGCCGCGCCAGATCACTTCCAGCCGCGACGGATCCAGCTCCAGCGCGCCCATGCGCAGCGTCGGCTGCGCCCGCCCGCCGGTGCGGCGCAGCAGCGCGCGCACCCGGGCCAGTAGCTCGGCGGTGTCGAACGGCTTGCCGAGGTAGTCGTCGGCGCCGGCATCCAGACCGAGCGCGCGGTCGGCGGGACGCTCGCGTGCGCTCAGCACCAGGATCGGCGTGGTCACGCCGGCGCGCCGGGCCTGGCGGATCACCTCCATGCCATCCATCTGCGGCAGGCCGAGGTCGAGCACCGCGAGGTCGACGCCGCCGTCGCGCAGCGCGGCCAGGGCGCTGGCGCCGTCGCGCAGCCAGTCGACGGTGAGCGCGGCCCGGCGCAGCGCGGTGCGCAGGCCTTCGCCGAGGGAGTCGTCGTCTTCGATCAGCAGGATGCGCATGGGGCGAGTGTGGAAGCCGGTTTCGGGCGTGGCAAGTGGCGGTGGCGAAGCCGCAGCCGTCGCCCGATCCTCCCCGCCGCGGATGAGCGTTCGATGAGCAAGATGTTAGGCGGAGGTGAGAAAAAGGTTGAAGCCGCGTTGCACCCGGCGTCAGCGGGCGTCGGGCGCGCACGCCCGTGCGCGCTCGCGCATGAGCGCGCCATCGCGCGCGTTGCCCGCGAGTTCCGCGGCGCGTTCGAATTCGGCGCGGGCCTCGTCGCGACGGTCGAGCTTCAGCAGCAGGTCGCCGCGTGCGGCGTGCAGC
>JAEWNA010000349.1 GCA_023392975.1 Pseudomonadota bacterium | reverse complement strand
AGAGACCGATCTTTACTGTGGAAGCGACGGAAGTCGCGACATGATCAGGTGCGCCTGCGAGTGCCGACGATTCATACTTGCGATACGGCAGCCGAAGCCGGCGCTACCATGCGGCGCGCCAGCGCTCAGGTCGGCGCACCATTCTTGCCTCATGCTTCCATCTGCATGCGACGCGCGGCGGCTTCGGCTTCTCGCTGCTGCCGGATCTGCGCATCGACCGCCGCGATCGCGGTCATGTTGACGACGCGGCGCGGCGTCGAGGCGGGGGTCAGGATGTGCGCCGGCTGGTCCAGGCCCATCAGGATCGGGCCGATCGCGACGCCGTCGGTCATCACCCGCACCATGTTGTAGGTGATGTTGGCGGCGTCGAGGTTCGGCAGCACGAACAGGTTGGGGCGGCCGGTCAGCGTCGTGTGCGGGAACATGCGCTGGCGCAGGCCCTCGTCCCAGGCGGTGTCGGCCATCATCTCGCCGTCGATCTCCAGTTTCGGCGCGCGCTGGCGGACGATCTGGTAGACCTTGCGCATCTTCGCCGCGCTGGCGTTCTCGTGGCTGCCGTAGTTGGAGTGGGAGAGCAGCGCGACCTTGGGCTCGATCCCGAACAGCTTGAGCCGGTAGCTGGCCATCAGCGTGGCTTCGGCGATCTGCTCGGCGCTCGGGTCCACCTGCACGTGGGTGTCCAGGAAGAACCACACGCCCTGATGGTTGATCACACCGGTCATCGCCGCGGTGCCGGTCACGCCGCGGTCGAAGTCGAAGACGCTGCGCAGGTAGCCGAGCTTCTTGTGGAAGCGCCCGACGAGGCCGCAGATCATGGCGTCGGCCTCGCCGCGTTCGACCATCAGTGCGGCGATCAGGGTCGAACGCGAACGCACCAGGTTCTTCGCCGCCGCCGGGGTCACGCCGCGACGTTCGGTCAGCGCGTGGTACTGCTGCCAGTAGTCGTTGAAGCGCGGGTCGTCGTGGATGTTGGTGAGGTCGAAGTCGACGCCCGGGCGCATACGCAGGCTCAGGCGCTGGATGCGCGCATCGATGACGTCCGGGCGGCCGATCAGGATCGGCCGCGCCAGGCCTTCGTCGATCACCGTCTGCACCGCGAGCAGCACGGTCTCTTCCTCGCCTTCGGCGTAGACCACGCGCTTGGGGTCGTGGCGGGCGCGGTCGTAGACCGGCTTCATCAGCAGGCCGGTGCGGTAGATGAACTGCGCCAGCTTCTCTTCGTACGCCGGCATGTCGGCGATCGGGCGCAACGCGATGCCCGAATCCATCGCCGCCTTCGCCACCGCCGGCGCCAGCACCGTGAGCAGGCGCGGGTCGAACGGGCGCGGGATGATGTACTCCGGGCCGAAGCGCGGCACTTCGCCGCCGTAGGCGCCGCCGAGGTCGGAGGCTTCCATGCGCGCCAGCTTCGCGATCGCGCGCACGCAGGCGAGCTTCATCGCCTCGTTGATCTCGGTCGCGCCCACGTCCAGCGCGCCGCGGAAGATGTACGGGAAGCAGAGCGCGTTGTTGACCTGGTTCGGGTAGTCGCTGCGGCCGGTGGCGATGATGCAGTCCGGGCGCACGCGCCGGGCGTCTTCCGGCAGGATCTCGGGATTCGGATTCGCCAGCGCGAGGATGATCGGTCGTTCGGCCATCGTCGCGACCATCTCCGGCTTGAGGATGCCGCCGGCGGAGAGGCCGAGGAAGATGTCGGCGCCGGCGACGATGTCGGCCAGCGTGCGCTTGTCGGTGTCGCGGGCGTAGCGTGCCTTGTCGGGGTCGAGGTGCGGTCGGCCGGTGTAGAGCACGCCTTCGCGGTCGACCGCGAGGATGTGCTCCGGCTTCATGCCCAGCGCCACCAGCATGTCGAGGCAGGCGATGCCCGCCGCGCCGGCGCCGGACGTGGCCAGCCTCACGTCCCCGATCTTCTTGCCGACGATCTCCAGCGCGTTGAGCACGGCGGCGCCGACGATGATCGCGGTGCCGTGCTGGTCGTCGTGGAAGACCGGGATGTTCATCCGTTCGCGCAGCTTGCGCTCGACGATGAAGCACTCCGGCGCCTTGATGTCCTCGAGGTTGATGCCGCCGAAGGTCGGTTCCAGCGAGGCGATGATGTCGACCAGCTTGTCCGGGTCGCGCTCGTCCACCTCGATGTCGAACACGTCGATGCCGGCGAACTTCTGGAACAGCACGCCCTTGCCTTCCATCACCGGCTTGCCGGCGAGCGGACCGATGTCGCCCAGGCCCAGCACCGCGGTGCCGTTGGTGATCACCGCGACGAGGTTGCCGCGCGCCGTCATCTCGCTCGCGGCGTTGGGGTCGGCGACGATCGCCTCGCAGGCGTAGGCCACGCCGGGCGAGTAGGCCAGCGACAGGTCGCGCTGCGTCACCAGCGGCTTGGTCGGCGCGACCTTGATCTTGCCCGGCGGCTCCTGGCGGTGGTACTCGAGGGCGGACTGCTTCAGGTCTTGGGACGCGTCGTGGTCGGACATCGCGGTGGATCCAGGGGCCGGGGGCTCATTCTAGTGGATGGGCTCAATCGGCGTCGTCGAGCGTACGCTGCGCCGGCGTATGGAAGGCCGGTTCGGGTGCGGCCGGCAGCGCGCCTGCGGGTGGCGGGCCGGCGGCCAGTTCGGTCCGCACCCGCGCGAGGTCCAGCCCGCCTTCCCAGCGCGAGACGACCAGCGTGACGACGCCGTTGCCGATGAGGTTGGTGATCGCGCGCGCCTCGCTCATGAAACGATCGATGCCGAGGATCAGCGCCAGTCCCGCGACCGGCACCGACGGCACCACCGCCAGCGTCGCGGCGAGGGTGATGAAGCCGGCGCCGGTGACGCCGGAGGCGCCCTTGGAGGTCAGCATCGCCACCAGCAGCAGGCTGAGCTGCTGGCCCAGCGGTTTCAGGGCGACGCCGGTCGCCGGCGAGAAGTGGCCGATCAGCCCGCCGGCGGCGATCGCGGCGATCACCCAGAGATAGAGGCGGCCCGCGCGCGGGGCGGCGGCCGGCGTCATACGCCCAGCCCCAGCACGAGGTCGTCGGCGTCGACGCGGTCCAGCCGGATCTTGTTGGCGAACAGCGAGAACGCGAGCATGCCGGCGAGGCCGTTGGCGCGGCGCATCCACGGCGGCACGTAGTGCGGCGGCGCGACGACGCCGGCGTCGAACATCGGCTGCAGCGCGAACACGTCCTCCAGCGCCAGCTTGCCCGCGAACAGCTGCCGCGCGGTCGCCAGCCTGCGGTGGCGCAGGCACCAGCGGAAGAACGTGTGCACGGCGAGCAGGCCGTGCAGGTACACGGTGTCCTTGGTGAACGCCGCGCCGCCGCCCAGCGGCGCGCCGCGGAACACGCGCTGCGCCGAGGCGAAGCTGTCCTCGGGCGTCTGCCCGGCGTCGAGGAAGAAGCGGAACACCTGCACGAAGTCCGCGCCGTTGATCGCCATGTCGATCGCGACGATGCGCAGGCTGATGCGCTTCATGCGTTCGATATCCATCGAGCCGGAGATCAGCTCGGCGAAGGTCGCCAGCCCCTCTTGGGTCGCGGTCGTGCGCGGCGACCCGCGCGCCAGCGACTGCAGCTGCGGCTGTTCGCGGCCGTTGAGGCCGGTCAGCGTATGCACGAACGCCTCGTGGACCAGCAACTGCTGGTGGTCGTAGTCGCTGAAGCCGGTGTTGGTGCGGATGCGGATGCGGGTCGGGCTGGCCGCGGCCTTGGCGATCAGGTCGGGATCGAGTTCGACCTTGATCCGGTGGTCGACGAAGAAGGCGTCGATCTCCGGCTGCAGCAGGTCGCGCAGCGATTCCGCGGACATCACGGCTTCCGGCTCGATCTCGCGCAGCTCCTGGTCCATGTCGTCGGCGAGCGCGATGAAGTGCCGCGCCGCCTCCAGGTTGGTCGGGCCGTCGCCGGGCAGCATTTCCACCGGCCGGCCGTAGAGCCGCGTCGAATACGCGGTCATGCGGTAGGTGCCGGCGGCATCGAGCAGCCGCGTCGCGATGCGCCAGCTTTCGGCATTCGCGATCAGGTAGGCGCCCAGTGGGTGGTCGGCGTCTGCGGCGCCGGCGACGGCCTCCAGTTCGGCGCGCACGTCGGTGAAGTCGATCTTCGCGTAGTCGATCGTTGGCAGGTGGATGCGGCCGATCTTCCACGCCGCGAGGAAGGTTTCCTGCGCGCTGGCCGGCCAGCTCACGGTGTCGAGCAGCCGGATGCCGCGCACCGCCGCGACCAGCCGCACGTCGAGCGCGACGTGGTGGGCGATGGCGTCGGCGTCGGTCATGCCACTCGTCCTGTCATCCCGAGCGCAGCGAGGGACCCGCTTTTTCCTCGTGCTCGCGAAAAAGCGGAAGCAGGTCCCTCGCTGCGCTCGGGATGACAACGGCAAGGGCGCAGGGCCTCAATGCCGCCCATATTTCTCGTCCAGCCGCTTGTTCAGCGCCTTGCCCTGCACGCGCGCGTCGCTTTTCTGGGCCATGCGCGTTGCGAGCCGGTCGGCCGCGCCGGCGACTTCGTCGCGCAGCTTGAGGTAGTTCGCGAAGCGCGCCGGGTCGAGCGTGCCGGCCTCGATCGCCGCGCGTACCGCGCAGCCGGGTTCCTTCGCGTGGCGGCAGTCGCGGAACTTGCACTCGGCCGCGAGCGCCTCGATGTCGGCGAAGCCGCCGTCGGCCAGCGTTTCCTCGCCGGTGGGTTTCAGCTCGCGCATGCCCGGCGTATCGATCAGGCAGGCGCCGGACGGCAGCGGGATCAGCGTGCGGTAGGTGGTGGTGTGGCGGCCGCGGGCGTCACTCTCGCGCACCTCGCCGGTCTTCATCTTCTCGACGCCCAGCAGGGTATTGGTCAGCGTCGACTTGCCGGCGCCCGAAGAGCCCACCAGCACGGCCGTGCACCCGGGCAGCAGCCAGGGATCGAGCGCCGCCACGCTGGCGCGGTCCTTGGCGTTGACCGCCACCGCGACGATGCCCTGCGCGGCCAGCTCCGCCAGCGCGGCCAGGCTGGCGTCCGCGTCGCTGCCGTCCTTGTCGGCCTTGGTCAGCACGACCACCGGCGTCGCGCCACCGCCGCCGACCAGCAGCAGGTAGCGCTCGATCCGCCGCGGGTTGAAGTCGGCGTCGAGGCCGCAGACCACGAACACGGTGTCGATGTTCGCGGCGATCAGCTGCTGGTGGTAATGCTCGCCGGCGGCGGCGCGCTTGATTGCGGTGCGCCGCGGCAGCAGGGCGACGATCCGCGCCCGCGGCGTCGCGTCCTCGACCAGCGCCCAGTCGCCGACCGCGGCGCGGTCCTGCGGCGGGAACCGGCGACGCGCCCATTCCGGCGGCGAATCCACCGCCAGCGCATGTCCCGGGGCCTCGGCGACGAGGTAGCCGGTGCGGTGCTGCTCGATCACCCGGGCCGGGCGGGCCTGCGGGTGGGCGGCGAGGACGGCGGCCCAGGCGGGGTCGTCGACGGCGTCCGGGCCGGCGCCGTCGAACGGCCAGCCGATGGCGCGGAGCGCAGGGAGGGCGGGGTTCAAGCGGGGTGCGGGCGGTCGGGCATCGGGCGATTCTATGCCCGGCGGGCGGATCGGCGCGATTTCCGCTAGGCTTTGCCGACGTTTTCGCCACCTCCGACACGATGTCCTCCCCCAGCTCCCGACCCGGTCTCAAGACCCGCGAACGCCTGTCCGAAGTCCGTTACGAGATCCGCGGCGAATTGGCCCGACGGGCCCGCGAGCTGGAAGGGCAGGGCCGGCACCTGATCAAGCTCAACATCGGCAATCCCGGCGCCTTCGGCTTCCGCGCGCCGGAGCACTTGCAGCGCGCGATCGCCGACCACATCGCCGGCACCGATCCCTATACCCACCAGCAGGGCCTGCCGGCCGCGCGCGAGGCCATCGCCGCATTCCACCGCCAGCGCGGCACGCCGAACGCCTCGCCGGAGCGCGTGTTCGTCGGCAACGGCGTCAGCGAGCTGATCGACCTGTCGTTGCGCGCGCTGCTGAACCCGGGCGACGAGGTGCTGCTGCCGTCGCCGGACTATCCGCTGTGGTCGGCGGCGACCATCCTCAACGACGGCCGCCCGGTCTACTACCGTTGCCGGCCCGAGCACGGCTTCCTGCCGGACCCGGACGAGATCGCGTCGCTGGTGTCCTCGCGCACCCGCGCGATCGTGCTGATCAATCCGAACAACCCCACCGGCGCGACCTATCCGCGCGAGATCCTCGAACGCATCGTCGCCATCGCCCAGAAGCACGACCTGCTGCTGATGGCCGACGAGATCTACGACCACATCCTGTACGACGGTGCAGTGTTCCAGCCGCTGGCGCCGCTGGCCGGCGACCATCCCTGCCTGTCGTTCGGCGGCCTGTCGAAGGTGCATCGCGCCTGCGGCTGGCGCGTCGGCTGGGCGGTGCTCAGCGGCGACCCGCTGCGCAGCGGCGACTTCCACCACGCGATGGACCTGCTCGGCGCGCTGCGCCTGTGCGCCAACGTGCCCGGACAGTTCGCGATCGACGCCGCGCTGCACGGCGTCGACACCATCAGTGCGCTCACCGCGCCGGGCGGCCGCCTGTACGAGACCCGCCGCGCGCTGATCGACTGCTGCGCCGCCAGCGAACACCTGTCGCTGGTCGCGCCCGCCGGTGCGTTGTACGGCTTCCCGGCCGTGGTCGGCGACGCGGCGAAGGGCTTCGACGACCACGCCTTTGCGCTGGAGATGCTGGAAACCGAGGACGTGCTGATCGTGCCCGGCTCCAGCTTCAACGTGCCCGAGCGCAACCATTTCCGCGTCACCCTGCTGCCCGAGGCCGACACCCTGCGCGAAGTGTTCGCGCGCATCGACCGCGTGCTGGCGCGCCGCGCCGCGCAGGCCCGCACCGCGCGCGTCGCGGTGGCCTGAGCATGCGCGCCGTGCCGGCGCTGCTGGCGGCGGTGCTCGCGTCCGGGTCCCCGGGCAACGGCATCGCCGCACAGCCGCCGCTGCGCTGGCTCGCGCTCGGCGACAGCTACACCATCGGCGAAGGCGTACCCGCTGACGGGCGCTGGCCCGTGCAGCTCGCCGCTCGCCTGCGCGACGACGGCCGCGCCGTCGACGACCCGCGCATCATCGCCACCACCGGCTGGACGACGGACGAACTGGCGTCCGCGCTCGACGCCGCCGAGCCGCTGGGCCGCGACTGGGATCTGGTCAGCCTGCTGATCGGCGTCAACGACCAGTACCGCGGCCGCCCGGTCGCCGACTATGCGCCGGCGTTCGCAGCGTTGCTCGATCGCGCCATCGCCTATGCCGGCGGCCGCACCGATCGCGTGGTGGTGCTGGCGATCCCCAACTGGGGCGTGACCCCGTTCGCCGCGGCGTCGGGGCGCGACCGCGCCGCGATCGCGCGCGAGCTCGACGCCTACAACGCCACCGCCGCGCGCATCTGCGCCGAACGTGGCGTGGTCTTCGTCGACATCGCGCCGGTGAGCCGCGCGCGCGGCGCCGAACCGGCCATGCTCGCCGAGGACGGCCTGCATCCGTCCGCAGCGCTTTACGCCGAGTGGGCGCGCACCGCGCTGCCGGTCGTGCGCCGCCTGCTCACGGACGCGCCGGCACCGTGAGCGCACCCGCGTTCGCGGCGGCCGAGGCGAAGCGCATCGCCGCGGCCTTCCTGCCGGAGTTCGCGCTAGGCAACCGCTACGACTACTACTACGTGCAGGGCAAGCTGCGCAGCGATCCGCTCTATCCGGGCGCGCTGGCTGCGCTGCGCGGCAGCACCGCACCGCTGCTCGACCTGGGCTGCGGCCTTGGCCTGCTCGCGCATGCGCTGCGCGGCGACGGCCAGCCGATGGCGTACCGCGGCGTCGACACCGATGCCGCGAAGATCGCCCGCGCCACGCGCGCCGCGCAACGTGCGTCGCTCGCCGACGCGGCGTTCGCGGTGGTCGACCTCGCGCACACGTTGCCGGAACATCGCGGCAGCGTGGCCCTGCTGGACGTGCTGCAGTATCTCGACACCGACGCGCAGCGCGGCCTGCTCGCCGGCATGGCGGCGATGCTGACGTCGGAAGCGGTGCTGGTGATCCGCAGCCCGGTGGCCGACGACGGCGGCCGCTCGCGCACCACGCGCATCGCCGATCGCCTCGCGCATCGCATCGGCTGGATGCGCACGCGGCCGCAGGACTATCCGACGCTCGATGGTCTCCGTACCACGCTCGAAGGACATGGTCTGCAAGTCGAATGCATGCCGCTGTACGGCCGCACGCCATTCAACAACTGGCTGATCGTCGCGCGCATGGTGGCGCGCTGATCGGCTCGCACGGGCTTCGTCGCGACTCCCGTCGCTCCCACATGAAGCGCCAGCTGCAATCTCGATCGCGACGCCTCGCCCCGTGGGAGCGACGGGAGTCGCGACGAACACCGGCACTGCGTTCCGAAGCGCCTCAGCCCGGCGTCGGCACCACCGCGCGATAGCCCTGCGCATCCAGCCGCTCCAGCAACAGCCGCAGCGTGGCGACGTTGCCGCCGTGGGTCGCGCCCTCATGCAGCAGCACGATCGCGCCCGGCGCGAGTCCGCGTTCGATGCGCGAGACGACGCTTGCCGGATCGCCCGCCACGCCGTCGAAGCCGCGCGCGCTCCAGGCCACGCGTGCGAGCCCGTGCGCGCGCAGGGGCGCCTGCGCGAACGGATTGCACATGCCGACCACCGCGCGGAACCAGCGTGGCGGCGTACCGGCGATGTCCGCGAGGACGCGCTGCGTGTCGGCGATCTCGCGCCGCATCCGCGCCGGGCCCAGCGCCCAGAACCACTTCGCCGGATGGGATGCGCTGTGATTGCCGATGCCGTGGCCGCGGTGCACGAGTTCGCGCACGAGATCGGGGCGCCGCGCCGCGCGTTCGCCGACGAGGAAGAACGTCGCCTTCGCGTCGTGCGCATCGAGCAGATCGAGGATCGCCGCTGTCTCGTCGGACGGACCGTCGTCGATGGTGAGCCAGACCACGCGCTCGTCGGTCTGCAGTCGGTCCAGCACCGGCCCGAACATCGCCGAGCGCGGCCACAGCGTGCCCCACCAGAACGGCGCGTGGCTCAGCACCATCGCCGACAGCCCGACGGGCCATCCATGCCGCCACCACAGCGCGACGACCGTCGCCTGCGACGCCAGCAGCAGCCACAGCCAGGCCCACGGCCGGCGCGGCACGCGATGCGGGGCGACGGGTGGGCTGGCGGGAGGCGCGGACATCGCGGCATCATGCCATGCCCCCACAGGAACGAGATCGCCATGGCTTTCCGCAATCTTTCCGTCGTCGATGCCGATGCGCGCGCCCGCGACGGCGTCGTCACCCTCGTCGATGTGCGCCCGCCCGCCGAACGCGCCATCGCCGCAGTGTCGGTGCCGTTCGAGTCGCTGGAAGAGGGCGGCCTGGAACGCCTGGCCGCGCTGCCGAAGGACACCCCGCTCGCCTTCCTCTGCCATCACGGCGGCCGCAGTGCGCAGGCGGCGATGTACTTCGCGCAGCAGGGCTTCAGCGATGTCTACAACGTGGTCGGCGGGATCGATGCATGGAGCCTGGGCGTGGATGCCGCGATTCCGCGGTATTGAGCGAAACGGTCGCAGTGCGGGCAAAGACTCGCCACCTGCACCGGACGCCGTTCCGGCAGCGTCGAGACTTTCGATAATCGCTCAGGCGAGGAGCGGCTGCTGGAGTGTGGTCAGCAAATCGTTGACGGCTTTCTTCGCCATGCTGCGCGGCAGTCTGGCCATGACGCCGGGTGCGGTGAGCGCCAGTTTGCCCTTGACCAGGAATCCGTCGATCTGCGTATAGGCCTTGAACACATGTTCGGCGCCGTCCGCCGTGGATTCGAGGAACATCGGCGAGGTCAGGATGTTGACGCCTTTCTGGTAGACCCGCGTCTGGCCTTCGGTATGGACCAGCCGATATCCATGTCCCGAAGCCCAGGCCTCGACCGTGGCAGCGATATCGTCGCGTGCCGGCATCTTTACGACGTCCCAGGGGTTGTTCGCATTTCTGGCGATCACCGCCATCACGTTGATGGCGCCCAGGCCGGCCAGTCCGCCGACGAAACCGCCGATCACGACACCTGCTGCCGACATGCCGAACTCCGTTGGATACATTGAGGTAATGCATATTACCTTGCATTTTCAATGCCGTCGCGGCGCTCTATGGAAACGACAATGATCGGGGTGCTGTTCGATCAGCGCGCGAGGCGATGAAAAATGCCGTAATGACGGGCTGAAACCTGCCCTGCTGTTTTCATGGCGCGAAATGCGATTGGTAGGACTGGGCGCCGACAACCAGGATGATCACGAAAAGGATCAGGGCCAGGGCGGCAACGAAGGTCCGGATGGTCTTGTCATACCCATTCCACGTGCTTTGCAGCTCGGATTGGCGCGGGCCCGTGGCCAGCCGCAGCAGGCACATGAGAACAATGGAACCCGGAATGGCGAAACCGGTCATCGCGGGCGTGCCGCCCGGGAGCGGGCGGCCAGGATGTTGACGGCTTGCGTCAAGCCGCGGAGGCGGACCTGCCATCGCGCAGGCGTTTTCGTGGCGCTTCGCCCTTCACCGGCTCAGCCTGCCAGCGCCAGATCGTCCAGCATCGCCCGCAGGAAGCGCGCGGCCTCGCCGCCGGTGCAGGCGCGGTGGTCGAAGGTCAGCGACAGCGGGATGACCTTGTGCGATTCGAAGCCGCCGATCACCGGCGTGATCTGGTGGCGGGCGCGGCCGGCGGCGACGATCGCGACGCAGGGCGGCACCACGACCGGCGTGGCGTAGCGGCCGGCGAACATGCCGAAGTTCGACAGCGAGATCGTGTAGCCGGTGAGTTCGCTGGCCGGCAGGCTGCGGTCGCCGACCTGCGCGCGCAGGCGGTTCACGCCCTCGCGCACGC
>JAEWNA010000283.1 GCA_023392975.1 Pseudomonadota bacterium | reverse complement strand
CGCCTGATCCCGGCGGGTACCGGCCTGGCCTACCACAGCCAGCGTCGTCGCGGCGCCGGCGCCCTGACCGACTCCGAGATGGAGGCGTTGTCGGCGCCGACCGCGACCCCGGCCGCAGCCGCAGCCGAGTCGGTGATGCTCGAGGACGTCGCGCCGCCGGCCGCCGCCGGCAACGCCGTCCCGGACATGATCGAAGGCGATTCTGCCGAGTGATCCTCGGCGGCCACCCCGGACCGGCCTCGGCCGGCCCGGGAGGGTGGCACCGGCGCGCCGACTGCTGTAGACTGCGCGCCTCTTTGGCGGCCTCGGTCGCCCAGATCACGAAATGAGGTCACAGGACGTGCCTCGTGTTCGGCCCACGGCAGGGCGGGAAAGTCCGGAATTCCACGGTGATTGCGCCCTTTCGGCGCGGTGACCGCGGGCTCCGGGACCATGACGGCCTTACCGGGCCGGCGTGGGCAAAGAACAGCGTGTCGGCAGATCGGAGCCCTCCGGTCTGCCGGCGTTTTTTGTCGTCGCGGCGCGCCGCGAAGGCGCCCAGACCAACCAGCAGACACAGACGGATGGCAACGATCAACCAGCTCGTGCGCAAGCCGCGCAGCCCCGAAACCTACAAGAGCGCTTCGCCGGCGCTGAACAAGTGCCCGCAGCGTCGCGGCGTGTGCACCCGCGTGTACACCACGACCCCGAAGAAGCCGAACTCGGCGCTGCGCAAGGTCGCCAAGGTCCGCCTGACCAACGGCTACGAAGTGATTTCGTACATCGGCGGCGAAGGCCACAACCTGCAGGAGCACAGCGTGGTGCTGATCCGCGGCGGCCGCGTCAAGGACCTGCCGGGCGTGCGCTACCACACCGTGCGCGGCTCGCTCGACGCCGCTGGTGTCGCCAAGCGCCGCCAGGCCCGCTCGAAGTACGGCGCCAAGCGTCCGAAGTCGTAAGGCGACCCGGGTCCGCCATGTGCGGGCCGACGTGCGTCATCCGGTGGGAGCGATCCCATCGCCCAACACATACGGCGGGTCGAGACCCGCCCTACAGCGACTGGTAATCCACTATGTCCCGTAAAGGCAATACTCCGCAGCGCTCCGTCCTGCCCGATCCGAAGCACGGCAGCGAAACCATCGCCCGCTTCATCAACATGGTGATGCAGAGCGGCAAGAAGTCCATCGCCGAGAAGATCGTCTATGGCGCGATGGACGTCATCACCGAGAAGAACGGCAATTCGCTGGAGCTGGTCGAGAAGGCCCTCGGCAACGTCGCTCCCGCGGTCGAGGTCAAGTCCCGCCGCGTCGGCGGCGCGACCTACCAGGTGCCGGTCGAAGTCCGCGCCTCGCGTCGCATGGCGCTGGCGATGCGCTGGATCATCGAGTCCGCCCGCAAGCGCGGCGAGAACTCGATGCCGCGCAAGCTCGCCGCCGAACTGATGGACGCCTCCGAGAACCGCGGCGGCGCGATCAAGAAGCGCGAAGAGACCCACCGCATGGCCGAAGCCAACAAGGCCTTCGCGCACTACCGCTGGTAAGCGTTTCCGCAACCGCGCGCCCGCGGCGCGCGCAACGCCAGCGTCGACCACCGAAGGCCGCCTCAGGGCGGCGTTCGGTCAATTGAATCCAGAGAAACGAGAGGTTCCCCGTGGCCCGTACCACTCCCATCGAGCGTTACCGCAACTTCGGCATCATGGCGCACATCGACGCCGGCAAGACGACGACGACCGAACGCATCCTGTTCTACACCGGCGTCAACCACAAGATCGGCGAAGTGCACGAAGGTGCCGCGACGATGGACTGGATGGAGCAGGAGCAGGAGCGCGGCATCACCATCACCTCGGCGGCCACCACGGCGTTCTGGAAGGGCATGGACAAGTCGCTGCCGGAGCACCGCTTCAACATCATCGATACCCCCGGGCACGTCGACTTCACCATCGAAGTCGAGCGTTCGCTGCGCGTGCTCGACGGCGCGGTGTTCGTGCTGTGCGCCGTCGGTGGCGTGCAGCCGCAGTCCGAGACCGTGTGGCGCCAGGCGAACAAGTACGCCGTGCCGCGCATGGCGTTCGTCAACAAGATGGACCGCACCGGCGCGAACTTCGACAAGGTCGTGGACCAGTTGAAGGCGCGCCTCGGCGCGTACGCGGTCCCGATGCAGGTGCCGATCGGCGCCGAGGAAGGTTTCGAGGGCGTCGTCGACCTGCTCAAGATGAAGTCGATCATCTGGAACATGGAAGACAAGGGCGCGACCTTCGTCTACGGCGACATCCCGGCGGACCTGGTCGACAAGGCCAACGAAGCCCGCGCGTTCATGGTCGAGGCCGCCGCCGAAGCCAGCGAAGAGATGATGGACAAGTACCTCAACGAGGGCGAGCTCTCGGAGGAGGAAATCGTCGCCGGCATCCGCGCGCGCACCCTGAAGACCGAGATCGTCCCGGTCTACTGCGGCACCGCGTTCAAGAACAAGGGCGTGCAGGCGATGCTCGACGCCGTCGTGCAGCTGCTGCCGTCGCCGATCGATCGTCCGCCGGTGCAGGGCATCGACGAGAACGACAAGGAAGACACCCGTACCGCCGACGACAAGGCGCCGTTCTCGGCGCTGGCGTTCAAGATCATGACCGACCCGTTCGTCGGCCAGCTGGCGTTCATCCGGGTGTACTCCGGGGTCGTCGCCTCGGGCGCGATGGTGCTGAACGCCACGAAGGGCAAGACCGAG
>JAEWNA010000217.1 GCA_023392975.1 Pseudomonadota bacterium | reverse complement strand
ACCGATCACCACACGATCCTGAGCGCGATGCTCGCGCCGGCGTTGCTCTTGGCGGCCACGGGTTCGCTGCTGGTCTCGGCGAATGCGCGGCTGGCTCGGGTGGTGGACCGCCTGCGTGCGCTGATCGTCGCCTGGCAGCACGACGCCCCCGACCGCAACGAACGCGACACCCAGATCCGCCGCCATCGCCATCGCGCCGCGCTGGTGCTGCGCGCCTGCCGGCTGCTCTACGCCGCCCTCGCCTGCTTCATCGGCACCAGCCTGGCCCTCGCCGCGGACGCCCTGCTCGGCTTCCCCATCGTCGGCGCGGTGCCGACGGTGCTGGCGGTGATCGGCATGCTCTGCCTGCTTGGCGCGAGCCTCAACATGGGCCGCGAGGTCGGACTGTCGGTGCAGAGCTTCGACGAAGAGCTCGACCACGAGCTCTCACGCCGGCGCGGTTGAGCGCGGGCGACGTCGCGCCGCCATGGCACACGGACGGCGTTGAATGGCGCATCAGATCGGCGGCTTGCCGCGCTTCCGCCGGAAATAGTTGGTGAGCATCGTGCCGGCGTCGTCCGCGAGCACGCCGCCGGTCGCGTCGACGCGATGGTTGTGGCGCGGATCGGCGATCAGGTCGAACACGCTGCCGGCGGCGCCGGTCTTGGGATCGGCCGCGGCGTAGACCACCCGCGCCAGCCGGGCATGGATCGCGGCCATCGCGCACATCGCGCAGGGTTCGAGGGTGACGTACAGCGTGCAGCCGACCAGGCGATGGTTGCCCAATGCCTGCCCGCCGGCGCGCATGGCGACGATCTCGGCGTGCGCGCTGGGGTCGTGGTCGCCGATGTTGCGGTTCCAGCCCTCGCCGACGACCCGCCCTTCGGCATCGACCAGCACCGCGCCAACCGGGATCTCGTCGTGTTCGCGCTCCGCGCGTGCGGCCAGCGCCAGCGCATGGCGCATCCAGCGTTCGTCGTCGGGCAGCGGGATCAAGCGGAACTCCGGCGGTCATCGGGTGTGCGGGACGCATTGTCCCCCGGGCGCCGCCCGTGCGCCATCGCCGCGATCGCGGCTCAGACCCGCCCCGCCACCTCCAGCGCCGCGTATTCGTCGTCGCCGAACAGCCGAGAACGCACCAGGAACCGCACGCCCTCGCCGTTCTCCAGCGAAAACATGCCGCCGCGGCCCTCGACCACATCGATGATGAGTTGGGTGTGCTTCCAGTATGCGAACTGCGGCCGGCTGATGTAGAACGGCGCGCCGCCGATCTCGCCCAGCTGCACGTCCTGGTCGCCGACGAGGAAGTCGTCCTGCGGGAAGCACATCGGTGAGGAGCCATCGCAGCAGCCGCCGGACTGGTGGAACAGCACCGGCCCGTGGCGGCCGCGCAGCTTGTCGATCAGCTGCAGCGCCGGCAGCGTCGCGATGACCTGGAGCGGAAGATCGGGCACGGGCCGTCTCCGGAAGTGTCGAAGGGACGTCCGCACCGCCGAGGGGGGAGGAACCCGGCGGCGCGGAGGTCGATGGCGACGATCAGAAGAAGCCGAGCGCCTTCGGCGAGTAGCTGACCAGCAGGTTCTTGGTCTGCTGGTAGTGGTCGAGCATCATCTTGTGGGTCTCGCGACCGATGCCCGACTGCTTGTAGCCGCCGAACGCGGCGTGCGCCGGATAGGCGTGGTAGCAGTTGGTCCACACGCGGCCCGCCTGGATCGCGCGGCCGAAGCGGTACAGGCGGCTGGCGTCGCGGCTCCACACGCCGGCGCCGAGGCCGTACAGCGTGTCGTTGGCGATCTCCAGCGCTTCTTCCTCGGTCTTGAACGTCGTGACCGACACCACCGGCCCGAAGATCTCTTCCTGGAAGATGCGCATCTTGTTGTGGCCCTTGAACACGGTCGGCTTGACGTAATAGCCGCCGGCGAGGTCGCCCGCGAGATCGTTGCGCTCACCGCCAATCAGCACTTCCGCGCCTTCCTGCTTGCCGATGTCGATGTAGCTGAGGATCTTCTCCAGCTGCTCGCTCGACGCCTGCGCGCCGATCATCGTGTTCGGGTCGAGCGGATCGCCCTGCTTGATCGCGGCCACGCGGGCGATCACCTTCTCCATGAACTTCTCGTAGATCGATTCCTGGATCAGCGCGCGCGACGGGCAGGTGCACACTTCGCCCTGGTTGAAGGCGAACAGCACGAAGCCTTCCACGGCCTTGTCGAGGAAGTCGTCGTCCTCGGCCATCACGTCGGCGAAGAAGATGTTCGGCGACTTGCCGCCGAGTTCCAGCGTCACCGGGATCAGGTTCTGGCTGGCGTACTGCATGATCAGGCGGCCGGTGGTGGTCTCGCCGGTGAACGCGATCTTGGCGATGCGCGGGCTCGATGCCAGCGGCTTGCCGGCTTCCAGGCCGAACCCGTTCACCACGTTGAGCACGCCCGGCGGCAGCAGGTCGCCGATGATCTCCATCAGCACGAGGATGCTCGCCGGCGTCTGCTCGGCAGGCTTGAGCACCACGCAGTTGCCCGCGGCCAGCGCCGGCGCCAGCTTCCACGCGGCCATCAGCATCGGGAAGTTCCACGGGATGATCTGGCCGACCACGCCCAGCGGCTCGTGGAAGTGGTAGGCAATGGTGTCGTGGTCGATCTCGCCGACGGTGCCTTCCTGCACGCGCACCGCCGAGGCGAAGTAGCGGAAGTGGTCGGCCATCAGCGGGATGTCGGCGTTGAGCGTCTCGCGGATCGGCTTGCCGTTGTCCCAGGTCTCGGCGTGCGCCAGCAGTTCGAGGTTCTGCTCGATGCGGTCGGCGACCTTGTTGAGGATGTTGGCGCGGTCGGCGGCCGAAGTCTTGCCCCAGGCGTCCTTCGCGGCGTGGGCGGCATCGAGCGCGAGTTCGATGTCGTCCTTGTTCGAACGCGGGATGCGGGTGAAGGCCTTGCCGGTGATCGGGGTGATGTCGTCGAAATACTCGCCGCCCTTCGGCGCGACCCATTGGCCACCGATGTAGTTGCCGTACTGGGCCTTGAAGATGCGGGAATGGTCGTGCAGGTGCGGCTTGGCCATCGCGTTCATGGAGCAACTCCGAAAGGTGGTGGTGTCCCCCCGTTACCGCAAGGCCGGTGCCAAATGCCGCATGCTGCGACGCAGCAGCGACGAATGCCTGATGCCGCGGGCAGTTGCGCCGTTGCATGTTGCAACGCACAACAAGCGACCCTTGCGCGGCGCGGCTTCGTGTGTTGTTTATCGGAACAGCCGTCGCCGCGACTGTCGCACAATGCGACACAGGAGCCGCCATGACCCGCCCTTGCCCCACCGATGAACTCGTCCACGCGCGCCGCGCGTTCTTCGAGCGCGGCAACGCCGTCGGCGCGGGCGAACTGCCGCGGACGATCCTGCGTTCGTGGCAGCGCTGCCGCCGCCTCGGCCTGCCGGAACGCGACACGCCGTCGATCGAGCCGGTGCCCGAAGGCCGCCTGCTCGAGATGCGCGAACGCAACGAGCGCCTGCGCCGGCTGGCACGCGCGGAACTGGAAC
>JAEWNA010000134.1 GCA_023392975.1 Pseudomonadota bacterium | reverse complement strand
GTGCAGGCGGCGGTCCAGGCGCTGGGCCACCACCAGGGTCACCGAGGAGGTGATGTTGTAGGGGGCCACGCCCATGTTCATCAGGCGGGCGATGGTCTGCGGGGCGTCGTTGGTGTGCAGGGTGGACAGCACCATGTGGCCGGTCTGGGCGGCCTTGATGCCGATTTCGGCGGTCTCCAGGTCGCGGATTTCGCCGACCATGATCACGTCCGGGTCCTGGCGCAGGAAGCTGCGCAGCGCGGCGGCGAAGGTCATGCCGCGCTTGGCGTTCTGCTGCACCTGGTTGATGCCGGGCAGGCGGATTTCGACCGGGTCCTCGACCGTGGAGATGTTGCGCTCTTCCTCGTTGAGGATGCCCAGCGCGGTGTACAGCGACACGGTCTTGCCGGAGCCGGTGGGGCCGGTGACCAGCACCATGCCGTAGGGCTTGTGGATGGCGTCGAGGAAGAGCTTCTGCTGGTCCGGCTCGTAGCCGAGCTTGTCGATGCCGAGCTTCGCGGCGCTGCCGTCGAGGATGCGCAGCACCACCTTCTCGCCGAACAGCGTCGGCAGGGTGCTGACGCGGAAGTCGATCTGCCGGGTCTTCGACAGGTTGAGCTTGATGCGGCCGTCCTGCGGTACGCGCTTCTCGGCGATGTCCAGCTGCGACATGACCTTCAGGCGCGCGGCCATGCGCTGGTTGAGCTTCACCGGCGCCTTGGCGACCTGCTTGAGGATGCCGTCGATGCGCAGCCGCACCCGGTAGTCGTTCTCGTAGGGTTCGAAGTGGATGTCCGAGGCGCCGCGCTTGATCGCGTCCACCAGCACCTTGTTGATGAACTTTACGACCGGCGTGTCGTCGCCCTTGGCATCGATGCCGCCGTCGCCACCGGCCTCGTCGTCGCCGCCGGAGACGTCGAGATTGTCCAGGCCCTCGGCATCGTCCATGCCGCCGAGCGTGTCGTTGTTCTCCAGCCACAGCTGCATCGTGCGCTGGATGGTGTCCTCGTCGACGAGGATCGGTTCCACGACGAGGTTGGTGTGGAACTTGATCTCGTCCAGCGCCGCGGTGTTGGTCGGGTCGGACACGCCGACGAACAGCCGGCCGCCGCGCTTGAACAGCGGCAGCACGTGGTGCTTCTGCAGCAGTTCGTCCTTGACCAGCCGGATCGCGCTCTGCGCGGGGTCCATGGTGGTCGGGTCGAACAGCGGCATGCCGAACTCGATGGAGTTGGCAGCGGCGAGCTGGGCCGGCGAGACGAGCTTGAGTTCGCGCAGGTAGGTCGCGATCGGCTTACGCTCGCGGGTCGCGGTGTCCAGCGCTTCGCGCGCGGCGGACTCTTCCAGCGCGCCGTCCAGCACCAGACGCCGGGCGATGCCGGTGATGCCGATCAGATTGGCGGTCACAGCCGAGTTCATCGTCGATGGCGGTCCTGTCGAAAGCGGAACCGGGCAGCGCCCCGGTTCAACGCCCTAGGTTACTGCGGCGGATCGCGGCTTGCATCCCATTCCCCAGCCCGAATCCTGCGCGATCAAGCGGATGAGCGCAATTGTTGAGGACAATTGTCGGCAAAGGGGTGCGGTCGGTCACGCTTGCCGACTGCCGGAACGGGGGCAGCAACGCGACCGGCCCGCGAGGGCGGGCCATGTCGGGCGGTCGAATGGGAGCGGTAGCCCCGGCAGGATCAGGGGCAGTCGCCCTGTCCGGGGCGCAGGCCGCGGCGCGGGTGGCAGATCGAGCCGGTGTTGGTCCAGGTCAACTTGTCGTCGCCGGCCGCGAAGCTGGGGGTGTCGATCCAGGTCAGCGGGGTGCTGCCGTCGTCGTCGGTCGCGCCGGAGCTCGCGCGGATCTCGCCGTTCAGGACGGTCGTGCCTGCGAGGATGTTCCGGGTGGCGGGAACCGAAGCCGGAATGCCGTTCGTGCCCAGATCGCAGCCTGAGATGGCCTGGCTTTCGGAGATGCAGGCGGACACTGCGGTGCGCAGGCCGCTGAGCTCGGCGGAGGTGCCGGCCGCGCGCGTGCGCGACACATAGTCGCGGTACTGGCTGATGGCGATCGCGGCCAGGATGGCGATGATCGCGACGACGATCAGCAGTTCGATCAGGGTGAAGCCGGCGCTTTTCTTCATCACACATCCCCGGGTTGTGCTTCGGATCACGGTATCAAGGTGGCGCCGGTCGCTTTCGCGGCCGGCAACGAAAAACCCCGGCCGAAGCCGGGGTTTTCGGACTCAAACGCTGAAACGGCGCTTGGAATCGAGGTGTCGCATGACCGGATTACGGGCAGTCGCCCTGGCCCGGACGCAGGCCGCGGGTCGGGTTGCAGACCGTGCCGGTGTTGGTCCAGGTGATCTTGTCGTCGCCGACGTTGACGGACGGGTCGATGATGTAGGTCAGGTTCGCGCCACCATTGGAAACGGTCGCACCGGTGGTCGCGGTGATCATGCCGTTGGCGACGGTGGTGCCGGGGAGGACGTTCTTGGTGGCCGGGACGTTGGCCGGGATGCCGTTGGTGCCGAGGTCGCAACCGACCTTGGTCTGGTTCTCGGACATGCACACGCTGACGGCGGTACGCAGGCCGGAGAGTTCGGCGGCGGCGCCCGACGCGCGGGTGCGGGAGATGTAGTCCTGATACTGCGGGATCGCGATGGCGGCCAGGATGGCGATGATGGCCACGACGATCAGCAGTTCGATCAGGGTGAAGCCTTTGGTGTTCTTCATGAGCAATGTCCCTCGGGATGTGGAGAAGCGTACGAATTCACGTGCCCGTAACCGAGGGGTGCCCCGGTCCGTGGCGCCCGTGCTACCGAGCACGTGCGGGGTATGGATACGCACAACCCGTGCCAGTCGCCCGAATCGGACAAGTTCCCGGTCCGGCCCCGCCGTTCGTGCGTGGTTCACAGAATGGCGATTGCCAAAAGTGACGCGCTGCGTCAGGTGCCTGCCCGGCTGCGGCAAAGCCTGTTCAGTGGGCGGGCGGCGGGGTCAGCGTCCGCACCGGATCGGCCGTCCTGGCGTCGATCAGCAGCATCGATGCGGCGCGCGCCGACTGGATCGGAATCAGCTGCAATTCGTCCGCCGGGCGGCCGGTTTCGGTGATCGCCGATGTCAGCGATGTCGCCGGCAACCACTTCGGCAGGGAGGCGGGGACGGCCGGCTCCGCGGCCTTGAGGATCCGGTCGCGCTGATCGCCGTAAGGGCCGTAATGCGCCGGCAGCCGCTCCAGCGTCTTCTGGTGGACGATGAGGTCGGTGAAGATGGCGGCCTTGGCCTTGTCATCCTTCGGCAGGGCGACAGCGAACAGGCGTGGGCCGAACCAGGACAGGCTGCCCGCTTCGGGCGTCCGGGCCTGGTCCAGGTCCTCCGGGTCGAGGTCGTTGGCGTAGAGCAGGTACATGTGGTCCACGGACCAGACCAGGAACACGGGGCGGCTGATCCAGGCGGTATGCAGGGCGTAGCCCATGAACGCGGCCTGCAGAAGCCCGATCACGGCGAGATCCCGACGGGTTTGCCGGAGATCGTGGATCTTGAACACGATCAGCGTCAGCAGCGGGCCGGCGACGATATCCACGCACAGCATGGTCACCAGCAGCCGGTCCATACCGGCGATGCGGATCAGCGCATGCGGGAACCAGAGGACGTAGATCAGGCCGGTGATGGTGCCGACCACGCAGAAGCTGATCAGGAGATGGATCGCCGAGGCTTTCCAGCGGTTCATGCGGAGGCGGGCTCGAGGGGGCTCGGCCCGCGATGATGCGCAGCGCTCTGGGCGGGCGCAAGTCCGCCCGGACGATCACTCGATGCCGAGTTTCTTCAGCTTGTAGCGCAGCGCGCGGAAGGTGATGCCCAAGGCGGCCGCGGTCTTGGTCTTGTTGTAGCGGTGTTCCTGCAGCGCCTGCTGGATCGCGTTGCGTTCGATCTCCTCGATGAACGAGGGCAGGGCGCTGGTGCTGGTGTCGCGGGGATTGGTGGTGCGCGGGTCGACCGCGGGCGGTGCGGGCGTGGCGATCGCGGGGGCCGGCGCCATGGTCTGGGCAGGGGCCTGCGGCAGGATCTGCGGCGAACTGGGCAGCCGCAGGTCGCGGGCGTCGATCGTTTCGCCGTCGGCCATCGCCAAGGCGCGTTCGAGGATGTTCTCCAGTTCGCGCACGTTGCCGGGGAACGGGTAGATCTCCAGCGCCGCGACCGCTTCCGGCGACAACGCGGGCGCCCGCCGCTTCATCGCGTAGGCCAGGCGCTTGAGGATGGCGTCCGACAGCAGCGGGAGGTCGCCGGTGCGCTCGCGCAGCGGCGGTACGTCCAGCTCGATCACGTTGATGCGGTAGAACAGGTCGTGACGGAAGCTGCCGTCGGCGACCAGCACGTTCAGGTCCTTGTGCGTGGCCGACAGGATGCGCACGTCCACCGGCACTTCGGCATTGGCGCCGACCGGGCGCACGGTCTTTTCCTGGATCGCGCGCAGCAGCTTGACCTGCATCGGCAGCGGCAGCTCGGCGACCTCGTCGAGGAAGAGGGTGCCGCCGTCGGCGACCTGGAACAGGCCGGGCTTGTCGGTGTGGGCGCCGGTGAAGCTGCCCTTCTTGTGCCCGAAGAACTCGCTTTCCATGAGTTCCGAGGGGATGGCGCCGCAGTTGACCGGAATGAACGGCCCCGCCGCGCGAGAGCCCTGGGCGTGGATGGTGCGGGCGACCAGCTCCTTGCCGGTGCCCGATTCGCCGCTGATGTGCACCGGGGCCTGGCTGCGGGCGACCTTGGCGATGGTGTCGCGCAGGCCGACCATGGCCGGAGACTCGCCGAGCAGCAGCATCGCGCCCTCGGGATTCGCCTGCCGGCTGCTGTTGAGGTCCAACGCTTGGCGGACGAGTCCGCGCAGTACGGTCAGGTCCACGGGCTTGGTGACGAAATCGAAGGCGCCGCTCTTCAGGGCCTCGACCGCCGCTTCGACGTTGCCGTAGGCGGTGATCACCGCGACCGGCGTGGTCGGGAAGCGGGTGGCGATCTCCGAGACCAGGTCCAGGCCGGACCCGTCGGGCAGGCGCATGTCGGTCAGGCACAGGTCGTAGGCGACCGTGCTGAGCATTTCGCGGGCCACGGCGAGGTTCGGCGCCGTGTCGGTGCGCAGCCCCATCCGCCCCAATGTCACCACCAAAAGCTCGCGGATGTCGTGTTCGTCGTCGACGATGAGCGCGCTGCGTTGCTCGGCCATAGTGCCCTCCCGCGTCAATTTTAGCCCAATCGCGGCAGTTCCGACAGCGGTTCCCGATCTCCGCTGCGGTGGAAGAGCCCTTCTATCGTCGATCAGGCGGGGAGCAGGGTGTGCTGGCCGGGCATCGTGACCCGGAAGCAGCAGCCGCCCCCCGGCAGGGGCACGTGTTCCAGCGAGGCGCCGTTGGCGCGGCAGAGCTCGCGCGCGATGTACAGGCCCAGGCCGGTGCCGTGCTCGGACGTGGTGAAGAACGGCCGGAACAGCTGGACGACGACGGCATCGGGGATGCCCGGGCCGCGATCGATCACGTCGATGACCGGGGCGTCGTCCAGCCGGTAGGCGTGCAGGGTGATCCGGGCCGCCTGGCCCGGCAGGTGCCCGTGGCGGCGGGCGTTCTGGACCAGCGCGGTGACGATCTGGTGCAGGTGGCGCGGATCGATCAGCGCCGGCACCAGCGGCTGCGGCGCGGCCAGTGCGACGTTGTCGGTCTCGTCGGGCACGCTCTGCCGGAATTCCTCGATGAAATTGCGCAGGAAACCGACGAGTTCGACGTGCTCGGCGGTCGCGCGCTCGCGTCGCGCGAGGCCGAGCACGCTCTCGACGATGCTGTTGGTGCGCATGCACTGCTGGTGGATGATCTGGACCATCCGGCGGTCGCCGTCGGGCAGGTCGCGGGATTCCTCCAGCAGCTGCGCGGCGTAGCTGATCGCCGCCAGCGGGTTGCGGATCTCGTGGGCGAGGCTGGCCGAGAACCGGCCCATCGCGGTCAGGGTCAGCGATTCGGCGCGACGCGAGACCAGCGAAGTGTCGTCGAGGAAGATCAGGGTGTCGTCGCCCTTGGCGAACAGGCGCGCGAAGCGGGGGACGACTTCGAACTGGTCGTTGCCCAGCCGCAGCGGCGTGTCGTTGGGCAGGCCGTTGCGCAGCCATTCGCTGAGGCGCAGGGCCAGTTCGGGCGCGGCTTCGGCGAGCCGGCCAGTGCCCGCCGCGCCCTCGCCGAGCAGCAGCATCGCCGCCTCGTTGGCGAGCCGGATCTCGGCCTCGCGGTCGACCAGCAGCACACCGGTGCGCATCCGCCGGATGATCAGCTCGTTGACCTCGGCGAGCCGGACCGCCTCGGCGCCGCGGCGCTCGGCCAGCGCCTCGGTCGCGCGCATCTGCAGCCGCAACTGGTGGGTGAGCGTGGCGATCGCGAGGAAGCTGACCGTGAACATCATCAGCTCGGCCATCGGCCGCGGCGTCTGCTGTTCGATCAACAGGGTCCAGAGGTAGGCGGTGCCGAGCCCCGCCGCAGCCGAGACCGCGACCCCGAGGCCCAAGCGCAGCGGCAGCAGCAGCGCGGCCGAGCCGACGTTGAACAGCAGCATCAGCGCCACACCCGAGGCGGCCGGCGGCACCGCGTGGGCGACGATCGAAGCCACCAGAATGTCCACGCCGACCCCGACCAGCGTCGGCACGAAGGTGGTCCGCGCCCGTCGTGCCTGCAGGAGGAGGAGGACGGCGGCGGCCAGATAGCCGCCGGTGACCGCGCCGACCAGGGCCTCGTGATCGTCCCTGGGTTGGAGCGCGGCGACCGGGCCGAAGACCAGCAGCGCCAGCAATCCGGCTTCCAGCACCCGGTACAGCGCGAACAAATAGAGCTCGCGCCGGGCGTAATCCTGGGCCGGCGTGGCGGAGGCGAGGGCTGGGCTCAAACCCGGATTCCGTGGGGAAAGTGCCCGGAGTATAGGCGGCGAAGGCACCCGCGCGCCGGTTCGACCATGGTCCGGGCTGGCCCGGACCCGGCGCATCGGCGAGAATGGTGCGCTGTCCGCGCCCCTTTCCGCCCTTACGCGGCTTTCCGGGTGGCGCGGCCGGCCGCACTCCGCGTGCGGCTCGTCCTTCCCCGCATGGAACCGACATGAACTTCCACGAATATCAGGCGAAGCAGTTGTTTGCCGAATACGGCATCGCAGTCCCGGCCGGGCGCGTCGCGCGCACCCCGGAGGAGGCCGTCGATGCGGCCAAGGCCATCGGTGGCGACTTCTGGGTGGTCAAGGCCC
>JAEWNA010000099.1 GCA_023392975.1 Pseudomonadota bacterium | reverse complement strand
ACGCAGACCGACGGCACCGGCAGCGGCCGGCCGTCGGCATGCTCCAGCGCCACGCAGTTGGGCGCGGCAGCAGCCGGCGCCCCGGCAGCGAACACGATCGCCGCCGTGCCGCCGAGGGCGAGGCGGCGGAAGGCGAGCACGACACGCCGTGCGTGCATCGCCATGCCGGCGGGTCGACGGATCAATGCAGCCCGTTCGCCGCCGCGACCACCGCGTCGACGGTGATGCCGAAGTGCGGATACAGCTGCTCGGCCGGGGCCGAGGCGCCATAGCCGTCCATGCCGATCACGGCGCCGTCGAGGCCGACGTACTTGCGCCAGAAATCGCGGGTCGCCGCTTCGATCGCGATGCGGCGGCGGCAGGCCTTCGGCAACACCGACTCGCGGTAGGCCGCGTCCTGGCGGTCGAACACGTCGGTCGAGGGCATCGACACCACGCGCACGCCGTCGCCGAGCTGCGCGGCGGCCTGCATCGCGAGGCCGACTTCCGAGCCGGTGGCGATCAGGATGACCTCCGGCGCGCCGACGCTGTCCTTCAGCACGTAGCCGCCGCGGGCGATGGCCGCGACCTGCGCGGCGTCGCGCGCCTGGTGCGGCAGGTTCTGGCGCGAGAACACGAGGCAGCTGGGGCCGTCGCGGCGTTCGATCGCCGCGCGCCACGCCACCGCGGATTCGACCGCGTCGCACGGGCGCCACACGTCGTTGTCGGGGATGTAGCGCAGCGAAGCGAGGTGCTCCACCGGCTGGTGGGTCGGGCCGTCCTCGCCGAGGCCGATCGAGTCGTGCGTGTAGACGTGGATCGCACGCGCGCCCATCAGCGCGCTCATGCGCACTGCGTTGCGCGCGTAGTCGCTGAAGACGAGGAACGTGGCGTCGTACGGCACGAAGCCGCCGTGCAGCGCCAGGCCGTTCGAGATCGCAGTCATCGCGAACTCGCGCACGCCGTAGTAGACGTAGTTGGCGTCGGGGTCGGTGCCCGCGACGCTCTTGCTGCCCTTCCACAGGGTCAGGTTGGAATGCGCGAGGTCCGCGGAGCCGCCGACCAGTTCCGGCAGCTGCGGCGCGAAGGCCTCGATCGCCATCTGCGAGGCCTTGCGCGAGGCGACCACCGGGCCGTCGGCCTGCAGCTTCGCGATGTACGCGTCGGCGTGCGCGGCGAAGTCCGCCGGCAGGTCGCCACGCAGGCGGCGCTCGAACTCGGCGGCGAGGTCGGGATGCTCCGCCGCGTAGGCCGCCCACGCCTCGCTCCAGCGCGTTTCCGCGGCCCGGCCCTTGCCGCGGCCGTCCCACGCGGCGGCGACGTCGGCGGGCACTTCGAACGGGCCGTGTTCCCAGCCCAGCGCGGCGCGGGTCGCGGCCACTTCGTCCTTGCCCAGCGGCGCGCCGTGCGAGGACTCCTTGCCGGCCTTCGCGGGCGAGCCAAAACCAATCGTGGTGCGGCAGCAGATCAGCACCGGGCAGTCCTGCGACTTCAGCGCAGTGTCGATCGCGGTACGGATCTCGTCGGGGTCGTGGCCGTCGACGTTGCGGATCACCTGCCAGCCGTAGGCCTCGAAGCGCGCCGGCGTGTCATCGGTGAACCAGCCCTGCACCTGGCCGTCGATCGAGATGCTGTTGTCGTCCCAGAAGGCGACCAGCTTGTTGAGCTTCCACGTGCCGGCCAGCGAGCAGGCCTCGTGCGAGATGTCCTCCATCAGGCAGCCGTCGCCCAGGAACACCCAGGTGCGGTGGTCGACGACGGCGTGGTCGTCGCGGTTGAAGCGCTGCGCCAGCAGCTTCTCGGCCAGCGCGAAGCCCACGGCGTTGGCGATGCCCTGCCCCAGCGGGCCGGTGGTGGTCTCGATGCCGTCGGTGACGAAGTTCTCCGGATGGCCCGGGGTCTTCGAGCCGAGCTGGCGGAAGCGCTTCAGCTCGTCGATCGACAGGTCGTAGCCGGTCAGGTGCAACAGCCCGTACTGCAGCATCGAGCCGTGGCCGTTCGACAGCACGAAGCGATCGCGGTCGGCCCACTGCGGGTTGGCCGGGTTGTGCTTGAGGTAGTCGTTCCACAGCACTTCGGCGATGTCGGCCATGCCCATGGGCATGCCCGGATGGCCGGAGTTGGCGGCCTGGACGGCGTCGATGGCGAGGAAACGGAGGGCGTTGGCGAGCGTGCGGCGGCTGGGCGTCGTCATGGGGCGTGGGCAGGTCGGCGGCGCCCGGCGGACTGCGGGCCGCCCATTGTCCCATCCCCGGGGGTGGCGTGTCCCGGACACCCGTCCGGGTGGAGGCCGACGGGCTTCATCCTGCCCTAATCCGGCGAGCGCAGCGTGGGGGCCCGATCCGGCCGGAGACGCCGATGAAAGCGTCCTGCCTTGTCGCCGCGGCCTGCCTCTGCGGGCTCTCCGTCCCCCACGCGGCCCGGGCCGGCGGCCCGCTCGGGATCGATCACCCGGTCGCCTACGACGACAGCGGGATCTGGAACCGCAACGTGCAGAAGGGCGTCGCGGCCGGGGTGGCGCTCACCACGGTCGGCGGCGCGCTGTTCGTCGACGGCGACACCCGCCTCGGGCGGACCTTCGACCAGTCGTTCGACGCCATGGTCCTGACCGCCGGCACCACCAGCGCGATGAAGCTGGTGTTCTCGCGCAGGCGCCCCAGCCAGACCGACGATCCGAACGATTTCTTCCAGGGCGGTGGTGCGCAGAGTTTCCCCAGCGGCGAGGTCGGCGAGATGGCGTCGGTGGTCACGCCCTTCATCCTCGAATACCGCCACGACCACCCGGCCGTGTACGTGCTGGCGCTGCTGCCGGCCTACGACGCGGTGGCGCGGGTGAAGACCCGCGGCCACTGGCAGAGCGACGTGCTCGCCGGGGCCGCGGTCGGCGTCGCCCTCGGCGTGTACGCGCACCATCGCGCCAAACCGCTCTTCCTCGGCTTCACGCCCGACGGCAGCGGCGTGATGGTCGGCTACGCGAAGGCGTTCTGACAGTCCGATGTCCTGTCGGCGGGACCCCGGCGCACGGCCCTCGGGCGACGTACGGCTTCAGCCAGGCGCCTGCTCGTCCGTCACGCGTCCCGCATCGTGACCGGCGACCATCGTGGCGATCCCCAGGTCGCCGGTGACGTTGACCACCGTACGGCACATGTCGAGGAAATGGTTCACGCCCAGCACGAGGCCGATGCCTTCCGGAGGCACGCCGACCATCGCGCAGATCAGCGCGATCACCGGTAGCGAACCGGACGGCACGCCGGCAGTGCCGATGCCGCCGAGGATGCAGACGAACATCACCGTGAACTGCTGCGAGAGGGTCAGATCGACCCCGAAATACTGCGCGAGGAACAATACGGTCACGCCCTCGAACAGTGCGGTGCCGTTCTGGTTGGCGGTGGCGCCGACGGTCAGCACGAAGCGCGAGACCGGCCTGGGCAACTGCAGCCCCTCGTCGGCGACGCGCAGCGCGGTCGGCAGCGTCGCGTTGCTGGAAGCGGTCGAGAAGGCCATCAACATCGCTTCCTGCACACCGCGGAAGAACGCCAGCGGCGATCGCTTCGCGATCAGACGGATCGCCAGCGAATACACCACGAACTGGTGCAGCGCCAGCGCCAGCAACACCACCAGCACATAGGCGCCGAGCCGCACCAGCAGGTCCCAGCCGAACGCCGAGACCAGGTTGAACATCAGGCAGAACACCGCGACGGGCGCGAGCCGGATCACCAGCCCGATCAGGGTCATCGACACCTCGAACAGGCCCTCGATGGCGCGCTTGAGCGTGTCGACCGCCTCGCTGCGGGTCAGCACCAGGCCGATGCCCAGCATCAACGCGAAGAACATCACCGCGAGGATGGTGTTCTCGGCCGCAGCCTTGACCACGTTGTCGGGCACGATCGAGATCAGCATCTCCAGCCCGCTGGGCTGCGTGCCGCTGTCGCTGACGATGGCGCGCGCGCGTTCCGCACCTTCGTCGAGCAGGGTCATCGCCGTGGCGCTGTCGACGCCGGCGCCGGGCTTGAGCCAGTTCACCAGCACCAGCCCCAGCAACACGGCAATGGAGGACAGCAAGGTCGTGTAGATCAGCGTGCGCCAGCCGATGCGGCCCAGCGCGCGCACATCGCCCATCTCGCCGATGCCGACGACCAGCGCCGAGAACAGCAGCGGGATCACCAGCATGAAGATCAGGCGCAGGAAGATGGTCGCGAACGGTTGGGTCGCATAGTGGACGAAGCCCTGCACCCACGGCGCATCCGCGCCGACGAAGCGATGGACGAGGAGACCGGAGAGGATGCCGGCGGCGAATCCGATGGCGATCTTCCAGTGCATCGGCAGGCCTGCGCGTGCGGCCGTATCGCTGGCGTGGCTCATGTCGACTCCTCTGCGGCGGAGCCGGCAGGATAGCAGGCGCCCTCGCCCGGCTCCGGCGCGTCGCACCGCCTCGACGGTCTTACCGCTCCGGATACAGCGGCGGCAGCAGCGACGGCGCGCGCCGCGGCGGACGCGGCCACCAGCGCGGCCCCTGCGCGAACGCGGTGCGCATCGCGGCCATCGCCGCCGCGGGATCGCCATCGCCCCAGCGCGCGCGCTGCAACGC
>JAEWNA010000331.1 GCA_023392975.1 Pseudomonadota bacterium | reverse complement strand
AGCATAGCCTGCGCGCCGCCGGCACCGCGCCCAGCGGCGCCCACCAGCAGCCCTGGCGCTTCGTCGCCGTGCAGGACCCGTCGCTGAAGCGCCGCATCCGCGAGGCCGCCGAGGAGGAGGAGCGCGCGTTCTATGTGCATCGCGCGCCGGAGGCGTGGCTGGACGCGCTGGCGCCGCTCGGCACCGACGCCGACAAGCCCTTCCTTGAGACGGCGCCCTGGCTGATCGGCATCTTCTACGAGCGCTTCGGCCTCGATGGCGAGGGAAACAAGATCAAGCGCTACTACCCGCACGAGTCCGTCGGCATTGCCACCGGCCTGCTGATCGCCGCACTCCATGAGGCCGGCCTGGCGACCCTGACCCACACGCCCAGCCCGATGGGGTTCCTGAACGCGCTGCTCGGCCGCCCGAAGAACGAGATGGCCTACCTCCTGCTGGTGGTCGGCCACCCGGCCGAGGGCTGCCGGGTGCCGGACCTCCGCCGACTGGCGCTGGACGACTACGCGGGGTTCCTGTGAGCGAGTCCCGGGACTGGACCTTCTCGGCCCGGCGCGTCCGCGCGCGACTGGTCGACGACCGCGATCGCGCGCTGTACCGCGCGCTCTATTCCGATGCCGGCGTCATGGCGCATGTCGGGACGACGCTGGACCCGGACGCCGTCGATGCGCTGTTCGCGAAGGTGTGCCGGGCGAACGCGAAGACGCCTGCCATGGCCCGCTACTGGCGCGTCGACGATGCCCGCGGCGGTGGCGCGATCGGCCAGGTGTCGATGCTCCGGGACGCCGCCGATCCGCGCTGCGCGGACCTCGGCGTGATGCTGCTGCCGCAGTGGCAGAACCGCGGGGTCGGCCTGTCCGCGCTCGCCGGGCTGGTCGATGCGCTGCTGTCGGAGCGCTGGCCGCTGGGCCTCGAGGCGCTGACCGCGCGCCACGCCGCGACCAATCCGAACGCGGGCCGGCTCACCGCCGCGCTCGGCTTCGTCGTCGCGTCGACGGATGACGCAGGGGTGCTCTGGCGGCTCGATCGCCGGGACTGGCCGCAGGCCAGGTCGCGCTGGCCCGCGGCCGCGCTGGGCAGGCAGGCCGTCGCGTCGGATCGGTTCGAGGAATCCGCATGAGCACGCAGGGCCGTTTCGTCGCCGTCGGGCTCGGCATGATGCTGGGCGCGCACCTCAGCCCGCGGGCGCGCAGCGAGATCGAGGACGCCGATGTCGTGTTCGGGCTCGTGTCGAACGCGCTGGTCGAACTGTGGCTGCAGGAGCTGCGCCCCGACCTGCGCAGCCTCCAGCCGTTCTACGCCGAGGGCAAGCGGCGCACCGAGAGCTATCGGGAAATGATCGAGGCGATGATCGGCGAGGTGCGCGCCGGGCGTCGGGTGTGCGGCGTGTTCTACGGGCATCCCGGCGTGTTCGCGCAGGTGCCCCACCATGCCGTCCGCGAAGCGCGCCGCGCCGGCTTCGAGGCCGAGATGCACCCGGGGATTTCCGCCGAGGATTGCCTGTACGCCGATCTCGGCATCGACCCGGGCACCTTCGGCTGCCAGCACTACGAAGCCAGCCAGCTGATGTTCCACCGTCGGCGGATCGATCTCGCCGCCTACCTCGTGCTCTGGCAGGTCGGGCTGGCCGGTGATCGCTCGCTGTCCCGCTACAGCACGTCCGTGGCCCACCGCCGCCTGCTGGTCGAACTGCTGGTCGAACACGGCTATCCGCCGGCGCACGAGGTGATCGTCTACGAGGCGGCGACGCTGCCGATCCATGCCCCGCGGATGGACCGGATGCCGCTGGAGGCGCTCGCCGAGGCCGACCTCGGCCTGGCCTCGACCCTGGTGGTACCGCCGGCGCAGGCGATGGAAAGGAACGTCGCCCTGCTCGCGCGGCTCGAAATGCTCGACGCGGTGCCCGGCGGGGCCGGGGAACGCCAGGCCGCGGTCGGGTCGACCTGAACGCTCAGGACCCCCGAACACCCTCGAAAAATCGTCTGAAGTGATTGATGCAGATGGATTTTTCGCATAGCCTGCAGGCGCGATCGGGCATCGTGGAACCCGCGGGGAAGGCCGAAGAAGCCTTTGGCATCAACGGGTTGCGTCGATTTTCAGGTCGCGGCCGTCGACGCCGATGGCCGGTGGGAGCCGGTCGTCTCGTTGGAAAATCAAGCTGAATAGGGGGATTCGATGTCGAATGTGATCCAGTTCCTTGCATCCATGGGGGCAAGTGCCCCAATGGCGCGGATGTCCATGGAAGAATACGAAGCCGCCATCGCCACGCTGGATGCGGGCGACCGTACCCTTCAGGCGCTGAGGCGCAAGGATGTCAAGTCGCTCGTCGACGAACTCAGTGATCGCGACACGATGATGTGCATGGTCTTCGCGCCTGACGAGAAAGAGCAGGAAGAAGTCCCGGGCGAGGAGCAGGAAGAGAAGGTCCCCGACGACAAGTCCCTCGAGTAAGCGTTTGCCTAAACGTTTGGCCGGTTCCCCGGCCAGCCGTCCAAGATCCCCCAGAGGTCTCCCATGCAAAGGAAGCATTTCGCAGCACTCCTCCTTCTCCTGTCGTCCTGCCTGGGCGCGCGCGTGGAGGCGGCTGCGCCGCTGGATTTCGACAAGACCCTGGCGGAAGCCGACGGCATCCGGAGCGCGCGACCCAAGGAATTCCTGGAGCTGCTCCAGCAGCTCCAGGAACGCCGTGCCGCAGCCACGACGCCGCAGGCCGAACACATCGACTACCTGCAGGCCTACGCCCTCGGCGTCTACAAGGACAAGCCCGAGGAGAGCGTGCGCCTCGCGCGGAAGATCTTCGACGAGACCCGCGACCAGACCCTGAAGTACCGCGCAGGCAGCCTGGTGGCGAACATGTCGGGGCTGATGCGCGACTTCAGCACCGGCCTGCGCTACATGCAGAAGACGCTTCCGCTGCGCAACCGGATCGGCAACCGCGATTTCCGCCACGACGGGATCGGCGCCGCCGCGGTCCTCTACAACGAGATCGGCCAGTACCAGATCGGCCTTCGCTACGCGAAGGAGATGCTCGCCGACAAGCCGAGCCCGCGGATCAAGTGCGCCGCCGGGTACGTCCAGATCGAATCCATGCTGGAGCTCGGCAAGCTGCCGAAGGACGACAGCCTGGTCGACGGCGTGATCGGCGACTGTTCCGCCATCCACGAGCTGATCCCGCTGAACATCTCGCGCACGGTGCTCGCCAGGAAGTGGGCGTCCGAAGAGAAGTACGGCGACGCGATCAAGCTGCTCGAGGATTCGCTGCCCGAGATCGAGCAGACCCGCTATCCGCGGCTGATCGCCCGCGCCCATGCCCTCATCGCCGACTTCAGGCTGAAGACGGACGACGTGAAGTCCGCCGAAGCGCACGCGAACACCGCGATCTCGCTCGGCGAGCAGATCAAGTCCTCGACGACGCTGGTCAGCGCCTACAACACGCTCTACCAGATCGCGGCGCGCCGCGAGAAGCCGACGCTGGCGCTCGAACTCTACAAGCGTTACGCCGAGTCCGAGATCGCGCACCAGAACGACGTCAAGGCGAAGGAACTCGCGTTCGAGATCGTCCGCCACGAAACCATGCGCCAGACCCAGCAGATCGCGCTGCTGGAACGCAACAACCAGGTCCTCCGCCTGCAACAGTCGCTCGATCGCGAGAACGCGCAGAAGGCGAGGCTGGCGACGGTGTTCCTGATGCTGCTGCTGGCCGGCATCGTGTTCTGGGCGATCCAGGTCAAGCGCCACCAGGCGCAGTTGCAGCGGCTGGCGCAGACCGACGGCCTCACCGGCATGCGCAACCGCCACTTCTTCACCCAGAAGTCGGAGCGGGCGCTGGTCGACGCCGCACGTGCGGGCGAGCCGGCGGCGCTGGTCATGTTCGACCTCGACCACTTCAAGGCGATCAACGACACCTACGGCCATGGCGCCGGCGACTGGGTGCTGAAGCAGGTCGGCAAGACCTGTTCGGCGCAATGCCGGCGGATCGACTACCTCAGCCGCATCGGCGGCGAGGAGTTCGCGGTGCTGCTGCGCGGGTTCGACCTCGCATCGGCGGCGCGCATGGCCGAGGACTGCCGTTCGCAGCTGGCCCAGATCGACACCCGCGAGAGCGGTTACTCGTTCGTCGTCACCGCCAGCTTCGGCGTCAGTTCGACGGCCGAGTCCGGCTACGATCTCTCGCGCCTGATGTCGCATGCCGACCAGATGCTGTATCGCGCGAAGAACGAGGGCCGTAATCGCGTCTGCGCGTACACCGCGGAGACCGCGGCCGAGCGCCGCAATGCGCCCAAGCGTTCGCCGTTGCTGACGGTCGTCGGCTCCTGACCGGGCGCCGACGCCCGGCGGTCCTCCGCGCATGACGACCCCGACGTCCGCCGGCGATCCCGCGCCGGAGGACGGCGCGCCGGTCGCGTTGCCCGAGGCGCAATGGCAGGCGCTGCGGGACGCCTACGCCGCGCCGCCGCGGGCCTACCACCACTTCGGCCACGTGCGCGAGACGCTCGCGCACTACCGCGCGGTCGCGCGCGAGGCGTCGTGGTCGGCGCCGGCCGAGGTGTGGCTGGCGCTGCTCTACCACGATGCGATCTACGTCCCCGGCCGCAAGGACAACGAGGCGCGTTCGGCCGAACTGGCGCAGGCGCACCTGCGACGCTGGCCGCCTGCCGGCATCGATGCGTCGCGCGTCGCCGGGCTGATCGCGCTGACGGCGCGTCACGGCGCACTGGATGCCGACGATTTCCCGAGCACCCCGGAAGGCGAGGACACGCGGCGTTTCCTCGACTGCGACATGGCGATCCTCGGCGCGGAGCCGGAGGCGTTCGCCGCCTACGATCGCGCCATCGCCGAGGAATACCGCGCCGTGCCGCGCTGGCTGTACCGCCGCAAGCGCCGCGCGTTCTTCCGCAGCCTGCTCGATCGCGAACGGATCTTCCTGAGCGATTTCTTTCGCGACCGCCTCGAGGCCGCGGCCCGGCGCAACCTGCGGGCGATGCTGTCGGATGGCGATAAAATCGCCGGATGACGCCACACGCCGCCGCCCTGCCGATCGAGAACATCGCTGCCTACCGTTTCGTGCGGATCGCGGACCCAGAGGTCGTCGCCGATCGCTTGCGCATGCACGCGGACACCCTCGGGCTGCGCGGCTCCGTGCTGGTGGCGCCCGAGGGCCTGAACCTGTTCCTCGCCGGCACCGTCGACGCGATCTCCGCCTTCCTCGAGGCGCTGCGCGCGGATGCCCGTTTCGCGGACCTCCAGGCCAAGCACAGCCGCAGCGCGGAGGTGCCGTTCGCGCGGCTCAAGGTCAAGGTCAAGCCCGAGATCATCGCGTTCCGCCGGGACGACGCCTCGCCGCTCGCATCGCGCGCGCCCGCGGTCGCGCCGGCGACGCTGGCGCGCTGGATCGCGCAGGGCACCGACGACGACGGGCGCCGCCTGGTGCTGCTCGATACGCGGAACCGGGAAGAGGTGGCCTACGGCACCTTCGCCGACGCGCTCATTCTTCCGATCGACAACTTCGTCGACCTGCCCGCGGCGGTGCTGGCCGAACGCGAAGCGCTGGCCGATGCCACGGTCGTCAGTTTCTGCACCGGCGGGATCCGCTGCGAGAAGGCGGCGCTGTGGATGCGCGCGCAGGGCATGGACAACGTGCTGCAGCTGGAGGGCGGCATCCTCGGCTACTTCGAGGCGGTGGGTGGCGCCGGCTATGCGGGGGCGTGCTTCGTGTTCGACGAACGCGTGGCGCTGGATGCGACGCTGGCTCCCATTCGCGGCGTCGAACGTGCAGAATCGACGCCGGATTCCTGACCCGGAGACGCCCCACGATGGCGGACATGAGCTGGATTGGACTGGTGCTGGCCATCGTCGCGGCGTATTTCGCGATCAAGGTGGTCAAGTTCGTGTTCAAGCTGGTGTGGTGGTGCGCCGTGCTGGCGGGTGCCTACTGGTTCCTCGCGCCGATGCTCGGATTGCCGCGGCCGTTCGGTTGAGGCTGCCGCGATGGGCGAACGCGATCCACGCGTCGATGCCTACATCGCGAACGCCGAGCCGTTCGCACGGCCGATCCTCGCGCGCCTGCGCGCGCTCGTGCACGAGGCCTGCCCGCAGGCTGACGAAACGATCAAGTGGGGCATGCCGTTCTTCGTGTCCGATGGCGCGTCGCTGTGCCACATGGCCGCATTCAAGCGCCACGCCGCCTTCGGCTTCTGGCGCCATGCCGAAGTGATGGGCGGCGAGCGTCCGGCCGAGGGCATGGGCAGCTTCGGCAAGCTGGCGTCGCTCGACGATCTGCCGCCGAAGCGCGAACTGGTCGCCCTGCTGAAACAGGCGGCGAAGCTCAATGCGTCCAGCGGGAAGCCGGTGAAGCCTGCGGCGAAGAAAACACCTCGCCCGCTGCCTGACGTGCCTGACGACTTCGCTGCTGCGTTGACGTCCGCGCCTGCCGCGAAGCGGGTCTTCGACGCCTTCGCGCCCAGCCACCGCCGGGAATACCTGGAATGGATTCTCGAGGCGAAGCGGGCAGACACCCGCGCGAAGCGCATCGCCCAGGCCGTCGAATGGCTGGCGGAAGGCAAGTCGCGGAACTGGAAGTACGAACGCTGCTGATGGGGCCTCTGCGTCTCGCGCAGTCGTCGTCGTAGAGCGGAGCACAGCTCCGCTACCCCGGTTCCGGAGAGGTGTCAGCGGAGCTCCGCTCCGCTCTACCGGGCGGCAATCAAGGCGCGGCGTCGACCCGCAGCACCGGATACAGCCCGAAGCGTTCGTCCCAGGCGCTGTGCCGGCGGTAGAAGAACGCGAGTCGTGCGGTCGGGTCGGCGGCGAATGTCGGGTCGTCCTTCAATTTCTGCTCGAACGCAGCCTTGAGCGCCGGATCGTGCGCCAGCATGTCGCGCGCCACGTCCTCGGCGACGTAGTCCTCCATGTATTCCTTCTGCTCGAAGGCGTTGTTGAATTCGCCCCAGGCCAGCAGCGAGTCCGGCGCCTGCGGCTCCAGCAGCGACATCGCCAGCCGTGCCTTGGGCTGGGCGATCGGCACGAACAGCGCGCCGGCGCCGACATCGCGGGTCTCGGGCGTCCATGCGCCGTCGACGGTGAGTCGCTGGTGGCTTTCCATAGACGTGGCGGCGAAGGTCGGTGTTTCGTCGCGGAAGGTCTGCACCGCCAGCGCGGGATGCGCCGTGTCGAGCCGGGTGAATGCGATGCCGTGCTGGCGCAGCTTCGCGCCGACCAGCGTCGACCACGCCGCGGGCACGACGTAGCCGGCCTTCGGGGCCGTCACCGTCAGCGACGGCACGATCTCGTCGCGCAGCGGCACCTTCCACACCTGCGGCACGCGGTCGTCGTAGCGGGTCATCGATGCGCCCGAGATGTCCGACGGCGTGCGGGTGTAGGCGTAGCCGAGGAAATCGATGGTGCGGGCCTTGTCGGTGGCGGTCCACGCCAGCACCACCGGCGCGCCAGCGAGCGTGCGCGCATCGGCCGCGTCCGCGAGGCGGCGCCAGTCGGCGCCGTGCTTCGCGACGAGATCGAGCACCGCGACCACGGCGTCGTGGGTGATCTTCACCCGGGTCGCGTAGTCCTTCCACGAATGCGTTTCGACCAGCATCGCCAGCCGGTTGCGCAGCAGGAAATAACCGGTGGAAAACCGCGGTGGGGCGACGCCGTCGGCGAAGCCGGAGGCCGGGTTGTCGCTCTCGACGAACGAGGGATAGAACGGCAACGGCAGCGAGCCGCGCTTGCGCAGGCGTTCCAGCGTGCCGTCGCGCAGTTGCAGGCCCGCGGTGCGCAGGCCCTCGTCGCCGGCGTGCAGCGGCTCGACCTGGATCGACACGTCGTGGCGGAACTTGGCGCCGTCGGTGACGTGCAGGTCGATCGTCGCGATCGGATCCCACGCGTTCTCCAGCGCCAGCATCGCCTGCATCTCCGGCGCATCGGCCTTCACGTAGTCGCGGTTGAGGTTGAAGTTCTGCGCGGTGACGCGCCAGCCCATCGCCTCGGGACCGACCTGGTTCGGGCGGTTCCAGCGACCGAAGCGCTCGTGGCCGTCGACGTTGAACACCGGCACGAAGACGAGCACGAGTTTGTCCAGCACGCCCTTCGCGACCTGGCCGTCGAGCAGTTCGCGCAGGGCGAGGAAGCCCGCGTCCTTGCCGTCGATCTCGCCGGCGTGGATGCCGCCCTGCACCAGCAGCACCGGCAGGCCTGCCGTCCTGGCCTGTTCCGGCGTGAACGCGCCGCGCCGGCTGGCGACCAGCGCCTTCATCGGCCGGCCTTCCGGCGTGGTGCCGAAGTCGAGGCAGCGGATGGCATCCGGATAGCGCTGCGCGAACGCATCGCACAGCGCGATCACCTCGGCATAGCGGCCGGTACGCACGAAGCCGCTGCGTTCGGCCTCGGTGGTCAGCGCCTCCGCGGCCCGGGCAGGCGCCGCCAGCGGCAGCGCGAATGCGAGCAGAGCGAGGACGGGCAGGGCGGTCGTGCGCATGGCGTTCACGGGAGAGGCGGGCGATCGTGCATTGTGCCTCGCCCCGCGACGGGTCGGGCCTGTCGATGGTCATGCGCAGCCCGCCGGAGGGCTGTGCGACACTTGCCTTTTCCGCGCCGGAGCCGCCATGGGCACGCCGAACTACGTCCTCCACTACTCGCCGGGCGCCGCGAGTCTCGTCGTCCACTGGCTGCTGCTGGAAGTGGGCGCGCCGCACGCGCTGGCGCTGGTCGACACCAAGGCCGGTGCGCAGAAGCGCCCGGAGTACCTCGCGCTCAATCCGAACGGCGTGGTGCCGACGCTCGAGATTGACGGCGTGCCGCACTACGAGGCCGCCGCACTGCTGATGCATCTGGCCGACGCGCATCCCGCGGCAGGTCTCGCGCCTGCGCCCGGCGACATCGCGCGCATCGACTACACCCAGTGGATGTTCAACCTGGCGAACATGGTCCAGCCGCTGTTCCGGCAGTGGTGGTATCCGCACGAACCGGCCGGCGAGGCCAACGTCGAGACCGTGCTGGCGCACGTGCGGCCGAGGATCGAGGCGCAGTGGGATCGCATCGACGCGCATCTCGCCGCGCACGGGCCCTGCCTGCTGGGCGAGCGCCCGACCGCCGCCGATTTCTACCTGACGATGCTGATGCGCTGGTCGCGCAACATGCCGAAGCCGGCGACCGAATGGCCGCATCTCGCCGCGCTCGCGGCGCGGCTGAAGGCGCGGCCGTCATTTACCGAACTGTATCGTCGCGAGGGGCTGACCGAATGGGCGTGATCGCGGCGGAGACCTCGGGGGGGCGACTGCCGCGGCAGATCCCGTACATCATCGGCAACGAGGCCTGCGAGCGCTTCAGTTTCTACGGGATGCGCAACATCCTGGTGCAGTTCCTCATCGGCAGCGCATTGCTGGCCTACCTGCCGGATGCCGAACGCGAGGGCATGGCCAAGGAAGTCTTCCACAGCTTCGTCATCGGCGTGTACTTCTTCCCGCTGCTCGGCGGCTGGCTGTCGGACCGCTTCTTCGGCAAATACAACACCATCCTCTGGTTCTCGCTGCTGTACTGCGCGGGCCAGTTCTCGCTGGCGCTGTTCGACGGCAGCCGCACCGGCTTCTACGCCGGCCTGTTCCTGATCGCGCTCGGCTCCGGCGGCATCAAGCCGCTGGTGTCGTCGTTCGTCGGCGACCAGTTCGACAGCAGCAACAAGCACCTGGCGAAGATCGTCTACGACGCGTTCTACTGGACGATCAACTTCGGCTCGTTCTTCGCCTCGCTGCTGATGCCGATCCTGCTGCGCGGGTACGGCGCGAAGATCGCCTTCGGCGTGCCGGGCGTGCTGATGCTGGCGGCGACCCTGATCTTCTGGCTGGGACGACACCGGTACGTGAACGTGTCGCCGGACGCGCGCGACCCCGATGCCTTCCTGCGGGTCGCGATGACCGCACTGCGCGGCGGCCCGTCCGGGCACAAGGGCGCCGGTACCGCCATCGCCGGCCTCGGCGTGCTGCTCGCGATCGCGCAGCTGGCGGGCTGGGCGACCGGTGCCGGCTGGTGGTCGGAGCACGTCGGGTTCGTGCCGACGTTCTGCCTCGCGCTCGGCGCGATCCTGCTGTTCGGCGGCATCGGCACGTCGATGCAGCTGGAGCGCGCCCGCGGCGCGCATCCGGACGCGGCCGTGGACGGCGTGCGCGCGGTGCTGCGCATCCTGATCGTGTTCGCCATCGTCAGTCCGTTCTGGTCGCTGTTCGACCAGAAGGCGTCGACCTGGGTGCTGCAGGGCAAGCAGATGGTGATGCCCGAGGGCTGGTGGCTGGGCTGGCTGGTGAAGGAAGCGGGCCAGATGCAGGCGATCAATCCGCTGCTGGTCATGCTGCTGATCCCGTTCAACAACCTCGTGCTGTATCCGACGCTGACGAAGCTGGGTTTCAAGGTCACGGCGTTGCGCCGGATGGGCTTCGGCATCGCGTTCTCGGGCCTGGCCTGGGTGTTCGCCGGGGTGATCCAGCTGTGGATCGACGGCGGCGACCCGGTGGTGCTCACCTGGCAGGTGCTGCCCTACGTGCTGCTGACCTTCGGCGAGGTCCTGGTCTCCGCGACCGGGCTGGAATTCGCCTACAGCCAGGCGCCGGCGCCGATGAAGGGCGTGATCATGAGCTTCTGGATGCTGTCGGTGACCTTCGGCAACGTCTGGGTCTTGCTGACCAACGCCGGCGTCGAGAGCGCGGGCATGGCCGCGACCATCGCCGCCACTGGCCTGAGCAAGCACGCCTTCCTGATGTTCTTCTTCGCGGGGTTCGCGTTCGCGGCGGCGCTGCTGTTCGCGCTCTATGCGCGGCGCTATCCGATGCAGGACCATTACCGGGCGGGTTGAAGCCGCGCAGAGTGAAGCGCGCCTCGTTCCGTCACCTTTTCCCTTTCCGGAGCCATCGCGGATGACCGGTTACGTCACTCTCGTCCTGATCGCGGTCACCGTGATCGTGTCCTGGCAGGCCTGGCAGCAGCCGCGCCTGCTGGAGCGCCTGATCCTGTGGCCGCCGGCGGTCGATCGCCATCGCCAGTACGACCGCCTGCTCACCCACGGCTTCATCCACGCCGACTGGGGGCACCTGCTGTTCAACATGATCACGCTCTATTCGTTCGGCTCGACGATGGAGCGCTACTTCGCCGGCCGGATCACGTCGGTCGGCTACCTGCTGTTCTACCTGTCGGCGGTGGTGGTCGCGATCCTGCCCACCTACATGCGCCACAAGCACGATGCGCAATACCGCAGTCTCGGCGCCTCCGGCGCGGTATCGGCGGTGCTGTTCGCCTTCATCCTGCTCTCGCCGTGGTCGAGCATCTACGTATTCCTGATCCCGGTCGGCATCCCGGCCATCGTGTATGCGGTCCTGTACGTGGTCTACAGCATCTGGATGGACAAGCGCGGCGGGGACAACATCAACCACAGCGCCCATCTCTGGGGCGGGCTCTACGGCGTGATGTTCACGCTCCTTCAGGACCCGGGACAGGCCGGCCGCTTCCTGCAGCGGCTGGCCGGCCCGGGGTTTTCCTGAGCGGCCTCAGGCCGCGTAGCCCTGGGTGACGTCGCAGCCGTAGGTCTGCAGCAGTCGCTCGACGATGACGTGGTCGAGCAACTGGTACTCGCGGGTGCTGGTGTCGCCCTGGCGGGCGAGGTCGTAGAGGCGGGCGACGACGAGATCGTCGCTGACGCCGGGGGCCGGGGTTTCGGTCTGCATGAGGACGCCTCGGAGACGGAGCGGTTCTTGACGGGACAGCTGCACGGGTGATTCGCCCTGAAATCAAGCAGGAAGCGTGCCAGCGAATCGTCGCCGCGGTCCGCGCAGGAAGTTGTCGCGGTGCGTCACTTTGCGGCCAGCCGGGCGCGACGCGACGCGCGATGCCGGGGCAGGGCGGGGTCGCGAGGTGCTCGCGCCGGATGCGTCGAGTCCCGAAAATTCCGGGAATTTCCGGGCCGAGGCGTCCCGGCACATCGCGCGGGGGCGCTCGCGGACCGCCGGAGCGCAGGAAAGTTCCGCGGACCCCTTCACAAAAGGCCGGTCTTGTGGTGTATGTTGCGCGGACTGTTCCAAGCGGGCACGGTACATCGTGGCCCGATGCGGTAGATCCATGGTAGCCGCCGTTCCACGGTCAGCCCCAGCCGATCCGCTCATCGTTCGCGTTACCCCTGGCTAGACAGTCGCGGCGCCCCCGGGCGTCGTGTGACCACCCAACTGTTGAATGTGAGGAGTAACACCCATGTCCGATCGTCAGAGCGGCACCGTCAAGTGGTTCAACGATGCCAAGGGCTACGGCTTCATCACCCCGGAAAGCGGCCAGGACCTGTTCGTCCACTTCCGCTCGATCCAGGGCACCGGCTTCAAGTCGCTGAAGGAAGGCCAGAAGGTCACCTTCAAGGTCGTGCAGGGCCAGAAGGGCCTGCAGGCCGACGAAGTCCAGCCGATGTAATCCGGGCGAGATCGCACCCGAAAAGCCCCGGGCGTCCGCGCCCGGGGCTTTTTTCATGCATGGCCGTCCCGAAGCGGGCGTCCCATCCGTTATCCTGATCCGCGGCTCCCCCACAAGGATCGGGAATCGCCGTCCCGACATGCGCATGCCCCTCATCCCCCGTTTCCTCTCCGCGAACCGCGCCGCACTGGCGGCGTGCGTGGTCCTCGCCCTCGGTCTCACCGCCTGCCGCGACAAGGACGAGGCCGTCGCGCCTCCCCCGGCCGCGGAGACCACGCCTCCGCCCGCGCCTCCGGCGCCGGAGCTCAAGGACGTGATCGAGCACGACCCGCGCTACGTGGTCGGCATCAGTTTCCCGCCCGAGGCCAGGCAGTACCCGAGCCTGGCCGCGGCGCTGCAGCGCTATGCCGACGGCGCCCGCGCCGATCTGCAGAAGGCCGTGCAGGCCGCCGATCCGGCGAAGCAGTCCTCGCCGTACGACCTGACCCTCAATTTCTCGATGCTGGTCCAGATGCCGGAACTGGTGGCGGTGGCGGTCGACGGTTCCAGCTACACCGGCGGCGCCCACGGCGAGCCGCTGGTGGCGCGGTTCGTCTGGCTGCCGAAGCAGGACCGGATGCTGACCGCCAACGACCTGTTCGCCAACGCCACGGCCTGGAACACCATTTCCGACTACGCGCGCGAGCAACTGCATGCGGCGCTCTCGCAGCGGATCGATGCCGACGAACTGCCGCCGGACGAACGCGCCGAGACCATCCGCACGGTCGGGCGCATGATCGACGAGGGGACCCAGCCGTCGGCGGCCACCTTCGCCGCGTTCGAGCCGATCCCGGCGCCCGCGCCGGATGGCGAGCGGCTGATGGGCCTGCGCTTCGTGTTTCCGCCCTACCAGGTCGGGCCTTATGTCGACGGCGTGCGCACGGTGGACGTGCCGACCGAGATCCTGTCGCCGCTGCTGGTGCCGCAGCTCAAGCCGCTGTTCGTGGACGTGAAGCCGCCGCAGCCTGCGGTGCCGGTCGACGGCGACCCGGTGGGGCCGCCGCAGATCGCGAAATAGTCTTCAGCGCGGCGAGGTCGCGGCGGAAAGGACTTCGCCGCAGTCGTCGTCCAGGCGCAGGGTCGCCAGGTCGTCGGCGCGCGTGCGCCCGCGGTTGAGGATCGCCAGCGGCAGCCCGCGTTCGCGGGCGATGCGCGCGAAGCGGAAGCCCGAATACACCATCAGCGACGTGCCGACGGCGAGCATCGCGTCGGCCGCTTCCAGCGCGGCGACGGCCTGCGCGTAGCGCTCGCGCGGCACGTTCTCGCCGAAGAACACGACATCGGGTTTCAGCGGGCCACCGCAGGTCGCGCACCAGGGCGGTATGAAGCGGGCGACGGCCGCGGTGTCGATGTCGGCATCGCCATCCGGCGCGGCGCCGGCCTCGTGCGGTCGCCACCCGGGGTTCGCCTCCGCCATCCGGGCCTGCAGGATTTCGCGCGGGGTCGTTTCGCCGCAGGCCAGGCAGACCACGCGATCGAGCCGGCCGTGCAGGTCGATCACCTCGCGGCTGCCCGCGCGCTGGTGCAGGCCGTCGACGTTCTGGGTGACCAGCGTCGTCAGCGCGCCGCGGCGTCCGAGTTCGGCCAATGCCGCATGCGCGGCGTTGGGGCGCGAGGCCGAAAACCCGGGCCAGCCGACATGGCTGCGCGCCCAGTAGCGACGATAGGTGGCCGGGTCGCCGGTGAAGGCCTGCCAGGTCACCGGCGGCGTGCGCTTCCACGCGCCTTCGGTATCGCGATAGTCGGGAATGCCCGAGGCGGTGCTCACGCCGGCGCCGGTGAGCACGAACACGCGCGGATGCGCCTCCAGCCATGCGCGCAGCGCGTGCGCGTCGGCGGGGACGGCGTCGCCGGCAGCGCGAAGGGCGGGGGCATCGATCGGAGCAGGCATCGTCGCGGCCGGAAACGAAAAGGAGGCGCGATGCGCCTCCCACATCCAAGTTATACAAGCCCCCCGGGCTTGCGGCAAGGCCATCGGGATGGGGCAGGATCGCCGACCTGCCGAGCCGGCAGGAGACCGGAGCGATCCGATGATCGATGTACAGCCCTGCTACCACGGCACCAGGGCCGACCTGCGGGAAGGCGACATGATCGTGCCGGGCCATGCGTCCAACTACGGCACCAGGCGGCGTGCGGCCTTCGTCTATCTCACCGCGACGCTGGATGCGGCCATCTGGGGCGCCGAGCTCGCCGTCGGCGAAGGACGCGGCAGGATCTACGTCGTGGCGCCGACGGGCCCGATCGAGGACGATCCGAACCTGACGGATCGCCGGTTTCCCGGCAATCCGACGAAGTCCTACCGTTCCCGCGACCCGTTGCGCGTCGTGGGCGAGGTCGCCGAATGGCAAGGGCATTCGGACGCGCAGCTCGCGGAGATGCGCGCGCATCTCGAAACGCTGAAGCGGCTGGGGATCGAGGCGATCGATGACTGAGGGCGGTGCCGTCCCCGCTGACGGCGCATGCCGATGCGGCTGCAGGCGCGTCCCCGCGCATCCCCGGACACGACACCGCCCGGACGAGGCCGGGCGGTGTCGGTGCAACGGGAGGGCGCGACTTACTTCACGGTCAGGCCGCGACGCTCCAGCAGCGGCTGGATGTACGGGTCGCGACCGGAGAAGTCGTGGAACAGCAGCATCGCGTCCTTCGAACCGCCGCGGCTGAGCAGCGTGTCGCGGAAGTGGTCGCCGTTCTTGCGGGTGAGGCCGCCGTTCTGCTTGAACCACTCCACGCTGTCGGCGTCGAGCACTTCCGACCAGATGTAGGCGTAGTAGCCGGCCGCGTAGCCGCCCATGATGTGGCTGAAGTACGGGGTGCGGTAGCGCGGCGGCACCGGCGGGTAGTCGACGCCCGCGTCGTGCAGCGACTTCGCTTCGTACGCCATCACGCCGGCGGCGTCGGGCAGCTTGTCGGCCGGCTGCTGGTGCCAGCGCTGGTCGAGGATCGCGGCGCCGAGGTACTCGGTGGTGTCGTAGCCCTGGTTGAACTTGTCCGCGGCCAGCACCTTGTCCAGCAGTTCTTTCGGCATCGGTTCGCCGGTCTGGTAGTGCTTGGCGTAGTTGGCCAGCACTTCGGGCCAGGTCGCCCACATCTCGTTGACCTGCGACGGGTACTCGACGAAGTCGCGCGGCACGTTGGTGCCGCTGAAGTACGGGTACTTCACGTTCGAGAACATGCCGTGCAGCACGTGGCCGAACTCGTGGAACGCGGTGTTGACGTCGTCCCAGGTCATCAGCGCGGGCTTGCCGGCGCCGGGCTTGGTGACGTTGAGGTGCAGGGCGACGACCGGCTTCTGGCCGAGCAGGTCGGACTGGTCGACGTAGGAGCTCATCCACGCGCCGCCGCGCTTGGACGGGCGGGCGTACGGGTCGACGATGACGATCGCCAGCTGCGAGCCGTCCTCGTTGGACACGTCGTAGACGCGGACGTCTTCCTGGTAGGTCGGCAGGTCGGTGCGGCGCTTGAACTTCAGGCCGTACAGCTTCTCGGCGGCGAAGAACACGCCGTTGTTGAGGACGTTGTCCATCTCGAGATACGGCTTGAGCTGGGCTTCGTCGTAGTCGTAGTCGGCCTTGCGCACCTTCTCGCTGTAGTACTGCCAGTCCCACGGCTGGACCTCGAAGGTCGGTTCGCCCTTGGCCTTCTGTTCGGCGTCGATGACGGCCTGCAGCTTGGCGGCTTCCTTCTTCGCGTTGGCGACCGCCGGGCCCGCGAGCTGGCCCAGCATGCGGTTGATCGCTTCCGGATTCTTGGCGGTTTCCTCGGCCACGGCGAAGGCGGCGTAGTTCGGATAGCCCATGATCGCGGCGCGCTCGGCGCGCAGCTTGGTCACCTTGGAGACGATGTCGGTGTTGTCCCACTGGTTGCCGCGGCTGCCGCGGGCCATCGACGCCTTGTAGATGCGCTCACGCAGGGCGCGGTTGTCCATCTGGCCGGTGATCGGCTGGATCGTGGTATTGAGCAGCGCGATCAGGAACTTGCCCTTGAGGCCCTTCTTCTCGGCGGCTTCGGACAGCGGCGCGATCTGGTCGTCGGACAGGCCCTTCAGCTCGTCGCGCGAGTCGACGACGATGGCCGAATCGTTGACCTCGGCGAGCACGTTCTGGCCGTACTGGGTGGACAGCGAGGCCAGCTCGGCGTTGATTTCCTTGACCCGCGCCTTCTGCTGGTCGTCGAGCTTGGCGCCGGCGCGGACGAAGTCGGTGTAGTAGCGCTCGACCAGGCGCACGCCTTCGGCGTCCAGGCCGAGGTCGTTGCGCTTGTCGTACAGCGCCTGCACCCGTTCGAACAGCTTGGGATTGAGGTAGATGCTGTCGAAATGGGCGGCGAACTTGGGCGAATACTCCGCGTCCAGCTTGTCCAGCGCGTCGTTGGTGTTGGCGCTGGTGAGGTTGCCGAAGACCTTGGTGGCGCGGCCCAGCAACTGCCCGGAACGCTCCATCGCCAGGATCGTGTTGTCGAAGGTCGCCGCCTCGGTGCTGTCGGCGATCGCCTGGATCTCCTTGATCTGGTCGGCCATGCCGCGATCGAAGGCCGGCGCGAAGTCCGTGTCCTTGATCTTGTCGAACTGCGGGAAGTGCAGCGGCAGCGGGCTCTCGGCGAAGAAGGGATTCTCGTGCGCGGCTTCGGCGGGCATGGCGGCCTTGTCGTTGGCGGTCGTCTGTTCGGCGGGCTTGTCGCAGCCGGACAGCATGGCGGTGGAGAGAGCCAGCGCCAGGGCGCAGGCGATCGGGCGATTCATCGGGTGATCCTCGGCGGTGCGAAGGGAATGTGCGCCGGTCAGGGTATCCCACCGTCCCGCCCGGGGCCCATGACGAAAGCCATGGGCGGGCCCTCCGGCCTGTGCCGACGTTGTCCGTATCACGATTTGTTTACAATTCGGGCCTCGATCCGGTGCGGCATGGCGCAGGTCCGGCCTGCGTGCGGCTCGATTCCCCCACTCGCCACAGGACCCACCCATGTCTCCCGCCCCGCACTCCCGCCAGCGCCGCCTGCGGCTCTGCGCGCTCGCCGTCTCCGTCGGCCTGGCGCTGCCGGCCATGGCCCAGGACGCCGCCCCCGACGCGCCCGAGCTCGACGCCATCACCGTCACCGCCCAGCGCCGGGCCGAGAACATCCAGGA
>JAEWNA010000297.1 GCA_023392975.1 Pseudomonadota bacterium | reverse complement strand
TCCCTGCCACGCCCGCCGCCTGGGTGGCGGCGGGCGTGGCAGGGACGTCGGCGGTGGCGGCGGGCAGCGCGGCCTCCCGGCCGCAGCCGGCGACCAGCAGGGCCAGCGGCAACAGCCGCCAGGTCGGGATTCGCGTGCGCATGGCGGTGGTCCTCGGACGGGGCGTCCACCCTCTCGCCCGGGGCTTAAAGCCGGCTTAAGACCGCCGGCGGATCGGCCATCACCCCCGTCGAACGGCACGGGCGGGGCCTGCCGCCAGCCGGTAGGTTGACCGTGTCCGGGGCGCCCCGGCCGCTGCCGCCGGTTTTTCCCGTCTCTTCGGACGCAACGACGGAAGGATGGAGGGCCGATCAGGCTTTCCGTTCCATGAATGGAACGCAGGAACTTCCCGGCGCTTTAGCACTCCAAGGACCCGACTGCTAACATCTTCGACCATGACGACCACAGCCCCCACTGCCCTGATCCCGAACAGCCTGCCGGTGCCCGCCCTCAACGGTCTGAGCCCCCTCGGTTCGCTCGAGGCCTACATCGGCGCGGTCCACCAGATCCCCGTCCTCTCCGCCGAGGACGAACAGGCCCTCGCCCGCCGCTTCCGCGAGCAGGACGACCTCGCCGCCGCCCGCGAACTGGTGCTGTCGCACCTGCGCTTCGTGGTGCACGTCGCCCGCGGCTACAACGGCTACGGCCTGCAGCTGGCCGACCTCATCCAGGAAGGCAACATCGGCCTGATGAAGGCGGTCAAGCGCTTCGACCCGGACATCGGCGTGCGCCTGGTGTCGTTCGCGGTGCACTGGATCCGCGCCGAGATGCACGAGTTCATCATCAAGAACTGGCGCATCGTGAAGGTCGCGACGACCAAGGCCCAGCGCAAGCTGTTCTTCAACCTTCGCCGCAGCAAGACCCGCCTCGGCTGGCTCAACGCCGAGGAAGTCCGCACCGTCGCCCAGGACCTCAACGTCTCCGAGCGCGAAGTGCTGGAGATGGAAGCGCGCCTCTCCGGCCGCGACATCGGCTTCGACGCCCCGGACGACGCCGACGACGACCATGGCCCGCCGGCGCCGGCCGCCTACCTGATGGCCGAAGGCCAGGATCCCGCCCAGGCCTACGAGAGCGCCGACAGCGAGGCCGACCAACTCGGCCTGCTGCGCGAGGGCCTCGCCCGCCTCGACGCCCGCTCGCGCGACATCGTCAAGCGTCGCTGGCTGGATCCGGACAGCAAGGTCACGCTGCAGGAACTGGCCGACGAATACGGCGTCTCCGCCGAGCGCATCCGCCAGATCGAGGCGAACGCGCTGAAGAAGATGAAGGCGGTGTTCGCGGCCTGAGCCACGCGCCCCTCGCGATCGCATCCGACGGCCCGGTTTACCGGGCCGTCGTCGTTTCGCCGCACGGCGATGATCCTGTTTTTCCACAGGTTCCGCTGAAGGAAACAGGCCGGACACGCGTTCACTCCGGCCACCCGCCCGCACGACGCGGCCGGGCCCTTTCCTTCGCATCAACGGAACCCAGGACCATGATGACCAAGCGCCTGATCCCCCTCGCCGCGGCCATGCTCGTCGCCGCCGGTCTCACCGGGCACGCCGCCCCGGCCCGCGCCGGCGACGTGTCCAACGTGCGCCTCGCCTGCTACGTCGACACCTACGCCTACGACCAGCTCAGCAACGACAGCTGCTACAGCGTGTGGACGCCGTCGACGGCGAGCAATCCGACCGTCGCGTACTTCAAGGTCACCGGACTGCCCGCCGGCAACTACACCTATACCTGGAAGAACGTGGCGACCGGCGCCACCGGCATCTGCGCCAGCACCGCGAATTACTGCACGCGCGCCATCCGCATCATCGGCGCCGCGGACGGCGTCGTGACGCTGCAGGTCACCGTGCGCGACAACGCCACCGGCGCAACCAAGAGCGCTACCGCCACTGCGACCTACATCGACGGCTACCACTGATCGCCGAACCGCTGCACGACTTCAGGAAGGACGGCCCGGGCGACCGGGCCGTTGCGCGTTCTTGCCTGGCGGGCGAGACGCCGCGCGGGATGCCGTTCCACTCGGATGCCGCGGATGGCCGCGCGCTGCCTCGGGTCATCCCGGAACTCGTCCTTCGTGCCTTTTCGGCGGCCCTGATCTCGCCGAGCTGTAGCGCCTGCGGACAAGCCCGCCTATCCTGTGGCCTTTCCGCGGAGGACACGCCATGGACGATCGCTTGCGGATCGCGCTGCTGATCGACGCCGACAACGCGCCGGCAGGCAAGATCGACGTGGTGCTGGCGGAACTCGCGCGGCACGGGATCGCCAACGTGCGCCGCGCCTACGGCAACTGGAAGAGCCCGAACCTGCAGCGCTGGGAAGCGGCGCTGCATCCGAACGCGATCCAGCCGATGCAGCAGTTCGCCTACAGCACCGGCAAGAACGCCTCGGACATGGCGATGGTGGTGGACGCCATGGACCTGCTGCACAGCGGCCGCTTCGATGCCTTCGCGATCGTCTCCAGCGACGCCGACTTCACCCCGCTGGTCATGCGCCTGCGCGCGCACAACATGCGGGTGTTCGGTTTCGGCGAGCAGAAGACGCCGGAACCATTCGTCAACGCCTGTTCGACCTTCCTCTACATCGACGACAAGCCCGCGTCCGCTGCCAGCGACGACGCCGCGGATGCCGCCGCCCCGCGCAAGCCGACGCCGAGCGCGACGCTGCGCCAGGACACGAAACTGGTGAACCTGCTGCGCGACGCGGTGGAGGCGGAAAAGGACGAGGACGGCTGGTCCAATCTCTCCTCCGTGGGCACGAATATCCGGAACCGCGGGTCCTTCGATGCGCGGAACTACGGCTACGGCAAGCTCAGCAGCCTGATCGAGGCGACCGGGCTGTTCGAATTGCGACGCGACGAAGACAACCATCTCTCCGCCCGCGCCAGGCCGAGGACCTCGAAAGGCAGGGCGTGACATCGCAGGAATCGGATATCGCGGCGACCGCGATGCCGCGAGCATGACCGCTCCCGACCCCGGAGCGCCGCCATGTCCTTCCAGATCCACGCCCTCCCCATCGACGCGTTCGCGCCGCTGTTCGCGCTGTCCGACGACGCACTGTGCGACCGCGACATCCGCCGCGTCGTCGCCGATGGCCGCCCGGTGTATCCCTGCCGCGTCAGCCTGCAGGACGCGGCCGAGGGCGAGCGCCTGCTGCTGTTGCCGCATGCGCACCACGTCGTCGACACGCCGTATCGCGCGTCCGGCCCGGTGTACGTGCGCGAGGCCGCGATCGAGGCGACGCCGGACGTCGACGAAGTCCCCGCGCTGCTGCGCGCGCGCCTGCTGTCGCTGCGCGCCTACGACGCCCGCGGGATGATGGTCTGGGCCGACGTGCGCCCGGGCACTGAACTGGAGACCGGCCTCGACGAACTCTTCGCGCTGGAACGCACCGACTACATCCACCTGCACTACGCGAAGCCCGGCTGCTACGCGTGCCGCGCGGTGCGCGCCTGAGGCGCGACGAACGCTTCTGGAGCGAAATCAGCGCGGGTGCCCGTCGTCGCCGGTGTTCATCGTCTGGGTGAGGAACTTGATGAAAAAGCCCTCGATCGTGCCGCTGCCGTGCTCGATCAGCACGCCGCCGTCCTGCCAGATGCCGCCGCTGTTGTACCAGCCGAGCTGCTGCGAGTAGTTGGGGGAGCCCGGCACCGGCAGCGGATCGCCCTGGTTCATGTGCACGTCGTGCATGCCGATGTTGCCCGGCTGCAGCGGCGAGAACGGCTCGCCGAAGACGTAGACGCGGCGGATGTCGGTCAGCATGCCGTTGAGTGCGTCGAGCACGCTGCCGCCGACGTTCTGGGTGAAGACCTTGTGCTCGGTACCGCCGAGCAGCTTGAGCAGGCCGTAGAACAGCGACGCGCAGCCGATCGGGCCGACGATGTACGGGCTGCGCACGTAGTCGAGCGCGCCGGAGGTGGGCGTGCTGCCGAGCGCGTGGTAGCCGTCGGCGAGCGCGAGGATGCCGGCGACGTCCTCGCGCTTGATCGTCAGGCGGATGTATTCGACCACGCCGTCGGGCGCCTTCACGTCGAGCGCGCAGCGCCATTCGACCGGCGCCTGCTGGCCGGGCAGCGGCGCGTTCACGTACAGCAGCCCGTGGTAGAAGTTGCCGTAGTTCACCGGCGGGTCGCGTTCGAACCGGTTGAAGCTGCCGGCCAGCACGCCGTATTGGTCCAGTGGCATCGCCGTGTCTCCCTGGCGCGGATGCGCCGCTCCTGTCGGCATCAACGCGGCAGCGACCCTGCGGCGGTCAGCAGCTCGGCCAGGCGGTCGTCGGTCAGGCGCCGAGGATGATCCGGGCGCTGCGCTGGTAGCTCCAGTAGGCCTGGGCCCAGTCGATCAGCACGACGACGCGGTTGCGGAAGCCGATCAGGAAGAACACGTGCGCGGCCAACCAGAACCACCAGGCGACCAGGCCGGAGAGCTTCAGCCCGTGGAGGTCGACGACCGCCGCCATGCGGCCGATGGTGGCGAGGTTGCCGAAGTCGCGGTAGCGGAACGGCGGCGGTTCGGCGCCGCGCAGGCGCGTGCGGATCGCGCCGCCGACGTAGCGGCCCATCTGCTTGGCCGCGGGCGCGATGCCGGGCACCGGCCTGTCGTCGCAGCGCACCGACGCGAGATCGCCGACGACGTACACGTCCGGGTGACCGGGTACGCGCAGGTCCGCATCGACGACCACGCGGCCGGCGCGATCCAGCGGCACGCCGAGGTCGCGGGCCAGCGGGGAGGCGGCGACGCCCGCGGCCCACAGCACGGTGCGCGCGTCGATCCGTTCGGTGCCGAGCACGACGCCGTCCGCGTCGATCGCGGCGACGGGCACGCCGGCGCGCACCTCCACGCCCAGTCGCTCCAGCTGCGCGCGCGCCTTCGCCGACAGCGCTTCCGGGAAGCTCGACAGTACCCGCGGCCCGGCTTCCAGCAGCAGCACGCGCGCCTGGCGCGGATCGGCGCGACGGAATTCGTCACGCAGCGTGTGCCGCGCGATCTCGGCCAGCGTACCGGCCAGTTCGACGCCGGTGGGGCCGCCGCCCACGATCGCGAACGTCAGCCAGGCCGCGCGCTGCGCCTCGTCGTCCTCGGCTTCGGCACGTTCGAACGCGGTGAGGATGCGGCGCCGGATCTCCAGCGCGTCGTCCAGCGTCTTCAGCCCCGGCGCGTGCGGCGCCCAGTCGTCGTGGCCGAAGTAGGCGTGGGTCGCGCCGCTGGCGAGCAGCAGCGTGTCGTAGTCGAGCGTGCGGCCGTCGGCGAGCCGCAGGCGCTTCGCGTCGGGATCGACACCGGCGACCTCGCCCATCAGCACGGTGGCGTTGCGCTGGCGGCGCAGGATGTGGCGCAGCGGCGCGGCGATATTCGGCGCGGACAGCCCCGCGGTGGCGACCTGGTAGAGCAACGGCTGGAACAGGTGATGGTTGCCGCGATCGAGCAGCGTGACCCGCACCGGTGCCCGCCTCAACGCGCGTGCCGCCCACAATCCGCCGAACCCGCCGCCGACGATCACCACATGGGGCACCGCGCGCATCGCCTACTCCCGCCGCCACGGCGCCATCGCCGCGTGCGTATTGTCGCCGAATGCGGCCGCGACGCGTATCGCGCCCGCGCCGCGCCTACTGCCCGGCGATGATCGGGTAGCGACCGGCCACGGGATCGAACGGGATCGTCTGGCGGCCGGTCTCGCGACCGCCGCTGCGCGCGATCACGACCAGCGGGTAATGCGCGGCGTTCGGGTCGGCGGTATCGACGTCGATGTCGTGGTGCACGTCCTGCGCGCTTTCTTCGACGTCGGCCACGGTGGCGACCCGCACGACCTTGTCGCCGACCGGCGCGAACACGACGTGCCGCGATGCCGTCACGCCGTCCCGGATCGCGCCGTCGACGAGGGTCCAGCCATAGACGTCGCGGCCCAGGCGGATCAGCCGGCCCGTGGCGCAGGCGCAATCGCCGTTGGTCCCGAGCGTCTCGATGTTCGTGCCGGCGAGCAGCGGCGTGCTGCCGTCCGCGCGCAGCGCGACGACGAAGAAGCCGACCACGCCCGGATCGGCGGCGGAATAGGTGTAGAGCCGCGGCGTGCTGTCGAAGTCCTGCACGCCGGCCGCCAGGAACAGCAGTTGCCGCCCGGTGGACGTCTGCACCACCTTCGGCCACATCGGCCGCAGGCAGTAGGCGGTGGAGGCGACCGTGGTCGCCCAGCAGTCGCGGGCGGCGTCGTACTTGTCGCCGTAACGGCTGCGCATCACCTCGCGCATGATCGCCGTCGGGTCGACCGCGGCCGGCGCCGGCACATCGCTTGCGAACGCCCGGCCGGCGATCTTCGCCAGCGTCCAGCACGTCGCATCGCGGCGGAAGGTGTAGGTCGTCTGCGCGCCCGGCTTTTCGAGCACGACCGTTGCCTGGTCGCCGCGGACGTCGTCGCGACGCCGCAGGCCTTCGTGCTGCTGCGTGGCGCCATCGGGCATCACCGGGAAGCGCAGTTGGTCGCGCGCCAGCGTGCGCGCCGGCTCGGCCTGCCCGTTCGCGCCGACGAAGGCGGTCTCGACCGTCGACGCGGTGAAGGCCTGCTGCAACGCCGGGGCCTCGGCGAACGCGGAAACGAAGGCGGCGAGGTCGGTGGACGGGCAGGCTGCGCCGCCGTCCGCCGGTGTCGTCGTGCCGGCGGCGGGCGGCGCGGCATCGTGGCCACAGGCGGCGACCAGGACCACGAGGATCGACAGGCCGAGGGCGAGGCGCGCATGGCGTCGCAGGGCGTGATTTCGCAGGGCGTGATTCGGGGACATCGCGTCGCGGCTCCGATGGAGGAAAGGCCTCGGGCGGACGACATCCCCCGCGCCGTCGACCCGGCCCGCAGCCTAGCAGGGGGTCTGTCCGTCCCGCCCGGTGAGCCGCGCGGCCGGTCGCATCGTGCGATGGACGGTGCGGCCGCCCGGGAGCGGTCAGTACAGATCCACCGGATCCACGTCCAGCGACCAGCGCACCTTGCGCGCTTCGGGCAGGGCATGCAGCGTCGGCAGCGCGGCGTCGAGCGCGGCGTGCAGCAGGCGGCGCTGCGGCGCGGTCAACAGCAGCTGCGCGCGATGCAGGCC
>JAEWNA010000252.1 GCA_023392975.1 Pseudomonadota bacterium | reverse complement strand
GCGCTGCTGCGCGCATCCGCGCGCGGCGTGCGCTGTCGGCTGCTGCTGGACGCCGTCGGCGCCAAGCCCGGCCTGCGCGCGTGGCGCACGCGCCTGCGCGCGGGAGGCGTCGAGATCCACGCGATGCTGCCCGGCGGCCTGCGCTGGCGCCGCAGCGGGCGGATGGACCTGCGCAACCATCGCAAGATCGCGGTGATCGATCGCGCGATCGGGTTCACCGGCTCGCAGAACCTCGCCGCACCGGAATTCGTGCCCGGGTTTCCGAACCGCGAGCTGGTCGCCCGCGTGCGCGGGCCGGCGGTGGCGCAGCTGGCTGCGCTGTTCGCCAGCGACTGGTACCTGGAGACGGGCGACGCGCTGGAGGTCGTGCCGTGCGCCGCCGTGCCCGACGGCGGCATCGCACAAATACTGCCGTCTGGGCCGGCGTATCCGTTCGAGAACGCCCGCGACGCGGTGGTGGCGCTGCTGCAGCGCGCGCGCCGACGCGTGGTGCTGGCGACGCCGTATTTCGTGCCCGACGACGCCGTGCTCGCCGCGCTGCGCATCGCCGCGCTCGCCGGGGTCGAGGTCACGCTGATCCTCTCGCGCAGCAACAACCAGACGCTGACCGCCTGGGCGCAGGCCTCGTACTTCGACGGCCTGCTCGCCGCCGGCGTGCGCATCGCCCTGCATCGCCCGCATTTCCTGCACGCCAAGCACCTGAGCGTGGACGGCGACATCGCGCTGATCGGCTCGATCAACCTCGACATCCGCTCGTTCGCGCTCAATGCCGAGGCGGGACTGCTGAGCTACGACCCGCGGGTCGTGGCGCGGCTGCATGCGATCGAGGCCGACTGCCTGGCCGACAGCGAGCGCGTCGATCCGGCCGTGTGGAAGCGGCGCGCGCCGTGGCGACGCACCCGCGACGGCATCGCCCGGCTCGCCGATTCGTTGTTGTGAGCACCGTCGCTCCGGACACACGGATCGACGGATGCCGGGTATTCGTCGAGATGCTCTACCGAAAGCAGGGCAGTAGACGCCGCATCCGCATCGCGCGGTTCACGCGCCCAGCCGCTTCTCCATCACGTAATCGTCCATCACGTAGCCGTGGCCGATGTCGAACACGGCCTCGCTGCGCACGGTGAAGCCGGCCTTGCGATACACCGCGATCGAGCCGGCGTTTCCCTTGTTCACCGTCAGCCACAGCACGTCGCGGCCCTGCGTGCGGCACTGCGCTTCGACGTGCCGCAGCATGCGCCCGCCGAGCCCGTGGCCATGCAGGGCGGGCAGCAGGTACAGCTGTTCGAGTTTCATCTCGTCGGCCTGCTCGCCGAGCGAGCAGCTGCAGTAGCCCACCGCCTCGCCGTCGACGCGCAGCAGCCACAGCCAACGGTCGTGCGCGTCGACGTAGCGGCGCAGGTTCGCGGCGGTGTAGCGGCCGTCGAGCATGTAGTCGATCTGCGCCATCGAGATCATCGTGCCGTAGTGGCTGCGCCAGATGGTGTCGGCGAGCGCGGCGACGCGATCGAAGTCGGCTTCGGTCAGCGGGTCGAGGCGGACGTCTTCGTGCATGGACGGATTCGGCGATGGACGGCGGCACAGTATCCGCGAAGCACGGTCATGGCGGCGCCTCGCGGACGAAGTCCATCGTCCAGTTGGTTTCCCAGCTCGTGCCGCCGTCGGCGGAGAACGCCTGCTCCCAGCGCGGCGGGAGGCGGTCACCGACCCGCCACAGGACGCGCACGCGGATCGGCGGGCCGTCGAGGAGGTCGTCGCAGAAGAACGTACCGATGCCGTCGACGAAACGGCCGACCATCGGCGGGTCGAGGCGATGCGGGTGGCAACCGTCCAGCCACCAGATCGACCACGAGGCCGTCGCCGGATCCCAGGTGCGCAGCGTCACCGCACGGTACGCGCCCTCCGGCAGCGCCAGGCTGTTATCGCGGAACTGAAGCTCACCGCGACCGGACTCGATCGCCTCGCGCGGCTGGGCACGTACGCGCGCGAGGCGGTCGATGCGGCGAAGCCGCCGGACGACGCGGCGCGCCTCGCGATCGGCGACATCGACCACTGAACCCCGAATGCCGGATCGCCTCGCGCTGCGGCCGGCGTTCGGATGAATGGGACCGCTGTCGCTTCCTTCAGGCATGCCGCCGTGCTATCACCAGCATCGATGCCCGGTTCGGGGCATCGCGTCGCCGCAACGGCGGCGCCCAGGTGTGCAGTCGAACGCCGCCACCGCGCGTGCGTTCCCTACGTCCACAAGGAGAAACATGCCATGAAGAGCCACGCCACGAAGCGCAAGTCCTCGCAGACCAAGACCGCCAACCGCCTCGACGCCGTCCTCGGCGCGCTCGACAAGAAGGCGCCTGCCAGCAACGCCGCGCGCGGCAGCTGCACGCGCTTCATCTACTGCATCTGATCCACCCCGGGCCAGGCCCTGCGGCCCGTCCGTCGCCGAAGCGGCGGACGGGCCGTCGATCGTCCGTGCGGCCACGTCGCCGCCCGGGCGGCGACAGGACGCGGATGCATGCACGGACGCCGGAAGACCGCTGATTCGCACGTGCCCGTTCGCGATCCGCCCGCGTTGTGCACGCTCGCGCCGGGGCCGATGTCGCCGGAATTGCCGGAGATCGCGCGCCGCATCGCGCGTGCGATCGCGCGCGGCAGGGCGCCCGGCCTGCTGCCGCCGCTGGTCGCGCTGCGACCCGGTCCCGACGGCGGCACGCTCGCGGAGCCGCAGGGCGATCTGTCCGGGCCGGACGATGCCCGCGCGTTGCTCGCCGTTTTCTCGACGCCTGCGTTCGCGCCGTTCCGCACGCTGCTCGCCGCGCTCGACGCGTGGCGAACGATGCAGGCGCCGCGCTTCGCCGACGCGCTCGCGCCGCGCCTGCTCGATCCCTGCCATGGCGGTGTCTACGGCGACCTGCTGCGCGAGGCGTTCGTGCGCTGCGCGGGCGCGCATGCCGTGCGCGACAACGCGGCCTATCTCGCGCAGCGTCGGCGTGCCTTCTGCGCGGCGATGGAACGCTTCCTCGAACGGCTGCAGCGCGATCTGCACAGCGGCCGGCTGCGCGCGCTGGGCGCCCGCGGTCGTGCGATCGCGCTGGCCGCGCACGGCGACGAGACCCACAACGGTTTCGAGCGGGTGCTGCGCGTCGGATTCCGCGGCGGCGTGGCGCTGGCGTACAA
>JAEWNA010000218.1 GCA_023392975.1 Pseudomonadota bacterium | reverse complement strand
GCGCTGCTGTCGTCGGTGTCGCACGACCTGCGCTCGCCGCTGGCGGCGATCCTCGGCGCCGCCGGCGCGCTGGAAAGCTACGGCGAGCGCCTGCCCGCCGACGAGCGCGGCGCGCTGCTGGAAACCGTGCGCCAGGAAGGCGAACGGCTCGACCGCTACATCCAGAACCTGCTCGACATGACCCGCGTCGGCCACGGCGCGCTGTCGCCGGCGCGCGAGTGGATCGGCGTGGACGAACTGGTCGGCGCCGCCACCGCGCGGCTGCGCCGCTACCGGCCCGACGCGACGTTCGCGATCGATCTCGCCGCCGCGCCGGCGTTGATCCGGGTGCATCCGGCGCTGTTCGAGCAGGCCCTGCTCAACCTGCTCGACAACGCGGCGAAGTTCTCGCCGCCGGGCGTGCCGGTGCAGGTGCGTGCCGGTCGCGACGGCGCGGGCGGTGCCTGGCTCGACGTGATCGACGGCGGCCCGGGCATCCCGGCGGCCGAGCGCGAACGCGTGTTCGATCCGTTCCATACCGCCGAGCGCGGCGACCGCGGCCGTGAGGGCGTCGGCCTCGGGCTGGCGATCGCGCGCGGCATCGTCGAGGCCCACGGCGGGCGCCTCGATGCGCACGACGGCGACCACGGCGCCGGCACGCGGATGCGGATCGTGCTGCCGCCGGAAGCGCCACCCGACGAGGACGACGAGGCATGACGACGACGAGCGCGGTCGCACCCGCACAGGTGCTGGTGATCGACGACGAACCGCAGATCCGGCGGTTCCTCGACATCGGCCTGCGCGCGCAGGGCTATGCCGTGCGCCTGGCCGCGACCGCCGAGGAAGGCCTGCAGGCGCTGGCGCTGGAAGGCGCGGACCTGGTCGTGCTCGACATGGGCCTGCCCGATCGCGACGGCCTGGACGCGCTGCGCGAACTGCGCACGTGGTCGGAGGTGCCGGTGATCGTGCTGACCGTGCGCGCCGACGAGCGCGACAAGGTCGCCGCGCTCGACGCCGGCGCCCACGACTACGTCACCAAGCCGTTCGGCGTGCAGGAGTTCATGGCCCGCGTGCGCGCCAGCCTGCGCGGTCGCGCGAGTGCGGGGGGCGCTGTCGCCATGTACGACGACGGCCGGCTGCGGGTGGACCCGGCGCAGCGGCTGGTGCTGCTCGACGGCGAGCCCGTCGCGCTCAGCCGCAAGGAATACGCGCTGCTGCTGGCGCTGGTTCGCCATCCCGGCAGTCTCGTCACCCAGCCGCAGCTGCTGCGCGAACTGTGGGGCCCGACCCACGTCGACGACACCCACTACCTGCGCATCCTCGTCGGCAAGCTGCGCCAGAAGCTCGGCGACGACGCCACCGCACCGCGCTGGATCGCCACGGAGCCGGGCGTGGGGTTGCGCTTCATCGGCAGCGGTTGAGGCGGCGGCTGTCGAGACCGCCGTTGTCGAGGCGCACGGCGCGCCTCGCCGCTACAGCGGCGCATCCTCCAGCCACGCCGGGTCGGGCAGGTCGCGCACGCCCTGGCGCAGGGTTTCGTTCCACTGCCGGCTGATCGATTGCAGGTAGGGGTCGTGTTCGTCCAGGCGCTGGCGCAGGTCGGCGTTGAAGCTGTCGCGGCGGTACAGCAGCAGGTCCAGTGGCGGGCCGACGGAGAGGTTGGAGCGCATCGTCGAGTCGAACGACACCAGCACGCACTTGCAGGCCTCGGTCATCGACGTCTGCGGCGTGATGACGCGGTCGAGGATGGGCTTGCCGAACTTGCTTTCGCCGGTCTGGAAATAGGGCATCTCCGGCGAGCTTTCGATGAAGTTGCCCTCGGAGTAGACGAGGAACAGCCGCGGCGCCTCGCCGCGCACCTGTCCACCGACGATGAAGCTGCCGGTGGGATCGACGCCGCTGTCGCGCAGGTAGGCCTCGTCGCGCTGGCGGATCTCGCGCAGGGCATCGCCGATCATCCGTGCGATGTCGAACATCGACGTCGCCGACGCCAGCGAGGCGGGGCCGCCGTCGCGGCTGCGCTGTTCCAGCAGGTTCAGTGCGTTCTGGGTCAGCGAGAGATTGCCCGCGGACAGCGTGACGACCAGGTACTGGCCCTCGGCGGCGAGGATCCGCATCTTGCCGGTGCGGCGGACGTCGTCGAGGCCGGCGTTGGTGCGCGAATCCGATGCCAGCACGAGGCCCTGGTCGAGATTCAGTCCGATGCAATAGGTCATGGAGGACAGGTTACGGCAATGGGGGCGCGGAGACGCCGCACATTCTGCCGGTTTCCTCGTCGCAGCGGGTAGCGTGGTCCGTGGCGCCTGCCACGCAGCGCGTCACGCCGCCGCCCGCGGTAGTGCCATGTCGGCGGCGCTCATGAACTGGCGGTGGATCGCGTCGCCGAGGCGCACCAGTCGCGTCATCGCGGCCTGCAGCCACGGCTCCAGGCCTTCGGCGAGGATCTCGTCGATGCGGGCGTAGCGCACGTGCGCCGAGAGCGCGCCGGCCTGGCGCACCACTTCCGGCGCCTCGCCGCCGGCGAGATCGCGCAGGACGCCGTGCAGGGTATGGGCGCAGGTCTGCAGCGAGCGCGGATTGGCCTCGTGCAGGAGCATCAGTTCGGCCACGCCGGCCGGATCGACGCTCTTGCGCTGCAGCCGGCGGTAGGTCTCGAAGGCAGAGAGCGACTGCAGCAGCGCGCTCCACTGGAAGAATTCCGCGGTGTCGCGCGCGGCGCCGTCCTCGCGCGGCGCGTCGTGGCTGCCGACCACGTCGAGCAGGCGGATCGCCCATTCCGCGCGTTCGATGAACACGCCCAGCTGCATGAACTGGTAGCGCTCGCCGCGGCCGAGGGTGCCGATGGTGACGCCGCGGAACGAGGCGGACCGGCTCTTGATCCGCTCCAGCAGGCTGCTCAGGCCGTCGCGGGCGATGCTGCCGCGGTCCAGTCCGCGCATCTCCAGCCACGAGGCGTTGAGGTCCTCGTACATCTCCCCCGTGATCGCCACGCGCTGCGCGCGGGCGGATTCGCGCGCGGCGCGCAGGCAGCTGTAGATCGACGACGGGTTCTCCGGCGACAGCAGCAGGTGGTCGATCACGCTCTCGGCGTCGACCGTGCCGTAACGCTGCCGGCAGGTCTCGACCGCGCCGAGGGCGTCCAGCGCGCGTCGCCACGGCGCCGCCTGCGCCTTGCCGCGGTCCAGTCGCTCGGGGAGCATCGCGATGCGGGTGGTGACGTCGAGCAGGCGCGCGGTGTTCTCCGCGCGCTCCATGTGGCGCGACACCCAGTACAGATCGTCGGCGGTGCGGCAGAGCATCAGGCCTCCAGAACCCAGGTGTCCTTGGTGCCGCCGCCCTGCGACGAGTTCACCACCAGCGAGCCTTCGCGCAGGGCGACCCGGGTCAGGCCGCCGGGCATCGCGACGATGCGCTTGCCGGACAGCACGTACGGACGCAGGTCGATGTGGCGCGGCGCGAGCCCGCTTTCGACGAAGGTGGGGCAGGTCGACAGCGACAGCGTCGGCTGCGCGATGTAGTTCGACGGTGCGGTGAGGATGCGCGCGCGGAAGTCCTCGATCTCGGCCTTCGTCGACGCCGGCCCGACCAGCATGCCGTAGCCGCCCGCCCCGTGGACTTCCTTCACCACCAGTTCCGGCAGGCGCTCCAGCACGTAGCGCAGGTCGTCCTCGCGGCGCAGTTGCCAGGTCGGCACGTTGAGCAGGATGGGCTCCTCGCTCAGGTAGAAGCGGATCATGTCCGGCACGTACGGATACACCGACTTGTCGTCGGCGACGCCGGTGCCCGGCGCATTCGCCAGCGTCACCCGGCCGGCGCGGTAGGCCGCGAACAGGCCCGGGACGCCGAGCACCGACTCCGGCCGGAACACGGTGGGGTCGAGATAGTCGTCGTTGATGCGCCGGTAGATCACGTGCACGCGCTGCGGGCCGCGGGTGGTGCGCGCGTAGACGGTGTCGTCGCGCACGAACAGGTCCGCGCCTTCCACCAGCTCCACGCCCATCTGCTGGGCGAGGAACGCGTGTTCGAAGTACGCCGAATTCGCCGAGCCGGGCGTCAGCACCGCGACCACCGGGTCGTCGATGCCCTCGGGCGCGGCTTCGCGCAGGGTCTCGAGCAGCGCGTCGGGGTAATGCTCGACCGGTGCGATCTGCTGCCGCGAGAACAGCTCGGGGATGAGGCGCGCCATCATCCGCCGGTTCTCGAGCATGTACGACACGCCCGACGGCACCCGCAGGTTGTCCTCGAGCACGTAGTACAGGCCGTCGCCCGCGCGCACCAGGTCGATGCCGGAGATGTGCGAGTAGATGCCGCCGGGCACGCGCAGGTCGCGCATTTCGGCGCGGAACTCGTGGTTGTCGAGCACCAGGTCGGCGGGCACGACGCCTTCGCGGAGGATGCGCTGCTCACCGTAGACGTCGCCGAGGAACAGGTTCAGCGCGTGCACGCGCTGGCGCAGGCCGGCTTCCAGCATGCGCCACTCGCTCGCGGGGACGATCCGCGGAACCATGTCGAACGGGATCAGGCGCTCGTCACCGGAGGCCTCGCCGTAGACCGAGAAGGTGATGCCGACGCGATGGAAGGCGAGTTCCGCCTCGGTGCGCTTGTGCCGCAGGACCGGTTCGGCGGTGCCGCGGAGCCAGTCGTCGAACGCGCGGTAATGCGGACGGGCGGCGCCGTCGGCGTCGTGCATTTCGTCGTAGCGCGACGTGCCCCACGTCGCCGCCGTCGCCTGGGTCTGCCTCGCGTCCGCCGTCATCCCCGTGTCCGACTCCTGCCAAGGACCATTGCCCCGATCAATAGCACGGGCCGGGCGGCTTGCCTAGATGTTGCGGTGCGTCAAACGCGGCGCTGGCGGGGCCGCGGGCCCGGACCCATGCCCGTACACCACGCGGACCACCGACTCAGACCACCGACACCCGCGGCCGCGACGGGGCGTGGGGCTGCGGCTCGGGTGGCGATGCGGGGAGGCGGGCGAGGTGGTCGATCCGGCCCGCGGCCATCGTCAGCACGCGATCGGCGCTGGCGATCGTTTCCGGCCGGTGCGCGATCACGATCCGGGTGATCCGCAGCGCCTTCACCGCCGCGTTCACCGCGCGCTCGGCGTCGACGTCCAGGTGGCTGGTCGCCTCGTCGAGGAACAGCAGGCTGGGGCGCTTGTACAGCGCCCGGGCGAGGATGATCCGCTGCTTCTGCCCGCCGGAGAGGGTCGTGCCCATGTCGCCGATCAGCGTCTGGTAGCCCATCGGCATGCGCACGATGTCGTCGTGCACCGTCGCCATCCGCGCCACCTCCTCGATCCGCGCGTCGTCGCGCGCCTCGTCGCCGAAGGCGATGTTGTCGGCGATCGGGCCGGCGAACAGCTGGTCGTCCTGCATCACCGCCGCCACCGCGCGCCGGTAGTCGCGCAGCCGCACCCCGGCGATGTCGCGGCCGTCGACGAGGATGCTCCCCGCCTCCGGCGTGAGCAGACCCAGCATCAGTTTCATCAGCGTGGTCTTGCCGCAGCCCGACGGCCCGACCAGGGCGACGGTCTCGCCAGGCGCCACGCTGAAGCTGCAGTCGTCGATCACCCACGGCCCCTGCGGCTCGAAGCGGTAGCGCAGCGCGTTCACCCGGATCGACAGCGGACGCGCTTCCGGCAGCGGCGGTGCATCCAAGGGCGCGTCGCGCTCGGGTTCGGTCAGCACGATGTCGGCCAGGCGTTCGGCCTGCACCCGCAGCGTGCGGAACGAGATCCAGGTGTCGATCAGCCGGCTCACGCCGCCGGTGAACATGTCCTTGTACGCGAGGTAGGCGACGAGCATGCCGGCGCTCATCCCGCCCTGCATCACCAGCGACGCGGCCAGGGCGATCACCGCGACGCGCTCGATCCCGAAGATCATCTGGTTGGCGAAGCCCACGCGCAGGCCGAACCGCTGCGCGTCGAGGCCGAGGTTGGCGGTTTCGCCCATCAGCGCGTCGAAGGTGACGCGACGCATCGATTCCGCACCGTTGAGCTTGAGCGCCTGCACGCCGCGGATCGTCTCCAGCAGGTGCGTGCTCTGTTTCGCGCCGGCCGCGAGCTGCTGTTCGGAGAGCCGGCGGAGGGTAGGGAAGGTGAACCAGCGCAGGGCGAGGTACAGGCCGATCGCCGCGACGCTGACCAGCAGCAGGCGCCAGTCGTAGGACGCCATCACCGCCGTGGCCACGGCCACCATCATGCCGTCGAGCAGCGCCTCGACGAACTGCGAACTGATCGTGTTCTGGATCGCGTGCACCGAATCCATCCGCGAGACCACGTCGCCGAGGTGGCGCTTCTGGAAGTAGTCCATCGGCAGCCGCAGCAGGTGGGCGAGGATGCCGCCGAACCACTGGATGCCGACCCGCGCGGACAGGTAGGACAGGCTCCATCCGCGCAGCGCGCTCACGCCGGCGGTGATCAGCATCGACAGGACGATGCCGCCGCTGATCGTCCACAGCAAGTCGCGATCGCCGGTGACCAGCACGTCGTCGAGGATCCACTGCATGTAGAACGGCGACAGCAGGCCGAACAGCTGGAGGATCAGCGACAGGGCCAGGATCTGCGCTGCCGAACGCTTCAGCCCCGAGACCTGGCCGGCGAGGTGGCGGATCGAGATGTCCTCGCCCAGGCCGCGACGCTCGAAGGTGGTGGTCGGCCACAGTTCCAGGGCGACGCCGGTGAAGTGGGCGGACAGCTCCTGCATGCGCATGCGGCGGACGCCGAAGGCCGGGTCGTGGATCACCACCTCGCGTGCGCCGGTCTTCGCCAGCACCACGAAATGGTCCATGTTCCAGTGCAGGATGCAGGGCGTCTGCAGGTGCGGGACTTCGTCCAGCTCGATCCGCATCGCGCGGCACTGCAGGCCGCGCTCGTGCGCGGTCTGGACGATGTCGGCGAGCGTGGTGCCGCGCATGGAGGCAGGAAACTCGCGCTGCAGCGCGAGCGCGTCCATCCGGTAGCCGTGGTAGTCGAGCACCATCGCGAGGCAGGCGTTCCCGCACTGGGCGGCTTCGGTCTGGAGAATGCTGCGGACGCGGCGCATACGGGAATCCCGGTGGACGGTGTTCGGAAGGAGGAGCGCCGTGCGCCCGGAGGCGCACGACGCGGCGGATCAGCGCTTGTCGGCCGGCGAGATGATGATGTCGATCAGCGCGTTGGTCGTGTCGACCTGGTAGGCGCCGGTGTCGGTCGACTTCGACGTGTCGCCGTCGCTGGCGAGCGTCCAGGCGCCGGACACGGTGTTGAGTTCTTCCACGGCGAGGACGCGGCCGAGGATGCGGTTGGATGCGGAATCGTTCATGTCGTAATGCTCCGTACGTGTTGCGATCGGGAAAGCCGTGGCCCGGCGGGAGGCCGGACCGCGGCGGAAGCGCGGCGGCGCGTGTCCGCCGCGGGTCCGGGTCACGGGTCGGTCGACAGACAGACCTCGCGGGTGGTGCCGGAGCCGGCGCAGTCCTGCAGCGCGCCGGTGTCGTCGACCGTGCCGCTGTCGGCGAACGGCCCGGTATCGGTCACGGTGCCGCTGTCGGCGGTGGCGCCGGTATCGCTGACCGTGCCGCTGTCGCTCGCGATCTGCGTCTGGTCGTTCAGCGGGCTGGTTTCCTGGTCTTCGATGTCGACGAGCGTCGACACCGCACGTTGCGCGCCGCTGACGACCCGGGTCTCTTCGACCGCCAGGCGGCGGCCGAGAATGCGTTCGTGCTTGTCCATGGGGACCTTCGTTGCCTGGATTCGGGACGGGCGACGCCGCGCTGCGGCGCCGCCCGGTTGGAATGGGCCGGTCAGGGCTCGATGAGGATGTCGAACACCGGCTTGGTGTCGCCGAACGTGCCGCTGTCGGCGGTCGTTCCGCTGTCGGCGGTGGTGCCGCTGTCCGCGAGCGTTCCGCTGTCGGACGTGGTGCCGCTGTCGGCGGTCGTGCCGCTATCGGCGGTGGTGCCGCTGTCGCTGACCGGATCGGTCTCCAGGCAGGAGGTGTCGTATTCGGGCAGCGTGCATTTGGCGCCGGAGACGGCGTGCATTTCCTCGACCGCGAGGATGCGGCCGAGGATGCGGGTCTTGTCTTTGCTCATGGCATGAACTTCCTGTTCTGTGTGTCGTTGCGGTGGTCCCCGCGCCCGGGGCGCGCCCGGGGGGGGGGGGGGGGGGGCGGGGCAGGCGGGG
>JAEWNA010000215.1 GCA_023392975.1 Pseudomonadota bacterium | reverse complement strand
GACTACGCCACCGTGGTGCTGACCGTCCTGGCCGCCGAGGCCGGAACCGTGCTCAGCGCCGCCGGGCTGGCCGAACGGGCCGGGCTGGAGGCGCCGACCGTCGCCAAGGTGCTCAAGCCGCTGGCCGCGGCCGGCCTGGTCCAGGCCTTCCGCGGCGCGACCGGCGGCTACCGGCTGGCGCGCCCGGCGACGGAGATCACCCTGGTCGAGATCGTCGAGGCGATGGAAGGCCCGCTGGCGATGATCGAATGCAGCGACCACGAGGGCCAGTGCGGCATCGCCCACTCCTGCGGCGCGCGCGCGAACTGGCGCCGGGTCAACGACGTCGTCGCCGACGCGCTGCGCCGGGTGAGCCTGGCCGAGATGGCGCTGCCACCCGCTTCCGACGGCGACGCCCCGCGCCGCGCCATTCCCCTCGCCCTGAGCGCCGGCTGAGGACCGCAATGACCATCATCGACACTCCCGACACGCCCGCGCCGCAGAACGCCGAGATCCTCGAACAGCTCGGCCGTCGCTACGCCGCCGGCTTCGTCACCGACATCGAGACCGACACCCTGCCGCCGGGCCTGAGCGAGGACGTGATCCGCTTCCTCTCGGCGAAGAAGGAAGAGCCCGAGTGGATGACCGAGTGGCGGCTCGCCGCCTACCGGCACTGGTTGACGATGACGCCGCCGCACTGGGCCAAGCTCGAGATCGACGCGATCGACTTCCAGGCGATCAGCTACTACGCCGCGCCCAAGGGCCCGAAGTACAAGTCGCTGGATGAAGTCCCGCAGGAACTGCTCGACACCTACGACAAGCTCGGCGTGCCGCTGCACGAACGCGCGCGACTCGCGGGCGTAGCGGTCGACGCGGTGTTCGATTCGGTGAGCGTCGGCACCACCTTCCGCAAGGAACTCGCCGAGAAGGGCGTGATCTTCTGCTCGATGTCCGAGGCGATCCAGGAACACCCTGACCTCGTGCGCCAGTACCTCGGCAGCGTCGTGCCGACAGGGGACAATTACTTCGCCGCGCTCAATGCCGCGGTGTTTTCCGACGGCAGCTTCGTCTTCATCCCGAAGGGCGTGCGCTGCCCCATGGAGCTGAGCACCTACTTCCGCATCAACGCGATGAACACCGGCCAGTTCGAGCGCACCCTGATCGTGTGCGAGGACAAGGCCTACGTCAGCTACCTCGAAGGCTGCACCGCGCCACAGCGCGACGAGAACCAGCTGCATGCGGCCGTGGTCGAGCTGGTCGCGATGGAAGACGCCGAGATCAAGTATTCGACGGTCCAGAACTGGTATCCGGGCGACGAGAACGGCAAGGGCGGCATCTACAACTTCGTCACCAAGCGCGGCGAGTGCCGCGGCGCGCGCAGCAAGATCAGCTGGACCCAGGTCGAGACCGGATCTGCGATCACCTGGAAATACCCGTCCTGCGTGCTGCTGGGCGACGATTCCGTCGGCGAGTTCCATTCGGTGGCGCTGACCCATCACCGCCAGCAGGCCGACACCGGCACCAAGATGATCCACGTCGGCAAGCGCACGAAGTCGAAGATCGTCAGCAAGGGCATCAGCGCCGGGCGCGGCCAGAACAGCTACCGCGGCCTGGTGAAGGTCGAGCGCGGCGCCGACGGCGCGCGCAACCACACCCAGTGCGACAGCCTGCTGATCGGCAAGCAGTGCGGCGCGCACACCTTCCCGTACGTGGAAGTGAAGAACCCGACCGCGACCGTCGAGCACGAGGCCACCACCTCCAAGATCAGCGACGACCAGCTGTTCTACTGCCGCAGCCGCGGAATTTCCGCGGAGGACGCGGTGTCGATGATCGTCGACGGCTTCTGCCGCTCGGTGTTCCGCGAACTGCCGATGGAATTCGCGGTGGAAGCGAAGAAGCTGCTCGAAGTCTCGCTGGAAGGCTCGGTCGGATGAACGCGACCGCGACCTCCCTCGACGCCACCGCAGGCGAAACCGATCTCGCGCGCCTGCTCGCGGGTCTCGCGCCCGCGCTGGCACCGCAGCCGCGCGCGATCCGCATGCAGGCGCACGACGCGCCCGTCCCCTCGGACGCGATCCTGCTGTTCCGCGAGGACGAGGGCGTCACGGTCGTGGCGACGGCCGACGAGACCGGCGACGGCCCGCTGTGGGCGCAGATCACCCTGCGCATCCATTCCAGCCTCGAGGCCGTGGGCATGATGGCCGCGATCTCGGCCGCGCTGGCCGCGGCGGAGATTCCCTGCAACGTCGTGTCGGCGTACTTCCACGATCACCTGTTCGTGCCGTGGACGCGGCGCGAGGACGCCATCGCGGCACTGGAAGCGCTCGTCGACGACCAGCGGAGCATGCGCACATGACCGTGGTCGCGCGCGCGTCGCTGGTCGCCCTGTGCCTCTGGGTGGGCGCCTGCTCGAAGCAGGCATCGCCTCCGGCGACCGACACTGCATCCCAGCCGAAGCCCGCGTCGGAGACGTCGGCCTCGATCGAACGGACCGCATCCGCACCGATCGCGTCGGCCGAAACAGTCCCGCCGGCCGCGAAAGCTGGCGTGCCGCCCTTTGCCTTCACGGCCAAGGACGATGCGCTGGCGGAACACGATCCGCGCATCGTGCGCTGGGAAGATGGCCCGTGCGGCGCCACGCCCTACGCCCGGGTCGCACGCATCCCGCTCGACGACGCGGTCCTGCTTCCGGATTTCGTCGTCGAATTCGACGAAGCCGGCAAGGAAGTCCTTCGCTGGGGCCGCCCCTACGAAGCCGTGATCGTGGGCCTGGACGACGACCGGCTGCTGTTCCGCGCCGACGACGCGACCTACGCCACGGACACCCGCGGTACCGTCACCGCCGTCGACAGCCTCACCGGCGACCTCTCCGAACAGGGGCAAGACATCGCGTGCCCGGTGCTCCCCACCTTCGCGGGCTCCGACTACGTGCTGTGCCGCGACGTCGCCGACCGCGCGGGCCGGCATCGCCGGCTCGCCTGGGAAGGCCCGTGCACCTGACCCTCCGCATCACGACCTCTCGCGACGACTCCTCATGCTGACCATCACCGACCTCCACGCCCGCGTCGCCGGCAAGGACATCCTCAAGGGCCTCTCGCTCGAGGTGAAGCCCGGCGAAGTGCACGCCATCATGGGCCCGAACGGCGCCGGCAAGTCCACGCTCGGCAATATCCTCGCCGGGCGCGACGGCTACGAGGTGACCGGAGGCGGCGTCACGTTCGAAGGACGCGACCTGCTCGCGCTGGAACCGGAGGAGCGCGCCGCCGCCGGCGTGTTCCTCGCGTTCCAGTATCCGGTCGAGATCCCGGGCGTGAACAACACCTACTTCCTGCGCACCGCCCTCAACGCGCAGCGCAAGGCGCGCGGCGAGCCGGAACTGGACTCGATGCAGTTCCTCAAACTCGTGCGCGAGAAACTCGCCGTGCTGCACCTGAAGGACGAACTGCTGCATCGCGGCGTCAACGAGGGCTTCAGTGGCGGCGAGAAGAAACGCAACGAGATCTTCCAGCTCGCCGTGCTCGAACCGAAGCTCGCGATCCTCGACGAGACCGACTCGGGCCTCGACATCGACGCGCTCAAGGCCGTCGCCGACGGCGTCAACGCGCTGCGCCGCTCGGACCGCGCGTTCCTCATGATCACGCACTACCAGCGCCTGCTCGACTACATCAGGCCGGACGTGGTGCACGTGCTCGCCGACGGCCGCATCGCCGAGACCGGCGGTCCGGAGCTGGCACTGGAGCTCGAAGCGCATGGCTACGCCTGGCTGAAGGACCGCATCGCGCCGGATCGTCCCGCCCGGGAGCAAGCCGCCCGGGAGCCGGCTGCCCGATGAGCGCACTGCTCGACTCGTTCGCGGCGGCCTTCGAGGGTCTCGCGCAGCCCGAGGCCGCCGACCTCGGCCCGTTCCGGCGCGCGGCGCTGGAGGCCGCCCTGCGCGACGGCCTGCCCGGACCGCGCAGCGAGGCCTGGAAGTACACGCCGCTGCGGGCGCTGGAGCGCCGCTCGTTCGCCCCGGCCGGCGATGCGCTGGTCGACGCCGCCGCACTCGACGCCTTGCTCGCACCGATTCCGGCGCCGCGCATGGTGTTCGTCGACGGCCGTTTCGACGCAGCCCGCAGTGACACCACCGCCCTGCCCGCCGGCGTCGACGCCATGCCGCTCTCCCGCGTGCTGCGCGAACAGGAACCGCGCGACGCCAACTTCCTGCAGTATCGCTATGCCGGCGCGGACGAGGTGTTCGCGGTGGCCAACGCCGCGCTGGCCGAGGAAGGCATGGTCCTGCGTGTCGATCACGGCGCCGGCGAAGGCGCGACGTTGCACCTGGTCTTCGTCTCGATCGCCGGCGGCGAGACCGCGGCGCACCTGCGCCATTTCATCGACCTGCGCAACGACGCGTCGCTGCGGCTGGTCGAACACCATCTCGCGCTGGGCGAACATCGCGGCCTGCGCAACCACGTCACCCACGTGCATCTCGGCCAGCGCGCCCGGCTCGCGCACGCGCGCGTGCAGGGCGAGGCCACGGGCGCGGGCGTATTCGCGCGCTGCGACGCCGTGCTCGCGCGCGAGTCCGGGTATGCCCGCCTGGATCTCGAACTCGGCGCCGCACTGTCGCGGCACGAACTGAACGTGCGCCTCGAAGGCATCGGCGCACGCGTCGCCGCCGACGGCGTCCTGCTCGCCGACGGCAAGCGGCACCTCGATACGCGTCTCGGCATCGAGCACATCGCCCGCGACACCGCCTGCGCGCTGCGCTGGCGCGGGCTCGGCGCGGGGCGCGGCCGCGCGGTGTTCCACGGCGGCATCACCATTCGCGAGGGCGCGGACGGCAGCGATGCCGACCTGTCCAACCGCAACCTGCTGCTGTCGGCGAACGCCGAGATCGACACCCAGCCGGTGCTGGTCATCCACGCCGACGAGGTCAAGGCAGCCCATGGCGCGACCGTCGGCCAACTCGATCCGACATCGCTGTTCTACCTGCGCTCGCGCGGCATTCCCGAGGCCGAGGCACGCACGCTGCTGACCGCCGCGTTCTGCCGCGAGACGCTGTCGAACGTCGACGACGCCGCGCTGCGCGCCGCCCTCGAAGTCACGCTCGACGCCGCCCTGGCGCGCATCGGGGACGGCTACGCATGAGCGCCGTGTCCCGCGACAACGGCCGCCACTATGTCTGGGGCGCAGGTTGCGATGGCTGGCACCTGCTCGAAGGCGACGACCTCAGCGTCATCGAGGAACGCGTGCCGCCCGGAGCCGCGGAAACACCGCATCGACATCATCACGCGCGGCAGTTCTTCTACGTGCTGTCCGGCACGGCGACGCTGGAACTCGCCGGTGTCGCGCACCGGCTCGGACCCGGCGAGGGATTGCACGTCCCGCCGGGCGCCGCGCATCGCCTGCGCAACGACGACGATGTCGACCTGCATTTCCTCGTGATCTCCGCGCCGCGCAGTCACGGCGATCGCGAAAACCTTCCTGCATGAGTCCCATCGCATGACCCGCTCCGCGCCCGACTGGAACGCGATCCGTGCCGATTTCCCGCTGCTGCAGCGCGAGGTCCACGGCAAGCCGCTGATCTACCTCGACTCGGCCAACACCGGCCAGAAGCCGGCGGTCGTGATCGATGCGGTGGACGATTTCTTCCGCCGCCACAACGCCAACGTCAGCCGCGCGGTGCACGCGCTGGGCACGGAGGCCACCGATGCCTACGAAGGCGCGCGATCGAAGCTTGCCGCCTTCCTCAAGGTGCATCGCGACGAACTGGTGCTGTGCAGCGGGACGACGTTCGCGATCAACCTCGTCGCCTACTCGTGGGCGCTGCCGCGCCTGGAGCCCGGCGACGTCATCCTGCTCAGCCGGATGGAGCACCACGCCAACATCGTGCCGTGGCAGCTCGTCGCCGGACGCACCGGCGCGACGATCCGGGTCGCCGAGATCCATCAGGACGGCACGCTCGATCTCGAAGCCTTGCGTGCCGCGATGACCCCCGAGGTGAAGCTGCTGGGCGTGACCCACGTCAGTAACGTGCTGGGCACGGTGAACCCGGTGCGCGAGATCTGCCGCGAGGCGCGCAAGCGCGGCATCGTCACCGTCGTCGACGGGTCGCAGGCGGCGCCGCATCGCGCGCTCGACATCCCGTCGATCGGCTGCGACTTCTACGCGATCACCGGCCACAAGCTATGCGGCCCCACCGGCACCGGTGCGCTGTGGGCGCGCCGCGAAACGCTGGCCGACATGCCGCCGTTCCTCGGCGGCGGCGAGATGATCAAGGAAGTGCGCTTCGAGGGCACCGTCTTCAACGACCCGCCGCATCGTTTCGAGGCGGGCACGCCGAACATCGCCGGGCACATCGGCCTCGGCGTTGCCACGGACTACCTGTCCGCGATCGGCATGGACGCGATCGAAGCGCGCGAGGCCGAACTGCTCGCGCACGCGACCGAGGCGCTGTCCGGCATCGACGGCCTGCGTATCTTCGGCACCGCACCGGACAAGGCATCGGTGATCAGCTTCCTGATCGAAGGCGCACACGCGCACGACCTCGCCACGCTGCTCGATCTCGAAGGCGTGGCGGTGCGTTCCGGCCACCACTGCGCCCACCCGCTGATGCAGTTCTACGGCGTCCCGGCGACCTGCCGCGCCTCGTTCGCGTTCTACAACACGCACGACGAGATCGAGCGCTTCGCCGACGCGATCCGCAAGGTCCGCAAGCTGCTGGCCTGAGCATCGCGATGACGCCGATCTATCGTTTCGCGACGCATGCCGACATCCCGGCGCTGATCGCGCTGGTCACGTCGGCCTATCGCGGCGACGCCAGCCGCCAGGGCTGGACCACCGAAGCGCACCTGCTCGACGGCCAGCGCATCGACGCCGACATGCTGCGCGCCGATCTCGACGCGCCCGGGAGCCTGATCCTGCTGGCCGAAGACGAGCACCGTCATGCGATCGGCTGCGCGCGCATCGCCACGATGTCGGTGGACGACGGCGTGCCCACCGCCGAGTTCGGCATGTTCTCGATCCGCCCGGACCTGCAGGGCGGCGGCCTCGGCCGCATGCTGCTGGCCGAAGCCGAGCGCATCGCGCGCGACACGCTCGGCTGCACGCGCATGCGTATGACCGTCATCGACTGCCGCGACGAACTGCTGGCCTGGTACGCGCGCCGCGGTTACGTGCGCACCGGCGTGACCAAGCCATTTCCTTACGACGACCCGCGCTACGGCATTCCGAAACGGGCCGGCCTGCGCTTCGAAGTGCTCGACAAGGCACTCGCGTCCCCGACGGAGATCACCGCATGAGCGACTGGGTGTTCGTGTGTCCCACCGAGCAGCTGCTCCCCGGCGAGAAGGCCACCGTCTGGGCCGACGACACGCCGATCCTCGTCGTGAACCTCGACGGCGAGCTGTACGCGGTCGAGGACAAGTGCACGCACGACGAATTCGAACTGTCCTCCGGCGACGTCGACCCGGTCGAGGGCAGCATCACCTGCGTCCTGCACGGCGCCCGCTTCGACCTGCGCGACGGCCGCGCGCTCTGCGCCCCCGCCTACGAACCCGTGGCGAAGTTCCCGGTGAAGATCGAGCATGGCGGGGTGTGGACCCGCGACGATCGGGAGGGCTGAGGATCGACGTCCGTTGTCGGTCGGCAACGGACGCGCGCCATGCGACGGCGGCCTTCAAGACCGGGCCGGAGACACCGGCATGTTCATCGCGGCCCCGCGAGTGCGACGGCATCGGCGCCGGCAGGGAAATGGAACTGGCCGGAGGTATCGTGTACGGCCTGCCAGATCGCCTCGGCGACATCCTGAGGCTGCGTCGTCGCCTGCGGACGGGCGAAGGCCTCGAAGATCGGACGGGCATAGTCCGCATAGGCATCCGGGATGAGGCCGTTCATGCGCTCTGCGCCGTTCTCGGCGAACCGCGTGGTCGGGCCGTAGCCGGGTTCGACCAGCTTGACCCGGATGCCGAGCGCGCCGAGTTCGTGCGCCAGGGACCCGGTGAAACCCTCGACTGCCGTCTTGCTCCCCGTGTACGCGGCGGCGAGCGGCATGCTGGCCAGGGTGACGCTCGAAGTGACATTCACGATGGTGCCCGCCCCACGCTCGCGCATCTGCGGAATCACGGCCTGCACCATCGCCATCGTGCCGAACGTGTTGGTTTCGAACACCTCGCGCACCGTCTGCATCGACGTGGCCTCGAACGCGCCGACGACGCCGATGCCGGCGTTGTTGACGAGGACATCGACCGGGCCGGCCGCCTCGATGGCGCGGGCGATGCTGTCGGCGCGGGTGACGTCCAGCGCGACCAGCCTGATGCGGTCGGACACGGGCAGGACACCGGAACTCGGCCGACGCATCGTGGCGACGACATGCCACCCCCGGTCGTGGAAGTAACGGGCGGTTTCGAGCCCGTAGCCGGAGGAACAGCCCGTGATCAGAACGGTTTTCATTGCGGGACTCCGTGGTGGATAGGTGCGACCACGATAGGCCTGCGCCACAGGACGATCGATGCTGTAGAGTCCAATAAAATTTGGCGAGAGTCCTGTCATGACTGATCCCCTTGCCGAGCTGATCACCCTGCTCCGACCCGCCCGGGTCATGGGCAAGAGCATTTCCGGCGCCGGTCGCTGGGGCATCCGCTACGCGCCATTCGGGCATCCGGGCTTCTGCGTGGTCACCGATGGCACATGCCTCCTGCAGGTCGAGGGTGCGGACCCGCTGCGTCTGGAAGCCGGCGACTTCGTGTTCCTGCCCGCCACGCCGGGATTCGTCCTGTCGGGATTCGAACCCGTCGAACCGCAGCCGGTCGATCCCGCCGCCATCGCGGACCAGGGCCACGAACTGCGCCATGGCGCCCAAGCGGGAGAGCCCGACGTGCGCATGTTGGGCGGCTATTTCGTTTTCGATTCGCCGGACACGGCGCTGCTGGTGACGCTGCTTCCGCCGATCATCCATGTCCGCGGCGAGCATCGCTTCGACCTGCTGGTCCGCCTCGTGCGCGAGGAGGCCATGCAGTCGAAGTCGGGGCGCGATCTCATCCTGACCCGACTGGTCGAGGTCCTGCTCATCGAGGCCTTGCGTGCGGCACCGGGCGACGCGGCACCGGCGGGCCTGCTCCGCGGTTTGGCGGACGAGCGTCTGGCCCTGTCGATACGGGAGATGCACCGCGAGCCGTCCCGGGCCTGGACGGTGGAACAGCTGGCCAAGGCCGCCGCACTTTCGAGGTCGGCCTATTTCCAGCGCTTCACGCGTGCGGTCGGCATGCCGCCGATGGAGTACCTGCTCGCATGGCGCATGGCGATCGCGAAAGACATCCTCGATCGTCAGGACCTGGTGATCGAGAAGGTGGCCGAGCGTGTCGGCTATTCGTCGGCGAGTACCTTCAGCACTGCGTTCGCCCGCTACGTGGGTCGATCTCCGAGCGGTTACGCCCGCGAGAGACGACAGGCACGCTCCCGTGCGGCCTGATGTCCGCCATGGGCCGCGGATTCAACCGATCGGAATCAGTCCATGCATCGCCCACCGCCATACCGGCGCGGCATGCGACTGCCCGTTGCACCCGATCGCCCGTCCGCGCCTACCTCTCGTTGCTCAATGCTTCCAGGCCCATCCCGGCCAGCAGGTCGACCATGCGGCCGGCCTGCACGGCCTGTTCACTGGAGGCATTCCCTTGCTCCGCACGCTTGGCGACGCCCTGGGCGATGGCGGCGAGCCGGAAGAAGCTGAAGGCCAGCACGAACGGCCAGTCTTCTGGCAGCGCACGGCCGCTGCGCGCCGCGTAGCGCGCGAGCAGGCTGGCTTCGTCGGGAATGCCGAGCGCCGCGCGATCGAGTCCGCCCAGCCCCGGCAGTGCGGGATTGCGCGGCAGCCGCAGCGCCATGCAGAAGTACCCGAGGTCGGCGAGCGGATGGCCCAGCGTCGACAGTTCCCAATCCACGACGGCGGCGATGTTTGACGACGCCGGCGCGAAGATCAGGTTGTCGATGCGGAAATCGCCGTGCACCAGTGCGACGACGCCATCGTCCGCGGGGCAGCGCGGTGGCAGCGCCTCGATCAGCGCGTCCATCGCCGTGATGGTTCGCGTCTCGCTGGCGCGATACTGCGCGGTCCAGCGCTGCAGCTGGCGTTCGAAGTAGTTGCCCGGCATGCCGAAATCGCCGAGCCCGACGCCGGCGGGATCGACCGCATGCAGCGCGGCCAGCGTGTCGACGATGGCCGCGTAGTACTCGGCACGTTCATTCGGCGCGAAGTCCGGCAGCGACGGGTCCCAGAAGATCCGGCCGTCGACGTGCGCCATGACGTAGAACATCGAGCCGATGACCGACGTGTCCTCGCACAGGTGCAGCGGGCGCGCCACCGGCACCGGGCCGCCATGCAACGCCCGCAGCACGCGGAACTCCCGATCGACCGCATGCGCCGACGGCAGCAGATCGCCCGGCGGCTTGCGCCGCAGCACGTAGGTGCCGCTGGCGGCATCGATGCGGTAGGTCGGGTTCGACTGCCCGCCCTTGAACTTGGTCGCGCTCAGCGGGCCACGAAAGCCGTCGACGTGCGCTTCCAGATACGTCGCCAGCGCGTCCGCCGGCAGGTCGAGCGGATGCGCCATCGCCTCATCCCTTGAGCATGGACCGCGCGAGCGCGGCGAGGTGGACTTCGTCCGGGCCGTCGGCCAGGCGCAGCGAACGCGCGCCGGCATAGGCCTGGGCGAGGAAGTGGTCCTGCGACAGTCCGCCGGCGCCGTACAATTGCATCGCGCGATCGATCACCGCGCAGGCCATGCGCGGCGCGACGATCTTGATCATGCCGATCAGGTCCTTCGCGCCCTTGTTGCCGTGCGCATCGAGCGCGGCGGCGGCCTGCAGCGTCAGCAGCCGCGCCTGTTCGATCTCGCAGCGCGACAGCGCGATCGCTTCCTGCGCCATGCCGTGGCCGCCGATCGGCTTGCCGAACGCCTCGCGGGTGCGGGCGCGCACGACCATCGCCTCCAGCGCACGCTGTGCCAGGCCGATCAGGCGCATGCAGTGGTGGATGCGGCCCGGTCCGAGCCGCGCCTGCGCGATCGCGAAGCCGCTGCCGGACGCACCGAGCAGGTTCGTCATCGGCACGCGCACGTCGTCGAACGCGATCTCGACGTGCCCGTGCGGCGCGTCGTCGTAACCGAACACGGTCAGCGGCCGCAGCACGCGCACGCCGGGCGTATCCATCGGCACCAGCACCATCGAATGCCGCTGGTGCGCGGGCGCGTCGGGATCGGTCACGCCCATCACGATCAGCAGCCGGCAGCGCGGGTCGGCGGCGCCGGTCGTCCACCACTTGCGCCCGTCGAGCACGAGCGTGTCGCCGTCGCGCACGATCGGCAGCGCGATGTTGGTGGCGTCGGAACTCGCGACGCCCGGCTCGGTCATCGCGAACGCGGAGCGGATGGTGCCGTCGAGCAAGCCCGGCAGCCACGGCGCGCGCTGTTCGGGCGTGGCGAAGTGCAGCAGCACTTCCATGTTGCCGGTGTCCGGCGCGCTGCAGTTGAAGACTTCCGGCGCGAACAGGCTGCGGCCGGTGATCTCGGCGATCGGCGCGTACTCGAGGTTGCTCAGGCCGGCGCCGTGCGTGTCGTCGGGCAGGAACAGGTTCCACAGCCCGGCGGCCTTGGCTTCGGCCTTCAGCGCTTCCAGCTGCGGCGGGATCGTCCAGCGCGTCGCCGGGTCGGCGGCGTGCGCCTGCAGCGCGATCTCGGCGGGCAGGATCCGCTCGTCGAGGAAGGCCCGCACGTCGGCCTGCAGCCGGCGCGAGCGTTCGGAAAACGGAAATAGTGTGTCGCTGGGCGTGTCGCGAGGCGTATCGG
>JAEWNA010000064.1 GCA_023392975.1 Pseudomonadota bacterium | reverse complement strand
GGTGTGGACGGTCATGCGTGCGAGGTCGCCGCATCCGCCGTGCGGGGAACGGCCGGCGGGCGCCGACCGTTCCATGTCCGCGACGGAGGCGGACGTGCGGTTACTTCTGCTGCGAGTAGACGAAGGTCTTCGGGCCGTTCGGGCCGGCCGGGAAGGCCATCCAGAACGTCACCAGCGCGCTGTCGTCCTCGACCATCACCGGCTGCGCCTGGTAGGAGTGGTTCACGTAGCCCAGCGACACCTTGTACGGCCCGCTGCCGGTGGCGGACGCGTTGACGGTGTGGTACTGGCCGGCCGCGACCGTGCCGGAGAGCGTGCTGCTCGAACCGCTGATGCTGTACGAGATGTCGCGGAAGTTGAATTCCACGAGGCCGTTGGCCGTGACCTGGCCGTCCGCGATCGAATTGATGATCATGCGATGTCCTTCCCTGTTGATCCGGGTCCATGGAAATCCTGGAGGACGCGACCCGGGCGCGTCCGGGCACGATCATACGCCCTGCAATTCCCCGGGCGCACAGTGCAGCACCTGATACAAGTGACAGGTTTCCACGCGAATTGCACGATGCGAGCGACGCCGCTCACCTGCAACACGTGCGGACGACGCGTCGCGGGCCCGTTGGCACTACACTCGGCATCCGACATTTCCGCGAGCGCCGGCCATGAGCGAACAGATTCCCGCGTCGATCGGTCCCGTCTCCATAGGCGTGCCCGGGCGGCCCTGGCGCGAGGAGGACATCGCCGCATGGCGCGCATCGCGGACGCCGCGGCGCAGCTACGCCGCCGAGGTCGTCGGCGCGATCGAACGCCTGCGCGACCGCTTCGACGTGATGCAGTACGGCGAACTGGACTATGCGCCCGACGGCCGCTATCCGCTCCATGCCGTCCGCAGCCGGGATTGGGACGATGCGCTGCCGCACGTGCTGGTGACCGGCGGCGTGCATGGCTACGAGACCAGCGGCGTCCACGGCGCGCTGCGCTTCCTCGATCGTCATGCGCAGGCGTACGCGGGACGCGTGAACCTGCTGGTCGCGCCGTGCGTCAGCCCGTGGGCCTACGAGCGCATCCAGCGCTGGAACCCGTTCGCGGTCGATCCCAACCGCTCGTTCCGCGAGGACAGTCCCGCGCAGGAATCGGCGGCGCTGATGCGGCTGGTCGCGCCGTGGCGAAGCCGCTTCGTCATGCACATCGACCTGCACGAAACCACCGACTCGGACGAGTCCGAATTCCGGCCCGCGTTGGCCGCGCGCGACGGCAAGCCGTTCGAGCCCGGCGAGATCCCCGACGGCTTCTACCTGGTTGACGACACCGAAGCGCCGACCCCCGACTTCCAGGCCGCGATCATCGCCGCGGTGGCGCAGGTCACCCACATCGCGCCGGCCGATGCGAACGGCGAGATCATCGGCTCGCCGGTGGTCGCCCCGGGCGTGATCCGCTATCCGCTGCGCCAACTCGGCCTGTGCGCCGGCGTCACCGACGCGCCGTTCCGGACCACCACCGAGGTCTACCCCGACAGCCCGCGTGCCACGCCGGAACAGTGCGACGCCGCCCAGGCCGCGGCGGTCCGCGCGGCGATCGACTATGTGCTGGGGCGGGCATGAACGCGGCGCCACGCCATCCGCGTTTCCTTCGAACGCCTTTCTAGCGTTCCTCTGGCGCGCCTCCAGGATTGTTCGCCATGCGCAGTCTGGATTTCTCTTCCTGGCAGACGCTGCTGTCCACGCTCGCCGGGCTCGTGCTGATCACGCTGGTCGGCGTCGGCATCCGCCTGCTGGTCATGCAGCGGATACAGGCGCGCCGGCAGCGGGAAAACCGCCAGATCAACGAACGCCTGCGCACCCTGATCGCCGCCTACAAGACCCTGGGCGGTTCTTTCACCGGCGACCTGGCGGTGGATCCGACGCATCTGCGCGCCCTGCGAGGGCGGATGGAGGCGGACGCGGGCGACGCCGATCCGAAGGCGGGAGACCGGCCGAGTTCGGACCGGTCCCGGCGCATGCGCGATGCGGTCGAGGCGGCCCTGTCCGACATCCTGCTGCTGGGCACGGAAGCGCAGGTCAGGCTCGCGGCGCGCGCGGCCCATGAACTCGTCGCCGGACGCACCGTGCATACGCACGACCTCGTGGTGTCGCTGCGCGATTTCATCCGCGAGGCCCTCGATCTCGATCCCGTGCCGGCGGACGTGGCGCTTCCGCCGCAGGGACCGACCCGTCCGGGCCAGGGCGGCGGCTCGCGCGGCGGCGGCGATCGTCGCGAGTCGGGTGGCGGAGGCAAGGGCGATGGCGGCGGCACGGGCGGCGGTGCCGGCGCCGCGACCGGCGCAGGGATCGGACTGGGCGGTTGGCTCGTCGCGGACGACCCGCACGCGAAGGCGGAATGACGATGCCGTTGCCTCTGTTGGCGATGTCCGCCCACGCCCGCGCGAAGCCGTCATGCCATGCCGTGACCCCGTGCCTTGACCGCACGCCCTTCGCGCCTTAGCGTCGGCGGTGCAGGAAGAACCTTCGCTCAGGAGAGCCCATGCGCGTGGAGCGCCGTTTCTTTCCGGACAGGACGCGGATCCTGTTCTTCGATCTCGAATACTACGTGCCGTCGGAGGACCGCGCCCGGCCCACGCCGAGCGGCATGCGGTTTTCGCCGCACCTGCCGTCCCATCGTCTGCTGGGCGGCGCCTTCCTCACCTACCTGCCGATGCTCGACCGGGTGGCGTCGCGGCACGAATTCTGGGCGTGGTCGCACGCGGACGAAGCGACGATGCTGCGGGCGCTGTGCGCGCACCTGCAGGCGGAGTGGAAGTCCTTCGCTGACCCGCGCCAGGAAGGGACGCCGATCCTCGCCGGCATCGGCATCGGTCACAGCGACGTGCCCTGTCTCGTGGCGCGGATCGCGCAGCACGGCGTGATGGACCCGGTGCAGGCGCACGATCTGCTCTACGGTTGCCGGCAGCTCGACCTGGGCGTCGCCAGCTTCGGCCAGTTCGCGCTCAATCATCCGTATTTCGCCTATCCCAAGACCAAGCGCCAGCTCTACGAAAAATACGCCGACGGCAAGCGGATCGATCCCGGGCGCGCGGTCTGGGATCTCTACGATCGCGACGACCATGCCGCGATCGAAGCGCGCTGCCGCGAGGAGGTCGAGGACGCGCTGGCGATCTACCGGGCGATGTGCGAGGCGAAGCATCGCAACGACGCAGGGCTCAAACGGTTGAAGCAGCTCAGGCGACGGATGGCGCCGATGGCGTCCTGATCCCGGGCGACTGATCCTCTTCAACGCCCCGGCCCGACGCCGGCACGCGATCGCTGCCGATGGCCGAGCGCGCGGCGCGAATGCGTTCTCATCGAAGTGGATGCGCGCAGCCCGGCCGGGATGCCGTCCGACCTGGAGCGACAGGCACGATGCGTCCATCCGCGAAACGCTGGCTGGGTCTCGGGGTGGTCGGCGCGCTGCTGCTCGTGGGCGCGATCGTCTACGTGAGCGCGCACGAGCGCTTCGGCGACTGCGACAGCCTCGCCTACCTGCGCCAGTTCGACGAACGCCTGGGGGCCGGCCTCGGCCGGCTCGGGCCGGACGACTTCCAGTGCGTCGTCGCCCTGGAGGTGCCGGTGGACACGCCGGACGGCGAACGCCGTCTGCGCGTGATCCGGCATGTCGTGTCCGATTGGGCCGAGGGCCCGGGCGTGGGCGCTTCGGTCGAAGCGGGGCTGCGCGGTTCGGCGGCGGCGCTGCCGCGGCTGGAGGACTTCCGCATCGGCAACGCCACCATCCTGCTGCTCGACGATTTCGGCCCCGGCAGCCGCCACGAAACCTTCGGCGAGATCGCGGCCTGGACCCGGCTCGGCCCCGATGGCGAATGCCTGGTCACGCTCTGGCTGCTGGGCAATGCGGCGCGTGCCGATCGCGCAGGCGCCGTGATCGCCCACGAGTTGATGCACTGCGTCCAGTTCGCCTCGCTGACGGCCGCGCAGATGGGCAGCGCGACGCCCGGCGGCGCATCGGGCGGCGGCACCTGGTGGATGGAAGGCGCCGCCGACTGGTTCTCGACGCTCGCGCTGCCCGCCGCGCCATTCATCGCCGGTCGCGTGAACCGGTTCGACATCGACTCGCCGGCCACGCCGCTGTACCGCATGACCTACGACGCCTTCGTGTTCTTCGCCTGGTTGGGCGGGTCGCCGGGGCCGCAGGCGGTGATGCCGTTCCTGCACGCGATGGCCGGCAGCCACGAGGATGCGGCGCAGCGGGCGGCGATGCGCGACGCCATGGACGACGCGCGCTGGCTGCAGTTCGCGAAGGATTATCTCGACCAGCGCATCCGCGACGGCCATGGCGCGTCGATCGGCTCCGCGCCGGCCGGCGGCGACGACTGGACCTGGACCGACACCCGGACGCAGCGGATCGCGCTGGCCCCGTTCGTGCTGACGCGCGGCTACGCCAACTTCGAATGCGGCCGCTGGCGGGTGACGGCGACGCCGGCGACCTTCCACGCCGGCAAGCCGACCCGCGGCGCCTGGGCGACGCCGTTCCCGCCGGAAGTCGATGCGCTCGACGGGCAACCCCGGCAATTCCGTTTCGCGGGCATGGCCACGGCGGACCGCGATGTCGAACTGTCGCTGGCCGGCAGGCGGGAAGTGGCCTGCGAACTCTGCGCCGGCACGCGCGAGATCGACCAGTGCCTGGTCGGCACCTGGCGGATGACCAACGATGGCATGGCCGAGTTCGCCAACCGGATGATGCGTGGCTTCGCCCGTGTCGCCACGGTCCAGCCGAACACCACCCTGGTCCTCGACGCCGATCGCACTTTCCGCAATGTCGTCGAAGGCGCGAGCAACACGATCGTCGCGCCTGGCAAGCGCGGCGACGGGCGCATGAGCGGGAATACCACGGGCCGCTGGTCGGCGCGGGCCGGCGTGCTCAACGCCTGTCCCGACACGCACGCCACCCGCGGCACGCTCACCGGTTCTGGCGCCGGCGTGAGCAAGACCGGGCCGATGCCGCCGTCCACCGCCCGCGAGATGCGCAACGCCTATGTCTGCAGCGGCGATACCCTGCGGATCAAGCTCGAACTCGGCCGCGCGGGCACGCTCTACAACGTGTTCGAGCGCGTCGCCGCCGCACCGGAAGGCGCACCGGCGCCCTGATCGAAGCGCCGCCGGTGCGCGCCGGGCGCGATGCCCGGGCCCGACGGACGGGCGCCCCCGGCGCCGATCCCCGCCGGTTGTGGCACACTGCCGGCACGCCCGGACGCACGGGGAAACACCGCGTCGGGGGCAGGGGCAAGACGGAACGGTCCACGGACGGGTGTCGCCGACGAGGCGACCCGTCCTTCGCCATGGCCGCAATCACAGCATCCGGGGGGAACGATATGAGCGGTAGTTCGATGATGACGCGTCTGCAGCGACTCGCGCGGTTGGCCGCGCAGTGCGAGGCCACGGGACAGAGCACGCAGGAGGCGGTGGAGCAGGACGGCCTGCGCGATGCCGGCCGCCGTCGCTTCGCGAAGGGCGCGATGGCCGGTGCGGTCGCCGCGGCGACTGGCGCGGGCCTCGCCAGTCCGATGGCAATGGCCGGCGCCGCGAAGCTGCGCAAGGCGCTGGTCGGCGGCAGTGGCGGCGTGGCCGTGGTCGGCGCCGGCCTGGCCGGCCTGAGCTGCGCCTTCGAGCTCGCCCGCAACGGCATCGCCGCGAACGTGTACGAGGCCTCGGGTCGTGTCGGCGGCCGCTGCTTCAGCCTGCGTGGCGTGTTCCCGGGGCAGGTGGCCGAACGCGGCGCCGAGTTCATCGGCGGTTCGCACCACACCATGCTCGGCTACGCCCGCATGTTCGGCCTGCAGCTCGAGGATGCCTCGATGCTGCCCGGCTCCACCTACTACCACTTCGACGGCCGCCGCTATTCCGATGCGGACGTGGTCGAGGAGTTCCGCGGCTTCGTCGGCGCCATGCGCGAGGACCTCGCCCTGATCGGCACGCCCACCGCCGGTCGTTACAACGCCGCCGACGAGACCTTCGACCTGATGAGTCTCGACGACTACCTCACCCTCAACGGCGCGGGCGGGCTGCTGCGCAAGGTCGTCGGTGCCGCCTATGCGGCCGAGTACGGCGCCGGCATCGACGAACTGAGCGCGATCGGCTTCCTGCGCTTCCTGCACGGCGACAAGCGCGGCAAGTTCGCGCAGATCGGCGCGTTCGGCGGCGACGGCTTCCACGTCGTCGACGGCAACGACCGCATCGCCACCGAACTGGCCGCGCGCCTGCCGACGCCGGTGCAGACCGGGCATCGCCTGATCGCCGCGAGCAAGCTCGCCGGCGGCCGCGTGCGCCTGACCTTCGACGTCAACGGCCGCGCGGTGCAGCGCGACCACGACGTGGTGGTGTTCGCGTTGCCGTTCGGCGTGCTGCGCGACGTGCAGCTCGACGCCAGCCTCGAACTGCCGGGCTGGAAGCGCTTCGCGATCGAGCAGTCGGCGATGGGCGACAGCGCCAAGTTGATGGTCGGCTTCAGGCAGCCGTACTGGTACGTCCAGCACGGCACCAACGGCACCGGCTACAGCGACCGCTCGCGCGTGCAGGCCACGTGGGAGACGAATCCGTACAACGGCAGCGAGAAGCGTGCGGTGCTGACCGGCCTCATCGGCGGCGCGGCGGCGCGCACGTTCGATCCGCACAACCTCCGCAACGAGACCACGCAGTTCCTCACCGAACTCGAGTCCGCGCTGCCGGGCGCGAAGCAGATGGCCCTCCGCGGCGCCAGCGGCGACGTGGTGTCGTTCGCCCAGCACTGGTCGAGCAACCCGTACAGCAAGGGCGCCTACACCTGCCATCGCCCGGGCTACTTCACGATGATCGCCCACAACGAGGCCAAGGCCGTCGGCAACGTCCTGTTCGCCGGCGACCACACCAGCAGCTTCTACGAATGGCAGGGCTTCATGGAAGGCGCCGCGCTGTCCGGCCTGCGCGCCGCGGGCGAAGCGCTGGCGCTGTCGCAGCGGCAGAGCCTGTTCACCCGCGCGATGCGGGCGATGGCCTGATCGGCCGCCATCAACGCTTGCCCGCCTGCTTCGGCGGGCGAGCGTTTCCCGGAACGCCGTCACGGAGGCCGGCATGTCGCAGCTGAGGAACGTCCGAACACGTCATGACGACGCCCTCAGCCGGATCGGCTGGGACGAGTTCGAGCGCGTGCTCGCCGCCCATTACCGCGATGTCGGCTGGTGGGTCGAGCATGTCGGCACGGCTGGCACTGGTGCCCGGTTCGACGGCGGCATCGACCTCCGCCTGCGCCGCGACACGCAGGTGGTGTTGGTGCAATGCAAGCATTGGAATGCGAAGCAGGTGCCGCACAATGCGGTGCACGAACTGCTCGGCATCCTTGTCACGGAAGGCGCGACCGGTGCGATCCTGATCACCAGCGGCGAATTCACCGCCGCAGCGATCGCCGCCGCGAAGCGCAGCGACAAGATCAGGCTCATCGATGGTCGCGGCCTGCGCGACATGCTCGGCGACGAGGCGTTCTCGCCGCCGCCTGTCGAGGTTGCCGCATTGCCGCGCGGCCCGTCGCCGCGTTCGCACGGAGGCGGCGGTCTGCGTCTGCTGCTCCAGCTCTTCGCGCTGCTGTGCGCGATCGGCTTCGTGCTCGTGGTGCGCGAGATGCTGGCGAGAACCGCATCGACGGCGGGTGAGCCACCCGTCGTCGAGCCACCCGCCGTCGAGACGCGTGCCCCCTCGGCGATGGTCGTGCCGCTGCCGCAGGCGCAAGCTCCGTCGCAGCCCGCCATCGAAGCGCCGCCGCCGCCGCCCTCGGCGGCCGAGATTCGCGAGTCGAAACGCAAGGCCGACGAGGCGATGCGGACGATCGAGGACACCACCCCGGAGATGTGAGTCTCCCGCGCACGTCGGCGTGCGATGCGCATGCCGCCGATCGTGCGCGCCTTGCGCGATGCCGGCATCGATCACGCCGGATTCATCGATCTGTACGGAAAACGGCCCTGGCTGAATCGGGCCGCGGCGGGAGGGCCAGGCGCGGAGGCGCTTTCGATACTGCAGGCCCGCCCCGAAAGGCGCTGCCCGTCCGGTATCCCATGCGACCGTCCTCCATCGCTACCCACTTCTACGTCGAAACGCCGCAGGACGCGACCGCCCGTCCCGATGCCGTCGCATCGCCGATGCCGCGTGCGTACTGGGGCGATCGTGCGCTGCTCGCCGCGGAGCGGCATCTGCTGCCGCCGCGCGCACGGCCCATGTCGCGTGCAGCGGCACGCGGACAGCGCGGGCTGTGGTTTCGCACGGCGGCGATCTTCATGATGTCGCTGTCCGCCGGACTGCTCGGCCTGAACCTCTTCCTGCTGTTCAACTCGCCCAGGAGCGAAGCCGCAACGCCGCTGTCCGGTCGGGATTCCGCCGCGCTCGCATCCGCATTGCCGTCGCCGCATGCGCCCGCGCAAGGCTACGTGGCGGACGCTGCGGGCGTCGGGCGCGTGATCGTCGCCGAAGCGCAGCCGGTCGCCACGTTGACGACGGATGCCTACGCGATGGTCGGCAATCGTGTGCAGGCGGCCTATCCTAGGCGCGGCGACGTGCAGTCGTCGGCGCAGCGCGTTTCCGGCCGGCCGGATGGCTGGGTCGAGCCGGTGTCGACGCCGATCCCGGTGAACACGTCGATGCCGGCCGACCAGGTGTCGGTCGCCGAGTCGCAGGCGCGTGCCGATGAAGCGATGCGGATCATCGCCGCGAGCACGCCGTCCGTGCATCGCACCGCGACGCGCGACCCTGCGCTCGTCGACGATGCCTCGCAGACGGCTTCGATGTCGACCCATGCGGCGGCGCAGGGCCTGTGGTACGGGGACGGTGGCCTGCGCTGACCTTGCCGTGCCGTCGGGTCAGCCCCGCTTCGCCCGCGCCATGCAGCGTGCGTAGCGGCCGTCGACGCGGCGGGCGAACCACTCCGTGGTGAGGTGGCGGGTGATCTTCGGGCTGTGCAGGTCGATCTTCGGCAGCATCGCCCGCGGCGCGCGCCGGCCGCCGCGTTTGTCCGCGAGCTTGAACACGTTCGTGTAGAGCGCGGTCTCCGAGAACCCCGCTTCGGTGCCGCGGTCGAGATCGGCGCGGATCTGCGCGGCCGTCATGTCGAGCTTGCCGGCCAGCGCCAGCACCGCCGTCTCGGTCGCGCCGGTCGTGGTGCCGTCGTCGCCCTTGCGATAGCGGATCAGGTCGCCGTCGAGCTGGAGTTTCGTGCCGCCGGCGATCGCGACCGCGTTCTGGAACGCGGCATTGCGGCTGGCGAAGCGGCCGGCGTTGAAGTCGGCGAAGCGATACAGCGGGCGATCGTACTCGGCGTCGTAGTCGAGCAGGTGCGCGGCGCCGAAGTACACGCCGCCGCGGCGGGTGAAGACCGCGTGCCGGATCGACCCGTCCGAGGCATACGGATACCGCTTCCGTCGTGCATGCGATTCCGCGAACGCGATGCTCACCTGCATCGGGCCGCCGGTGTGCACGGGGTTGGCGCGGGCCAGCAGCCGCGATCCCATCGGCACCTGCGCGATCATTTCCTCGAACAGGTCGCTGAGCTGCTTCTCGCTGCGCGCGGCGGCGATCCGCGCTTCCCAGGTCTGGCCATCGGGCGATTTCAGCTTGAGCGCGCCGCGGACGGCGAAGACCGGGATGTGGTGGCGCTGCGCGCGGGCGTCGATTTCCTTGAGCGCGATCGCGCCGAGCCCCGGCACCTGCGGGTCGGCGACGAAGCTCGACTCCTGCTCGATCACCGCGATCACCGAGCACAGGTTGCGCGACGAGGGCTCGACGTCGAGCGCGGCGAGCGCGGACTGGATGTCGGCGGCCCAGCCGGCGCGATCCTGGATGCGGGGCGGGAGCAGGCGCTGCAACCGCGTGCGGACCTTCGGCGGTGCGTTCTCGCCGTCGGTCTCGGAGCAGGCCGCGAGCGACAGCGCGAGGGCGGCGATCAGCAGGGCGGCGAGCGGCCACGGGAGCGGGAAGCGCGGGGACGGGAGGCGCGGGGTCGGGCATTCCATCGGCGCGACTGTAGCCGGAGACGGCGGTGACGGGAAATCCGGGGTCGCCGCCGCCGTCACCGCCGTCCCCTGCGCGGCGCCGCGCGCCGCCGGCCGTCGCGATGGGCCCACCCATCGGCCACGATCGGCCATGACAGCCTCGGGAAGGCGGTCCAGAATCGGGACGCCTGTCGTTGCGACGGAGTCTTCGAAATGGCCGACACCGTGCCGATGTCTGCGTGGTTTGCCGTGTCGCGCAGCGTGTGGCTGCTGGCGCTTGGGGCATCGATCGCCGCCTGCCAGCGCGCCGCCGCGCCGCCTCCCGCGCCCGCGCGCGCCGCTGCGCAGGCG
>JAEWNA010000011.1 GCA_023392975.1 Pseudomonadota bacterium | reverse complement strand
GCGCGAACCGGCGCCGCTACTCACCGCCCAGGGCAACAAGCGCCTGCTCGCCTCCTTCCACGACCAGACCGGCGACGATGAATGGCTGGTCGTCCTGCGCGGACAGCGACAGGGCGATGCAGAAGGGCAACGGCAGCAGGCGGAGGTGTTTGCGCACGCGGTGGACCCGGTCGGGAAACGAATCGGGTTAGCTTGACGCATCCGCCCCGGGGGGGCAACGCGGCCGGCTGCGGCGCGGACTCAGTCCAGCAGGGCGCCGACGTGCGCCGCGCTGGCCTCGCGCAACGCCGTCAGGTCGTAGCCGCCTTCCAGGCTCGACACCACGCGACCATCGGCGTGCCGTTCCGCGATCGCGACCAGTTCGCGGGTGATCCACGCGAAATCGTCGGCCTCCAGTTCCAGCTCCGCCAGCGGGTCGCGGCGGTGCGCGTCGAAGCCGGCGGAGATCAGCAGCAGTTGCGGCCGGAAGGCGTCGAGCTGCGGCAGCAGGCGGTCTTGCCACGCCGCGCGGAACGCCTCGCCGCCGGCGCCCGGCGGCAGCGGCGCATTGAAGATGTTGTTGACGCCGCGGTCGCTGACATGGCCGCTGTCGGGATAGAGCGGCATCTGGTGGCTGCTGGCGAACACGACCCGCGGTTCGAGGTCGAAGATCGCCTGGGTGCCGTTGCCGTGGTGGACGTCGAAATCGGCGATCGCCACCCGCGACAGGCCGTACTTGTCCAGCGCGTGGGCGGTGCCGACCGCGATGGAATTGAACAGGCAGAACCCCATCGGCGCGCAGCTGGTGGCGTGGTGGCCCGGCGGGCGCACCGCGCAGAAGGCCCGCTTTGCCTCGCCGTTCATCACGCACTCGACCGCGGCGACCGCGGCGCCGGCGGCGCGCAGCGCGGCCTCGGCCGAACCCGGCGAGAGCACGGTATCCGGGTCCAGCCACATCCGCTGCCCGGGCCGGGTTTCGAGCACGGCATGCAGCAGCGGGGCGGTATGCACCCGCAGCAACTGGCCGCGGGTCGCGCGCGGCGCCTCGCACCAGGCCAGGGCGTCGGGAAAGGCCGCGCGCAGGCTGTCGGTGACGGCCGCCAGTCGTTCCGTGCATTCGGCGTGTCCCGGACCGGTGTCGTGGTCGAGGCAGGCGGCGTGCGTGAAGACCGGCAGGCGGCTCATGTCGGGTTGCGCCGCGCGTGCTGCCAGAGGACTTCGCCGTGGCCGTCGCGCCGCGCCAGCACCCGGGCCAGCACGAACAGCAGGTCGGACAGCCGGTTGAGGTAGCGGATCGCCTGCGGCCGCACCGCGTCGTGGTGCGACAGCGTCACGCATTCGCGCTCCGCGCGGCGCACGATCGTGCGTGCGAGGTGGCAGCGCGCCGCGGCTTCGCCGCCGCCGGGGAGGATGAAGTCCTTCAGTGCCGGCAGCGCGTCGTTGTGGTGGTCGAGCTGCTGTTCGAGCCGTTCGACGTCGGCATCCTGGATCGCGGCGTGGCCGGGGATGCACAGCTCGCCGCCGAGATCGAACATCTGGTGCTGGATCGTGGTCAGCAGGTCGCGGATGTCGTCGGGCAGCTCGACCGCGAGCAGCACGCCGATCGCGGAATTGGCTTCGTCGACCGTGCCGTAGGCGGCGACCCGCGCCGAATCCTTCGCGACGCGGCTGCCGTCGCCGAGCCCGGTCGTGCCGTCGTCGCCGGTCCGGGTGTAGATCTTGGAGAGGCGATTGCCCATGGATCAATCCTTGCTGCGGTCACCGGAGGCGACGCTCATCCCCGCGGATGCGAGAGCCCATCGTGATGAGTGGCCGAGCCTAGGCCCTCGCTTGCGCGGGAATGACGAGTGCGAGGTTCGATGGCAAAGCACTTCGGACAAGCGACTCCGCCCCGGGCTCACACCGTCTGCGCGCGCAGCGCCGGCACCCGGGCGCGCAGCAGCGCGAAGCCGCCGAACAGCACCGCCGCGTAGAACAGGGTGCCGAGCAGGGTGTTCTGGAAGAACGGGATGCCGGCCACGTAGGCGGCGACCAGGCCGGCGCTGGTCTGCGGGTACATCGTGCCGCCGTACCAGACGAAGAAATTGGTCACGAGGAAGAACAGCACCGAGCCGGCCAGCGAGGCGCCGAGCACGCGGGCGCCGCCGGCGCGGCCGCGGAGGGCGAACCCCAGCACCGTGCACAGCGCGATGCAGGCGTACACCGACCAGAACGACAGGCTGGCGACGTAACTCCAGTAGATGCCGCCACCGATCACGCCCAGCAGCAGATCCGAGGCGAACATCGCCAGCAGCGGCACCGCCAGCGCCAGTCCGCGACGGGCGAAGAACGCGCCGCCGAACAGGCCGACGGCCTCGACCGGGGAGAAGTTCTGCGGGTGCGGCAGCAGCCGGCTGAGGACCGCCAGCGCGATCATCCCGACCAGCAGCAGCGGACCCGGCGCGAGCAGGCCGCGGGTGTCGGAGGCGGGGGCGGAGGTGTCGGCAGGCATGGTCATCGGCGGCAACGGGCAGCGGGCGGGAGGAGTGGAGCGTGCAGAGGCGGTAGCATAACGCAATGTCCTCCCACGCCCCCGCGGCCACGCCCGCTTCTTCCCCGGATGGCCCTGTTCACGATGTGCTGATCGTGGGCGGCGGCCTGGTCGGCGCCAGTCTCGCGATCGCGCTGGACCGTCTCGGCCTCGACGTCGGCCTGCTCGAAGCCGCGCCGCCCGGCGCGCTGCCGGCGGTGTTCGACCAGCGCAACCTCAGCCTCGCCGAAGCCAGCGTCCGCGCCCTGCGCGCGCTCGACGTGCTGCCGCGGCTGCGCGCGCCCGCCGGCGCGATCGCCCGGATCCACATCAGCCGCAGCGGCGACTTCGGCCGGGTCGTGCTGGACGCCGCCGAGCACGGCCGCGAGGCCTTCGGCCAGGTCGTGGTCGCCCGCGACTTCGGCGAAGCGCTGGAGGCCAGGC
>JAEWNA010000006.1 GCA_023392975.1 Pseudomonadota bacterium | reverse complement strand
CGGATATCGGAAAGCTGCATGGACGCTCCTGCGGGGTGCGGAAAGCCCTCTATTCTAACTGTTCGGCCCCGCGGCGCCGGCGCTATCCGCGTTCCGCAGCTGCGTTGCGCCGACAGCGATGCGGCGGCTGAATTCGGCCGGATCCAGCCCCGGGGCGAACAGGAAGCCCTGGCCCACCTGCACGCCCAGTTCGAGCAGGAACTGGCGCTGTGCTTCCGACTCCACGCCCTCGGCCACCAGGCCAAGTCCCAGGCTGTGGGCGATGCCGGCGATGGCCTGGCACACCGCCACGTCGGAACGGTCGCGCGGCACGCCGGAGACAAACAGCTGGCTGAGCTTGAGTCCGTGGATCGGCAGCCGGCGCAGGTAATTGAGCGCGCTGTAGCCCTCGCCGAAGTCGTCGATGGTCAGCATCACGCCCATCTCGCGCAGGTCGGCGAAGGTGCGCAGGGTGTCGGGCGCGTCCTCGATCAGCACGCGCTCGGTGAACTCCAGTTCGATCGCGGCGCCCGGCAGCCCGAATTCGTCGAGCAAGCGGCGCACGGCGCCGGCGAGATCCTCGCCGACGAACTGGCGATAGGAGACGTTGACCGCGACCCGGACGATGCCGAGGCCGGCGTCGCGCCAGGCCGCGACCTGGCGGCAGGCTTCGCGCAGCACCCACTGTCCGATGCGGACGATGTCGCCGGTGGTCTCGGCGTGGCTGATGAAGCGATCGGGCCGCAATTCGCCGAGGAGGTGGTTCTGCCAGCGGATCAGCGCCTCCGCGGCGACGATGCGGCCGCTTTCGAGCTCGACCTGCGGCTGGTAGGCGAGGTGGAATTCGCCGTTGTCGGCGGCGCGGCGCAGATGGGTCTCCATCCACAGCCGGTCGGCCTGGCTCTTCGCCAGCGCCGGGGTGAACGCCTGCCAGGCGTTGTGCGAGCGGCGCTTGCTGTCGTACATCGCCGCGTCGGCGTTCTGGATCAGCGTCTGCGGGCGTTCGCCGTCCTCAGGTGCGCGGGCGATGCCGATGCTCGCGGTGATCGCGAACTCCTCGTTGTCGAAGCGGAAGGTGTCCGCTAGTTCGCGCAGGATGGCTTCGGCGATCCGCTCCGGGCGTTTCGGGTCGTCGGCGAGGTTGCACAGCACCAGGAATTCGTCGCCGCCGAAGCGCGCGACCAGCCCTTCGCCGTCCACCGCCCGCGAGATGCGCTGCGCGGCCGAGGCCAGCAGTTCGTCGCCGGCGGCGTGGCCGAGCACGTCGTTGATGACCTTGAACCGGTCGAGGTCGACGTAGAGCACCGCGACCCGGGCGGAGGCGGGGTCGAGCATGCGCAGGTCGAGTTCGGCGAGGATCGCATCGCGGTTGAGCAGCCCGCTGAGCGGGTCGGTGCGTGCCTGCACGCGCAGGGTTTCCTCCGCGTGCTTGCGTTCGGTGATGTCCTGCAGCGTGCCGACGATGCGCGAGGCGCCCGGGTCGCCGCTGTCGGCCTCGCCGATGACCCGCACCCAGCAGCCGCGGTGGTCGCTGCGCAGGCACTGCAGTTCGAGGTCGAAGCTGCCGCCGTTCTCGGTCAACCGGTCCACCGCCATGCGCAGCCGCCCGCGATCGGACGGCGCCATGCCCGCGATCATGTCGCCGATCGTCTGCGGCGCGGGGCTGCGGCCGAGGATGCGCTGCGCCTCCTGGGTGAGGTACAGCCGCTGGCGGCCGCGGTCCCACTCCCAGCCGCCGATGTGGGCCAGACCCTGCGCGCGATCGAACAGCACGTTGTCGCGCTTGAGCGTGGTCACGTCGCTGAACACCGCGAACACGTACTGCGGCGTGGTGCCCTCGGCCTCGAACACCGGTACGGTGGTCACCGAGATCCACGACATCCGCTGGTGCGGCACGTTGTAGAGGCCGACCACGGTGTTGCTGATGACCTGGGCGCGTTCGAGCGCGCGGGTGGTGGGCCAGTCGGGGAAGGTCAGCGGCCGGCCGCGGGCGTCGACCACCTTCCAGTGCTCGGGCCGCAGCAGCGCATGCACGCTCTGGCCGGTCTCCACGCCGATCGCGCGGTGCGCGGCGGGGTTGGCCGAGATCACCCGCATGTCGCGGTCGAACAGGATCACGCCGACGTCGATCGATTCCAGCAGCAGCCGGTAGCGGCTTTCCGCCTGCCAGCGCGCACTGAGGTCGCGCGCCACCGCGACCATGCGGGTCGCGCCCTTGTACTCGAAGCCGGCGGTGTGGACCTCCACCGGGAAGCGGCTGCCGTCGCCGCGCATGTTCGCGACTTCGACGACGTAGGTCTCGCCGCGGCGCAGCGCGTCCCAGACCGGTTCGAGGTGGTCCTTGGGCAGGTCCGGGTTCAGCACTTCGATCGGTTTGCCGACGATCTCCGCGCGCGGCCGGCGGTAGGCGGCCAGGCCGGCCTTGTTCAGGTCGAGCACGGTGCCGTCCCAGTCGAGGATGCTCACCGGGTCGGGCACGGCGTCGAACAGCGCGGTGTAGCGCAGGCGCTCGGATTCGGTTTCCTCGATGGCGGTCCGCAGCGCGGCGCAGGCGCGTTCGAGCAGGGCGCGGGTGCCGGCGTCGAGGGCGGGGTCGTGGCGGGCGCGTTCCAGTGCGGCCAGGGTGTCCGCCTGGTCGGCGGGCGGCGGCACGGGCGCGTCCCCTGCCATGCTCATGCGGCCGCGCTCCGCGCGCGGGCGACCTTGCTGCCGGTGTCGCGCCCCAGCAGTCGCGATAGCCAGCGTCCCGTGTCGGCCAGTGCGTCGAGATCGACGCCGGTCTCGAAGCCCATGCCCTGCAGCATGTAGACCACGTCCTCGGTGGCGACGTTGCCGCTGGCACCGCGCGCGTAGGGACAGCCGCCGGTGCCGGACACCGCAGCGTCGACCACCCGAACGCCGGCTTCGAGGCAGGCGTGGAGGTTGGCCAGCGCCTGGCCGTAGGTGTCGTGGAAATGCACGGCGAGCGCCGGCATCGGCACCGCATCGGCGACCGCGCGCAGCATCGTCCCGGCCTTGCCGGGGGTGCCGACGCCGATCGTGTCGCCGAGCGAGATTTCGTAACAGCCCATCGCATGCAGTTCACGTGCGACGCGGACCACATCGGCCACCGGTACCTCGCCCTGGTAGGGGCAGCCGAGCACGGTGGACACGTAGCCGCGCACGGCGACGCCGTCGGCCTGCGCGCGTGCGATCACCGGCCTGAATCGTTGCAGCGATTCGTCGATCGTCGCGTTGATGTTGCGCTGGTTGAATGCCTCGGAGGCCGCGGTGAACACCGCGATCTCGTCCACGCCCACGGCGCGGGCGCGCTCGTAGCCCTGTTCGTTGGGGACCAGCACCGGGTAGCGCACGCCGGGCCGCTTGGCGATGCCGACGTAGACCTCGGCGGCGTCGGCCAGCTGCGGCACCCATTTCGGGCTGACGAAGCTGGTGGCCTCGATGCTGCGCAGGCCGGTCGCGGAGAGACGGTCGATCAGTTCGATCTTGGCCGCCGCCGGCACCAGGGTCTTCTCGTTCTGCAGGCCGTCGCGGGGGCCGACCTCGACGATGCGGACGGTGTCGGTCATGGCGCGGCGTCTCCGGGTGCGGTGCGGTGCAGCGTGGTGGCGTGCTCCGGCCGCATGCCGCGGTACAGCGCGTCGCCGTGCTGGCGCAGCGCGTCGGCGATGGCCTCGCGGCGGCCGCTGAGGTACACGTCGCCGCCGATGCTGCGCGGGACCGGTTTGCCGGTGACGGCATCGCGGGTGTCGTCGGTGTGCACGGTCACCCCGTCGCTGGCGAGCTTGCGCGCCGTGCCGGGGTCGGCTGCCCACAGCAGCAGGCGGTCGCCGTCGAGGCGGTAGCGGTAGAGCTCGACCCGCGTCGCCGGCCAGGTCTCGACGATCCTGCCGGCGCTGTCGGCCACGGTCTCGGTGTTGTCGGCCTGCACGGCGATGTAGCGATGGCCGTCGAACTCGAACGTGCCGAAGCGCTGGCGTTCGTCGGGCTTCGCGCCGCGCAGACCGGTGACGCCGCAATCGGCGGTGACCACGGCCGGCGCGTCGTCCGGGCCGGCGTCCTCGGGTAGCCAGGCGCCGGCCAGGGCCGCATCGCAGCCCTGCACCTCCACCGGCGCGACCTCGAACGACACGCAGGCCGAAGCGCTCAGCGCAAGCAGCACGACCAGCGCGAGCCGGGCGAGGATCACGACGCCAGCACCACCAGCGCCGCATCCGCCTCGACGAAATCGCCGTCCGCGACGCGGACTTCCGCGACCTCGCCGGCGCGTGGCGCCTTCAGGGTCAGCTCCATCTTCATCGCTTCCATCACCAGCACTTCCTGGCCTGCGTCGACATGGTCCCCCACCTGGGCGCGGATCAGCACGATGCGCCCGGGCATCGGCGCGAGGACGCGGTCGCCGGCTCCCCCGGTGTCCGCATCGGCCGGACGATAGGCCGGCACCCGGACGAAGCGCCAGCGGCGTTCGCCGTCGTGCACGTCCACCCGCGAGGATGCGCCGGAACTGATGTCGGCGTCCAGCCGCAGCCGATGACCTTCGCCGTCGAACCGTGCCGACAGCGCGCCGCCGGCTTCCTGGCGCGCGCCCTGCACCGCGATGCGGCCCTCGGCGTCGTCGAAGACGTAGTCGCCGGCGCTGCCGTGGGCGACGAGCGTGTGGACCTGCGTGCCGTCGTCCAGCACCAGCCGCCGCTGCCCGGCATGGCCGAGGCGCCAGCCATCGGCCAGCGCCCACGGCGAGGTTGGGTCGGTGCCGGCGGCGGCGCGCGATTGCGTCTGCGCTTCCTCGCGCAGCAGCAGGGTCGTGGCGGCGGCGATCCGCGCCAGACGCGCCTGCGCCGGTGCGGGCGTCGTCAGCATGAACTCGTCGAGCGCGCGATCGAGCGTGCCGGTGTCGATGGTCGCTTCCACCACCGCCGGGTGGCGGATCAGCCGTTCGAGGAAGGCGACGTTCGATTTCGGGCCTTCGATCGCGCACTGCGCCAGCGCTTCGCGCAGGCGCGCGAGCGCACGCGGGCGGTCGGCATCCCACACGATCAGCTTGGCGATCATCGGGTCGTAGAAGATCGTCACCGTGTCGCCCTCGACCACGCCGCCGTCGAGGCGGGTGTGCGCGTCGGCCTGCGGCAACTGCAGCCGGGTGAGCTTGCCCGAGCCCGGCAGGAAGCCGGCTTCCGGGTCCTCGGCGTACAGCCGCACTTCGATGGCGTGGCCGCGCTGCGGGATGGCGTCCTGCGGCAACGGCAGCGGCTCGCCAGCGGCGACGCGCAGCTGCCATTCCACGAGGTCCAGCCCGGTGACGAACTCGGTGACCGGATGCTCCACCTGCAGGCGGGTGTTGATCTCCATGAAATAGAACTCTGTTTTGGAGCCGGCGCCGTCCTGGCCGACGATGAACTCGACCGTGCCGGCGTTCTGGTAGTCGATGGCATGGCCTGCCTGCACGGCGGCCGCACCCATCGCCGCGCGCAGTTCCGGCGTGAGGAACGGCGAGGGCGATTCCTCCAGCACCTTCTGGTAGCGGCGCTGTGCCGAGCATTCGCGCTCGTTGAGGTGGATCACGTGGCCGGCGGCGTCGCCGAAGATCTGGATCTCGATGTGGCGCGGCTTCTCGACGTAGCGTTCGAGCAGCACGCGATCACGGCCGAAGGCGTTGCGCGCCTCGCGCTGGCAGCTTTCGAGGTTCGGCAGGAACTCGGCCGAGCTGCGCACGATGCGCATGCCCTTGCCGCCGCCGCCGTGCGCGGCCTTGATCATCAGCGGGTAGCCGATGGCGTCGGCCTCGCGCTGCAGCAGGTCGGGCGACTGGTCCTCGCCGGTGTAGCCCGGCACCACCGGCACGCCGGCGGCCTGCATCAGCTGCTTGGCGCCGGCCTTGCTGCCCATCTTGCGCATCGACGCCGCCTTCGGGCCGATGAACACGACGCCCGCGGCTTCCACCGCGTCGGCGAAGTCGGCGTTCTCGCTGAGGAAGCCGTAGCCCGGATGGATCGCCTGCGCGCCGGACTTCAGCGCGACCTCGAGGATGACGTCGCCGCGCAGGTAGCTCTCCTGCGGACGCGCACCGCCGATGCGGTACGCCTCGTCGGCCTGGCGCACGTGCTGCGCGTCGGCATCGGCGTCGGAATAGACCGCGACCGTGCGGATGCCCAGCCGGCGGCAGGTGCGGATGACGCGGCAGGCGATTTCGCCGCGATTGGCGATGAGGATCTTGGTGAACATCAGGCGTGGTGGCTCTGGCGCCCCATGGGGCGGGGCGTGGGTCGGACGGCCGGGCTCACTCGCCGTCCCAGTAGTCGAGGCCGTCGGCGGCACGGCCGAGGCTGCGGAAGGCGCCGGGCTGCATGCCGGTGGTCGCCAGGAACTTGCCGGAATCCGGGTATTCGCAGATTTCCGGGTAGTCCATGGTGCTGACCGCGAGGTAGCGCAGCTCGACGGCGCCGGTGTTGAACAACTGGTGCGCGGTCTCGGGGCCGCCGGGCGGACAGGCGATCACGTCGCCGGCGCGCACTGGATGCACGGCGTCGCCGATGCGCAGTTCGCCGCTGCCGTCGAGCACGAAGAACATCTCCTCGTTCACGTAATGCGAATGCTTCGGGAACGCGGCCTTGCCCGGCGCGACGACGGTGAGGTTGTAGCCGAGCCGGCGCGCGCCGACGTGCGGGCCGATCGGGCCGATGCGGCCACCGAAGCGGTCGGTCGGCATGCGGTCGCTGCCGCGCTGGCGGGAGCGTTCGGCCAGGTCGATGGTCGCAACGTCGGCGATGTTGAGGATGGGCGAAACCATGGTCACTCCGGTGCGTGGCAGACGGCTTCGACGTTGTGGCCGTCGGGATCGAATACGAACGCGCCGTAGTAGTCCGCGTGGTAATGGGGACGCAGCCCCGGGGCGCCGTTGTCGGTGCCGCCGGCGGCCAGCGCCGCGGCATGGAAGGCGTCGACCTCGGCGCGGGTCTTCGCCGTGAACGCGATGTGCATGCCGTGGCTGCCGCCGCCGCTGCCGGTGCCGACCCAGAATGCCGGCTTGCCGGGCGGGCCGAAGCCGCAGCCTTCGTAGCCGCCGCTCATCGCCTTCGTGACCTCCATGACCACGCCGTAGCCGAGCGGCGCCAGCGCTTTCTCGTAGAACGCCCGGCTGCGCGGGTAGTTGGCGACGGTGAAACCGAGATGATCGAGCATGGGAACCTCGCGTGCCGGGGAAGGGCGGCGGCGGCCGGCCGCCGCCGCGTGAGAGTGCGATCGGGTCTAGGGCCGCCAGGCCGGGTCGCGCTTCTCGAGGAACGCGGCGAGGCCTTCCTGGCCTTCGCGCGAGACGCGCAGGCGGGCGATCAGGTCGGCGTTGTCGCGGCCGAGGCGGTCGCGATCGGTTTCGTCGGTCACCCGGCGCACCAGCACCTTGGCCTGGCTGGCGGCGTACGGGCCGGCGCGCAGCAGCAGGTCGATCTGGCGATTCACCGCCGCGTCCAGCGCATCGGCCGGCACCACCGCGTGCAGCAGGCCGATGCGCAGGGCCTCGGCGGCGTCGAACACCTCCGCGGTGGCGAACCAGCGCCGCGCCTGACGGGCGCCGATGGCGTCGATCACGTACGGCGAGATCACCGCCGGCAGCAGCCCCAGCCGGGTCTCGGTGAGGCCGAACTTCGCTTCCGGCACGCCGATGGCGATGTCGCAGCAGGCGACCAGGCCGATGCCGCCGCCGAACGCGGCGCCGTGGACCCGGGCGATGGTCGGGTGCGGCAGTTCGTCCAGCACCCGCATCAGCCGGGCGAGCGCGAGGGCGTCGTTGCGGTTCTCGTCCTCGGTGGCCGTGGCCATCGCCCGCATCCAGTTCAGGTCTGCACCGGCGGAGAAGCTGGCGCCGGCGGCCTCCAGCACCACCACGCGTACCGTCCGGTCCTCGCCCAGGGCGATCAGCGCGGCGGTCAGGGCGCCGATCAGGTCGGCGTCGAAGGCGTTGTGCAGGTCCGGGCGGTGCAGGCGGAGCCGGACGACGGGACCATTGCGATGCTGCTGCAGCGAATCGGACATGCGATGCGGCTCTCCGTGGCGTTGCGCCGCATGATATCCGCTGCCGCGCGTCGGCTGGTCCGGGGCGGGGACCGGCCGCCCGGGCCGCCCGATGGCGCCGGAATTTGATTCGGATCGGAAATCGATCCGGATGTCTGGTATAGAATGAGAACAATTCCTATTTAAGGGCCGTCCGTGATCCTGACCGAGCTGCCGCCCCGCACCGTCGCGGTGATCGACGCAGTGCAGGATTCGGGCGAGAACGACGCGATCGCGCGCCGCCTGCGCGAACTGGGCTTCGTCGCCGGCGAAGTGGTGTCGGTGGTCGCGTCCGGTCCGTTCGGGGCCGAACCGCTGCTGGTGCAGGTCGGGTTCACCCGCTTCGCGCTGCGCCGCAGCGAGGCCGCGCGGGTCCGCCTGCGCGGGGAGGCACGGTGACGCCCGCCGCCGCCCCGCCGCTGCGCCTGGCCCTGGTCGGGAACCCCAACTGCGGCAAGACCGCGCTGTTCAACCTGCTCACCGGCAGCCGGCAGAAGGTCGCGAACTACGCCGGGGTCACGGTCGAGCGCAAGGAAGGCCGCATGCAGTCGTCGTCCGGTCGCGGCTACGTGCTGCTGGACCTGCCGGGCGCCTACAGCCTCAATGCCGCCAGCCTCGACGAAGCCGTCACCCGCGACGTCTGCCGCGGCTTCTACCCCGGCGAGCCCGCGCCGGACGTACTGGTCTGCGTGGTCGATGCGACCAACCTGCGCCTGCACCTGCGCTTCGCGCTGGAAGTGCGCGAGCTGGGCCGGCCGATGGTGCTGGCGGTGAACATGATGGATGCCGCGCGCCGTCGCGACATCGAGATCGATCTGCCGGCGCTGCAGCGTGCGCTGGGCGTGCCGGTGGTCGAGACCGTGGCCGTGCGCCGCGACGGCGGCCGCGCGCTGGTCGCGCAGCTCGACGCCATGGCCGAACGCCCGCAGCCGCCGGAGGCGCGGCTGCCCGAAGGCGCCGACCCCCACGCCGAGACGCGGCGCCTGCTCGAACTCGCTGTACGCATGCCCACGCGCACCGCGCAGGTGGACGACACCCTCGACCGCTGGCTGCTGCATCCGGTGTTCGGGCTGCTGGCGCTGGCGGTGGTGATGTTCCTGATCTTCCAGGCGGTGTACGCCTGGGCGACGCCGCTGATGGACGGCATCGAGGCGGCCACCGCGTGGCTGGGCGCGCAGGTCGGGGCAGCGATGCCCGAGGGGCCACTCAAGAGCCTGCTGGTCGACGGCGTGATCGCCGGCCTCGGCGGCGTCATCGTGTTCCTGCCGCAGATCCTCATCCTGTTCGCGTTCATCCTCGCGCTGGAGGAGTCCGGCTACCTGCCGCGCGCCGCGTTCCTGCTCGACCGGATGATGTTCAAGGCCGGCCTGTCCGGGCGCAGCTTCATCCCGCTGCTGTCGAGCTTCGCCTGCGCCGTGCCCGGGATCATGGCCACGCGCAGCATCCAGGACCCGCGCGACCGGCTGGCGACGATCCTGGTCGCGCCGCTGATGACCTGCTCGGCGCGGCTGCCGGTGTACGCGCTGCTGATCGGCGCGTTCGTCCCGCAGCGGCAGGTCGCGGGCGTGTTGAGCCTGCAGGGGCTGGTGCTGTTCGGGCTCTACGCCGCTGCCGTCGCGAGCGCGCTGCTGGTGTCCTGGGTGATGAAGCGCTGGCGCCGCGACCGCGGCGAGCATGCGCTGCTGCTGGAACTGCCGTCCTACCGCACGCCGCACCTGCGCGACCTCGCGATCGGCCTGTGGGAGCGCGCGGCGATCTTCCTCAAGCGCGTCGGCGGCATCATCCTCGCGCTGACCATCCTGTTGTGGTTCCTGCTGTCGTTCCCGGCGGCGCCGGCGGGCGCGACCGGGCCGGCCATCGACTACAGCTTCGCCGGCCGCATCGGCCATGCGATGACCGCGGTGTTCTCGCCGCTGGGCTTCGACTGGCGCATCTGCATCGCGCTGATCCCGGGCCTGGCCGCGCGCGAAGTCGCGGTGTCCTCGCTGGCGACGGTCTACGCGCTGTCCGCGGCCGACGATGCCGCCGCCGCCAGCGCGCTGTCGCCGCTGATCGCCCACGACTGGTCGCTGGCGACCGCGCTGTCGCTGCTGGTCTGGTACATCTACGCGCCGATGTGCGTGTCGACGCTGGCGACGATCCGCCGCGAGACGCATTCGTGGAAGCAGGTGGGCATCGCCGCCGGCTATCTGTTCGGGCTGGCCTACCTGATGGCGATGCTGACGTACCAGGTCGCGGTGGCGCTGGGCGCGGGGTGAACGCATGACCGCCTCGCTGGCCCTGCAGTACCTGATCGTCGCGATCGCGGTGCTGGTCAGCGCGTGGGTGGTGTTCCGCAAGCAGGCGCCCGGCGCCGCGCGCCGCCTGCGCATCGCGCTCGCGCTACCGCTGGTGCGCGAGGGCCGGCCGTCGTGGCTGCGCGCGCTGGGCAAACGCATCGCACCGGCGCCGAAGGTCGCGGGCGGCTGCGCGGGTTGCGACGGCTGCGACGATGGCAAGTCCTGAGCGCCACGCGATCGGTAGAGCGGCCTGACCAGCCTTCGGCTGTTGAACACCAGGCTGCTTGATCATCGCAAGAAAGCGCGTGAAGCGGCCTGAAGGCCGCTCTACCGGGCGCCTGCTCGCTCGCTGGCGACAGCAGGCCTCGTCCGGAACGGCCGCAGCAGCGCGCGCCGCAGCGCAGACACCGAGTGGATCGTCGTCAGCATCAGGTACAGCCACGCCTTTTGCCAGCGCCGCCGGATCACGAACACGTGCATGTGCAGGTTGGGGCGCTTGCGCACGAGGCCGCCGCTGTGGATGACCACGAACGAATGCGGATTGCCGGTGATCCCGCGCGAGAGCGCGTGCGCCTCGCCCATGAAGAAATCCATCACGGAGTAGTCGATCGCGGGGTGCGCGGGATTGGCCGGTTCGTGGCACAGCACGAAGCAGTGGCGCAGGAAGGGCATCGCGTAGGAGACGAGCCTGCATTCGCGCTCGGCATAGCCGGGCGGGATTTCGATGCGGCGGTCGCGGACCAGCGGATTGCGCATCCTCGGCATGACGCCAGCCGTCGTTGGTCCTGTCAAGGACGACGCGCCCCGCCGACGCACTGGTGGCCGGCGGGGCGCGTGCGCCGGTGACGCCTCAGAGCTTGGACACGAACTTGTGGCCGTCCTGCGGCCCCGGATCCTGCGGCCCCTGCGTCTGTACCTGCGTGTGCGCCTGGGCCTGCTGCGGCTGGGCGAACTTGCCGTCGGGCCCGAAGTTGTAGGCGGTCGTGACCGAGAGGTCGGTCGGCTCGTTCACGCCACGCAGCGACGGCGGCGTCAGCGGGCTGTTGCGGTCGTGCAGCACGAACTGCGTGGTGCCGTCGATGTGCTGCATGACGTGGCGATCGGTGACGCCGACGATGCGGCCGGTGTAGGACGTCCCGTTGGTCACGTCCGCCGGGGCGACGGTCGCGCCCGGCATGCCCTTGACCGAATCGGTCAGCGCCTCGCGCGACAGTTCGTTCGCCAGCAGCGGCCCCTTGATGCGCTCGTCGACCCAGGTCTTCATGCGCTCGAAGTCCTCGGACGACATCTTGTCGGGCTTGGTCAACTCGGGGAACACCAGCTTGCCGTCGATCTTCTGCGCGACCAGCGTCGGCTGCACGCCCTGCACGGAATTGTCGTAGACCGCGGCGGTGTCCGCCTTCTGCAGCGCCGCGGGCAGCAGCTCCATCGCGCGATCGTAGCGTTGCCGGATCGAGGCCTCGGGCACGTCATGGCCGCCCTGGAGCACGCGGTTGCTCACCCGGCCGACGTTGATGTCGGAGCTCTCGGTGGTCACGAACACCATGTCGACCTGGAACCCGTTGCGCCGGGCCTCGTCGAACAGGCCCATCTTCGCGGGCGTGGACATCACGGTCTCGAACGCGAAGGGTTCCGTGCCGCCTACCGCCTTCTGGCGGCCGGTCTCGGCCAGCGTCGCGGCGTAGAGGTTGCGCTGCTGGCTGTTCTCGATGCCGGTGCGGAGCTGTTCGGCCACGGCCTCCGGCGGCTGGCGGAGCGTCTCGGAGATGGCCTTGGTGTAGGCCTCGAGCCTGTCCGGCGCGACCGGCTTCTCGAGCTCCTTGGCGATCACGTCGGCGTTGAGGTACAGCTTCGGGAAACGCTCGTCCTGCTCCAGTCCCTTGGTGACGGTGCTCTTGCCCGATCCGTTCGGTCCGGCGAGCACCACCATCCGTGGCTGCGGGAAATCTTCCATGGCTCACGCCTCCTTGTTGATGGGCTCGATGCGTCCGTCGGGATACTTGCGGCACCATTTGCCGTCCACGTTCACGATCTGCGGCAGCCCGAGCGCATCGGCTTCGGCGGCCGCTTCGGCGATGGCGTCGCCCATCAGCGTTTCGGCGCGTTCGCGCCCGATCTCCTCGATCAACGATTTGGCCATGTCGGCTCTCCCTGTGGTGGCGGCCCGCGGGGGACGGGCCGGGTCGGGCGCGGCATCGCGCCCCCGCCGCACTGTCGCGCCGCGACCGGGGTGTGTCAACGCGAACGACGGGGTCGCACGCTGGGTTCCGCGAGGACCCTCGCCGGACGCCATCGACTCGCTCAATGCTTGCGCGGCTTCGCGCCCTTCGCCTCGAACACTTCCACCGCGAGACTGAAGCTGCGTTCGTCGCCGGCGTGCATCGCGCCGACGCCGACGACCTTGCGCGCGACCTCCTGGCCGCGGGCGTCGCGGATCACCACGACGACCGAGTATTCCCACGCTTCTTCCGTCGCCGGGTGGCGGATCGTGCCTTCGACGTGCAGCGGCACCTGCGCGGGCGTCGCCGGCCGCGCGTCGGAGTCGTAGCGCAGGTAGTGCTTGCAGGCCGGACAGATCACCGAGGATTCGAGGATCGTCGCCTTGCAATGCGGGCACTCGCGGGTCGCGCCCGCGGTGCCGGGACGGGGAGGTTGGCTCACGGCCGGGCCGTCAGCTTTCGGCGGCGGCGTCCTTCGCGGCCGGCTTCGGTGCCGCGGCGCCGGTCTCCCAGCCGCAGTCGATGTGGCCGCGGATCTTGGAGCCTGCGGCGACGGTCAGGGTGCCGGCCTTGAGGTCGCCGATCATCACCGCCGTGTCCAGCAGTTCGACGCGGGCGGCGGATTCGATGTTGCCTTCGAGTTCGCCGGCGACGACCACTTTCTTGGCGCGCACGCCGCCGTTCAGCTTGGCGCCGCGCTCCAGCGACAGGTCGCCCTGCACGTTCACGTCGCCCTTGAAGCGACCGGCGATGCGGACATGGCCGGAGCCCTCGATCTTGCCCTCGATGGTCAGGTCGGCGGCGATCAGCGACTCCTTGCCCGGCGCTGGCGCCGGTTC
>JAEWNA010000310.1 GCA_023392975.1 Pseudomonadota bacterium | reverse complement strand
CCGCTGGAGGCCGCGCAGCGCTGGGCGGGCGAGGACGACCTCGACCTGCGCCTGCGCCACGCCGCCGACCTGGCGCTGGCCGAAGCCGCCCGCTTGACCGATCCCGCCGGAATCCGCACCCTCGCATCCTGGTTCGATGCCGCCAACCGCACCCGGGACCTGCTGCGGACCACCGTCCGCGCGGATCTCGCCCTGGCCGAACTCCTCGCCCAGTGGCGGGGCGCGGTGCCCCCCGCTTCCGGAGTCAGACGATGAACGCCAAGGTCGCCGGCGCCCGCCAGGGCATCCTGTCCCTCGCCGTGAAGGACAAGAACGCGCTGTTCCAGGCCTACATGCCCTACATCAAGGGCGGCGCGGTGTTCGTGCCCACGGCCAAGCGCTACTTCATCGGCGACGAGGTCTTCCTGTTGCTGACCCTGCCCGAATCCGCCGAGCGCCTGCCGGTTGCCGGCAAGGTCGCCTGGGTGACGCCCGCGGGTGCCCAGGGCAACCGCACCGCCGGCATCGGCGTGCAGTTCGCCGACAGCGCCGAAGGCGAGGCGGTGAAGAACAGGATCGAGGCGATCCTCGCCGGCATCCTCAACTCGGACAAGCCGACGCACACGATGTGACCCGAGGCAGGCGCTGGAGCCTCGCGTGCCGCCGAAACCCTTCTCCCCCAGCTGCGAGCGCAACCGCGCGCCCATCCTCGACGTGCTGCGTACGGCGTTCGCCGATCGACGGCGGGTGCTGGAGATCGGCAGCGGCACCGGGCAGCACGCGGTGCACTTCGCGGCGGCGATGCCGTGGCTCGAATGGCAATGCTCGGATGCCGAGGCCAACCTGCCCGGCATCGGGCAATGGCTGGCCGAGGCGTGGCTGCCGAACACGCCGCCGCCGGTCGTCCTGCAGGCGGTGGCCGACCCGCCCGGGCTGCCGCCGCCGCCGGGCTCGTTCGACGCGGTGTTCAGCGCGAACACGCTGCACATCATGGGCTGGCCCGAGGTTCAGGGCTTCTTCGCCGGGCTGCCGGGATTGCTGGCGGCCGATGCGGTGGTCGCGGTCTACGGCCCGTTCAACATCGGCGGTGCGTTCACCAGCGACAGCAACCGTGACTTCGACGGCTGGCTGAAGGCGCGGGACCCGCATTCGGGCCTTCGCGATCTGGAAGCGGTCGACGCGCTCGCACGGGCGGTCGGATTCCGCGCGGCGGAGGTCGTCGCGATGCCGGCGAACAACCAGATGCTGCTCTGGCGGACGTGACACAATCGCCCGGATCGAATCCGGGGAGCGTCGTCCGATGTCCACATCCTTGCCCGCGATGCGCGCGCTCGCCGCTTCGTTGCTGGTCGCCTGCTGCGCCACGGTGTCGGCGGAGGAGGGCGATCCACCGGAGGTGACGTACCCGACGCTGCCGGCGCGCGGCGCCACGCCCGACGCGTTCGTGCCCGCGGGTTGGGCGATCGAGATGCGCGCCGCCGGCGACCTCGACAAGGACGGCCGCGACGATCTCGTCATCGTCCTGCGCATGCACGACCCGGCGAACATCGTCCACAATGATGGTCTCGGCGTCGAGGAGTTCGACACCAATCCGCGCATGCTCGCGGTGCTGCTTGCGGACGCCGGGGGCTATCGGCTGGCGGTCGAGGACCATGTGCTGGTGCCGCGGCCGGACAACCCGGTGATGGACGACTACCTCGACGGCGATGGCGCCGTGAGCGTGCAGCGCGGCGGATTCTCGGTGAATCTGCATGCCTGGGCCAGCGCGGGCAGCTGGTACACCAGCGGCACCACCTTCACCTTCCGGCAACAGGACGGCTGCTTCCGGCTGATCGGTTACGACCGCATGGAACTGCATCGCGCCAGCGGCGAAATGAGCACCGTCAGCGTCAACTATCCGGCGCGACGCGCGACGGTCGAACTCGGCAACATGGAATCGGACGTGCCCACGAAGACGCGCACCTTGCGACTGCCGAAGAAGCCGATGCCGTGCCTGGCCGACATCGGCAACGGCTTCGAATTCGATCCGGGCGTCGCGGCCGAATGAACGCAGGCCCCGCGTGCGGGGCCTGCGTCGAAATGCCGCGGTGTCGTCAGCGGAACTTGTATTCGACCAGCAGCGAGTAGGCGCGTCCGCGCGGGTCGCCGACGCGCGCTTCCCAGCCGGCGCCCGCGGCGAAGTCGTTCATGTGCGCGGTGAACGGCGGGTCCTGGTCGAGCAGGTTCTTGATCCCGAACGCCAGCTTGAGCCGGTCGATCCCGGTCCAGGTCACGCTGTAGTTGTAGGTGGTGTAGCCGTCCACCTGCGGGTTCCAGTCCGGCGGGATGTAGCTGCCGTTGGCGACGCTCGCCGGCGGCTCGTCGTAGTAGCCGTCGCGATGGACCTGGCTGAGGGTGTGCGACCAGTCGCCGCGGCTGTAGTTGAGGTTGAGCGTGTGCTTCCAGCGCAGCGGCAGGTTGTAGTAGCGCACGTAGCGCCCGACCAGGTTCTGCGAATACGGCAGCGTTTCCAGCGCCTTGGTCTGGAAGTCCTGGATGTAGCTGCCGTTGAGGTTCAGGCTGAGGCGGCCGCCGGCCACCTCGCCGCTGAGGTTGGCGTCCAGCTCGAAGCCGCGCATCAGGCTGCCGCCGGAGTTGATGTAGCGGCGGTCGATCGCCACCACTTCGCCGTTGGCGTCGCGGATCCAGTTGCCGGAGAACTGGTCGTAGTACTGGATCAGCACGTCGCGCGGCGCCGAGCGGATGGTGTTCGTGCGTTCGATCTCCCACCAGTCGAGCGCGATGTTGAGCTGCTGCATCGGCGAGTAGACGACGCCGAGGCTGCGCTGGGTCGATTCCTCCGGCGCGAGGTCGGCCTTGCCGCCGAAGATCTCGACCGGGCGGATCACCTCGCAGCCCGGCACGGTCGGCTGGGCGACGCCGCCGGGGCAGGTCGCCGGGTCGGCGAGGTCCTGGCCGGTGTACTGCACTTCGCTCACGCCGTTGTAGAGCTGGTTGAAGCTGGGCACCTTGAAGCCGGTGCTGTAGGCGCCGCGGAACAGCAGCCAGTCGAACGGCCGGTAGCGGAACGAGACCTTCGGGTTGGTGGTGCCGCCGAAGCCGCTGTAGTGGTCGTAGCGGCCGGCGAGGTTGAGGTCGAAGTTGCTGAAGATCGGCAGCTCGAACTCGACGTAGGCCGCGGCGATGTCGCGGTGGACGTTGCCGAGCGCGTTGGCGTCGTCGAACGGCGCGTTGAACACCGGGCGCTTGGACGTGCGCTGGTCGCCGTCGAACAGGAACTCCTCGCGGCGCAGGTCGACGCCCGCGGCCATCGCCACGTCGCCGCCCGGCAGGTGGAAGAAGCCCAGGTCGCCGGTGAACGAGGCGTCGAGCGAGGTCACCACCGACTCGCCGCCGTACAGCTTCACGCCGCGCGCGGATGCGGCCCCCAGCGCCGCCATGGCCTCGGACGACTGGCTCTGGCCCGGTGCGAGGAACGGGTTGAGCAGGCCGCTGCCGAGGATCTGCCGCAGCGAGTCGGTGTAGTAGTAACCGCTGCCGAGCGTCGATTCGGACTTGCTGCTGCCGCGCATGAGGCCGACGTCGTAGCTCCAGCTGCCGATCGGGCCGCCGATGCCGGCGACGAACCGGTAGGAATCGGTGGTCGTCTCGATCTGGCGCGGGCCGCAGGGCATGCAGCGCCAGCGGTAGGCGATCGGCGCGCCGTAGTTGAGCTGCCCGGCGCCGAAGTAGTCGGCGAGGGCGTCGTAGACCATGTCGTAGGTGGCCTGGGTCTGCGGATTCAGCGGATACCAGGTGCTGGGACCGAGCGAGGTCGCCGCCGTCGAGGTGCTGGAGGACAACTGGTTCGGCTCGAAGGTCTTGGCGACCTCGACTCGCGACGCGGTCAGTTCGACGTAGGCCTCGTGCGACGTGCCGAGCCGGTAGGTGGCGCGGCCGATGAAGTCGATGCTGTCCTGCGGCTGCTGGATCACCGCGGCGGCGGCGTAGTCCCAGGCGCAGGCGTATTTCGACGCCGGCGAATTCCACAGCCGGTAGCCGTAGGGCCCCATGTCAGGCCCGGCCGCTTCGCAGCCTTCCGCGCCCGGCAGGTTGTAGATGTTGACCGCGGTGAGGCGGGTGCTGCCGCCGGCCGGGTCCAGCACGCCGTTGCGCAGCAGGCTGCTGGCGCCGGTGCCGCTGCTGCCGAGGCTGAAGACGGTCGCGAACGGCGTGCCTCGGGTGTCCGGCGACAGGCCGCGCTCGGGCTGGAAGGTGTTGGAGAAGTCGCGGTCGTGGCCGCGCAGCACGGTGTTGCGCTTGACGCTGAGCGTGCCGAACGCGTTCCAGCCGTCGTTGTCCAGGTCGCCGTGGCCGAACAGCAGGTTGCTGCCGTAGATGTTGCCGCCGCCGGCCTCGGTGAGGTCGACGTACATCGACGCCTGCAGGCCGGTGTAGTCGCGCTTGGTGATGAAGTTGATCACGCCGCCGATGGCGTCGGTGCCGTAGATCGCGGAGGCGCCGTCGCGCAGCACCTCGACGCGGTCGATGGCGGCGAACGGGATCGCGTTGAGGTCCACCGCGCGCCCCTTGAGGCCGTGGGTGGCGACGCGGCGGCCGTTGAGCAGCACCAGCGTCGCGTCCGCGCCCTGGCCGCGCAGGTTGGCGCCGGAGACGCCGTTGTTGCCGCGCTGCTCCTCGCTGACGATGCCGGCGTTGCTGGCGAGGTTGTCCGAGCCGTTGCCGGCGATGTTGAGGGTCATCAGCAGCTGTTCCGCCGAGGTGATGCCCTGCGCCTCGATCTGTGCCCTGCTGAAGGTGGTGATCGGCAGGGCTTCCTCGGACTGCGCGCGCTTGATGCGGCTGCCGGTCACCGAGATCCGGTCGAGCGTACCGACCCCGTCGCCGGTGGCCGGATCTGCGGCGGCGTCCTGTGCGACCGCCGGCAGCGCCATGGCGGCGAGCAGGGCGACAAAAAGGCGTGTGGCGCTGGGCATCTTGCGTACGGGCATGCGTGTCCCTCCCCCGGGAGTCTGGATGTGGATTGCGATCCTGGCCGGCGCCGCCGGCACACCGGCCCCGTTCCCCCCGGGTCGATGCGAACCGCCACCGCGTAATCTAGCAGGTCGCCGTCACATGCTCGTCATGTCGACCTGCGCCGGACCCGGGCACGGCAGGACGGCCCGCGCGATGCGGGTCGTTCTCGTTCGGAGGGTCGGTCGCGCGCCCCGGTCCGGCGAACCGGCCGGGGCGCGCATCGCGGGCTCAGGCGTCCGCGGTGTCCCGGTAGGCGTCGATCGGGATGCAGGCGCACATGACATTCTTGTCGCCGTACACGTTGTCGACGCGGGCCACCGGCGGCCAGTACTTCTGCTGCTTCAGCGTCGCCAGCGGGAACACCGCCAGTTCGCGTGGATAGGCGTGGGTCCACTCGCTCGCGGAGACCATGGTCGCGGTGTGCGGTGCGTTGCGCAGCGGGTTGTCCGCGCGATCCAGCCGGCCGTCCTCGACCGCGCGGATCTCGTCGCGGATCTGGATCATCGCGTCGATGAAGCGGTCGAGCTCGTGCTGCGATTCGGACTCGGTCGGTTCCACCATCAGCGTGCCGGCGACCGGGAAGCTCAGCGTCGGCGCGTGGAAGCCGAAGTCGATCAGGCGCTTGGCGACGTCCTCGGCGCTGATGCCGGTGGCGTCCTTGAGCGGGCGCAGGTCGAGGATGCACTCGTGCGCGACTAGGCCGTTGCGGCCGGTGTACAGGGTCTTGTAGTGCGGGGCGAGGCGCTTGGCGATGTAGTTGGCGTTGAGCAGCGCCACCTGCGTCGCCTTGCGCAGGCCCGCCGCGCCCATCAGCGTGACGTACATCCAGCTGATCGGCAGGATGCTGGCGCTGCCGAACGAGGCGGCGCTGACCATGCCGACCGTGCCGTCGCCGTCGAAGGTCTTCGGCAGGAACGGCGCGAGGTGCGACTTCACCGCGCACGGACCGACGCCCGGGCCGCCGCCGCCGTGCGGGATGCAGAAGGTCTTGTGCAGGTTGAGGTGCGAGACGTCCGAGCCCCACTTGCCGGGCTTGGCGACGCCGACCAGCGCGTTCATGTTGGCGCCGTCGGTGTAGACCTGCCCGCCGTGCGCGTGGACGATCTCGCAGATCTCGACGACTTCCTCCTCGAACACGCCGTGCGTGGACGGGTAGGTCATCATCAGCGCGGCGAGGCGGTCGGAATATTTCTCGGCGTTGCGGCGGATGTCCTCGACGTCGACATTGCCGTTGGCGTCGGTCTTGGTCACGACGACGGTCATGCCGCACATGTGCGCGGAGGCCGGGTTGGTGCCGTGCGCCGAGTCGGGGATCAGGCAGATGTCGCGATGGCCTTCGCCGCGCGCGCGGTGGTAGGCGCGGATCGCGAGCAGGCCGGCGTATTCGCCCTGCGCGCCGGAGTTCGGCTGCAGGCTGACGGCGTCGTAGCCGGTGCATTCGACCAGCATCGCCTCGAGCCCGTCGATCAGCTCGCGATAGCCCTGCGCCTGGTCGGCCGGCGCGAACGGGTGGAGGTTGGCGAACTCCGGCCACGTCACCGGGATCATCTCGGCGGTGGCGTTGAGCTTCATCGTGCACGAGCCCAGCGGGATCATCGTGCGATCCATCGCCAGGTCCTTGTCGGCCAGCGCGCGCATGTAGCGCAGCAGTTCGTGCTCGCTGTGGTGGGTGTTGAACACCGGGTGGGTGAGGAACGCCGACGTGCGCTGCAGGTCGACCGGGATCAGCGACGGCGCGGTCGCGTCCAGCGCGTCGATGTCCGGCAGCGTCGCGTCGTCGCCGCCGAATATCCGCCACAGCAGTTCGATGTCGGCGCGCGTGGTGGTCTCGTCGAGCGAGATGCACAGGTACTCGCCCCAGGCCTTGCGCAGGTTCGCGCCCAGCGACACCGCGCGCGCTGCGATGGCGTCGGTGCGGTCGCCGGTCTTCAGGCACAGGGTGTCGAAGGCGCTGTCGTGGTGGTGGCGATCGAAGCCGAGCGAGGCGAGGCCCGCCGACAGGATCGACGTCAGGCGCGCGACGCGGCTCGCGATGCGGGTCAGGCCCTCGGGTCCGTGGTAGACGGCGTACATGGAGGCCATCACCGCCAGCAGCACCTGCGCGGTGCAGATGTTGGACGTCGCCTTCTCGCGGCGGATGTGCTGTTCGCGGGTCTGCAGGGTGAGGCGATAGGCCGGCTTGCCCTCGGCGTCGATGGACACGCCGATCAGGCGGCCCGGCATCGAGCGCTTGTAGGCGTCGCGGCAGGCCATGAACGCCGCGTGCGGGCCGCCGAAGCCGAACGGCACGCCGAAGCGCTGGCTGTTGCCGATCACGATGTCCGCGCCCATCTCGCCCGGCGGCTTGAGCAGGGTCAGCGCGAGCAGGTCGGTGGCGAACACCACCAGCGCGCCGTGGGCGTGGATCGCCTCGGCGTCGCGTTCCCAGTCGGCGAGCCAGCCGCTGGAAGCGGGGTACTGGATCAGCACGCCGAAGAAGTCGCCCTTGTCGAGCGCCGCCTGCCAGTCGTCGGTACCGTTCGCGATCTCGATGGCGATGCCCAGCGGTTCGGCGCGGGTGTGCAGCACTTCGAGGGTCTGCGGATGGGTGTCGCCGGAGACGAGGAAGGTGTTCGACTTCGACTTGGCCGAGCGCTTGGCGAGGGTCATGGCCTCGGCGGCGGCGGTGGCCTCGTCCAGCAGCGAGGCGTTGGCGATCTCCATGCCGGTGAGGTCGGCGCACATCTGCTGGAAGTTGATCAGCGCCTCCATGCGGCCCTGCGAGATCTCGGCCTGGTACGGCGTGTAGGCGGTGTACCAGGCGGGGTTCTCGAGGATGTTGCGCAGGATGACGTTCGGCGTGTGGGTGCCGTAGTAGCCCTGGCCGATGAAACTGCGGAACACCCGGTTCCTGCCGGCGACGGCGCGGATCTTCGCCAGCGCCTCGACCTCGGTGATCGCCTCCGGCAGCGCCAGCGGCGCGGTGGACTTGATGCTGGCGGGGACGATGGCGTCGGTCAGCGCGTCCAGCGAGTCGTGGCCGACGACGCGCAGCATGCGCGCGATCTCGGCGTCGTTGGGGCCGATGTGGCGCTCCAGGAAGGCGGAATGGTGTTCGAGATCGCGGAGCGTGGCGCGTGGCGCGGCGGAGGTCGGGGTCATGGCAGGCGTCGTCGGGCGCGGCGGTGGCCGCAGGAGGGGCGATCCGGGCCATCGGTCGAGCCGATGGGTGTGCCCCTCTGTCCTTCTGCCTGAGAGTTTGGAAACACGATCCGCGGGAAGCGGGGGGAGGTGCGCTCCCGTGACGTGCTTCTTGCCCCTTCGGCGCCGGCGCTGCCCGTGTCGCGGTGGGCGGCCGATCTCTCCAGAGTCTTTGGATCGACGGTGGTCGTTGGGCCTGAGCGATTGCGGGCGTTTGCGCCTTCGGCAGCGGACCGGACGAGGACAGGACGACGACCGGACCGCTTCTCCCACCGTACCCGCCGGATTATAGCCGTACCCGGGCGCCGGGACGGGCCCGGCCGCGGCGCGTACCATGCCCGATCCCACGTCCCGGCCCCGTTCATGTCCGCCACGCCGTCCGCGCCGCCCCGCAAACGCCTCGCCGCGATCCTCGGCGGACTGGCGATGATCGGCCCGTTCTCGATCGACACCCTGTTCCCGGCCTTCCCGCGGATCGGTGCGCAATTCGGGGCGGACGGCGTGGCGATGCAGCAGACGATCAGCGCCTACCTGCTGGCGTACGCGCTGATGAGCCTCGTGCACGGACCGCTGTCGGACGCGATCGGCCGGCGCCGGGTGATCCTCGGCGGGCTGGGCCTGTTCGCGCT
>JAEWNA010000288.1 GCA_023392975.1 Pseudomonadota bacterium | reverse complement strand
CGAGCGGCACTGGCTGGAGATCGATGCGTCGGCGCCTGCGATGGCGACGACGTCGGTGCTGCACCCGCTGCTGCAGCAGAACCTGTCGGACCTGTACCGGCAGCGGTATCGCTCGCGCTTCGATGGTCGCGAGGCGTTCGCGGTCGATGGCCGCCTCGATGGCGGCGTGCTGGTGGAGATGCTGCGTGCCGCCGTGGCGCGATCGCTGGGCGCGACGTCCGACGAGGCGGTGCAATTGCAGGACGTGACATGGCCGGGCCCGTTGGCGGTGCCGTGCACGGTGGATGTAGAAGTGACGGCGCAGGACGACGGCACGGTGGCGTGCGCGGTTCTGGAAGCGTCGGACGACGACGCGGCCGAGGTCGCGGTGTACGCCAGTGCGATCGGCGCGCTGGTCGCGGCGGATGAGTCGGTCTGCGATCTGGCGGATGTGCAGTCCCGACTGGCGACGGCCGACGGCGGCGAGACGTACCGCGGCGCAGGCGAAGTCCTGCGCCGGGTAGCGATGGCAGGCAACGCGTGGTCGGACCACGCGTTGCCGCAACCGTGGTGGCAAACAGCGCTGCAGGCAGCGACGTTGATCGATGACGATGCCATCGTCGACGTGATCGCGGTGCCAGAGGTGTGCGTGCATGCGCCGCCGCCGGCGACGGGCTGGGCGTGGGTGCGGGCGACGGATGCATCGGACGTGCTGTCGTGGACGCTGTGCGACGAGCGCGGCGTAGTCTGCGTTGAGGCGTTCGTGCAGACGGGCCAACCGACGGGTGCCGTCGGCTCTGCAGACGCGACGGTGGTCGATCATCCGCCTCGCACCGTCGAACGCACTTCGATCGAAGGCGCCGGCGTCGCGTCGATGCCGGCCGCAGTCGAACCGGTCGTCTCCCTGCCGCCGCCGCTGCGGATCGCGGTGGCGTCGGCGAGTGCGGTCGAACCTGTTGCAATGACCGGTGTGGTCCCGCCGGTGACGCTGCTGGACGTGTCGTCTCCGATCGAGTCGTTCACGCCGTCCCGTGCGAAGCCCACCGGCATCGCGCTGACAGGCCTCGACAGGTGGGTGCCTGCCGGAGACCTGCGTGCTTCGGTGGCGACGCAGCGCCCGCGCTTCACGTTGCCGGTGCCGAGTGCCCTGGCCGGACGCAAGACGTCCGTGACCCTATCGCCGCTCTCCGCGATCACGACGGTCGCTTCGACACCGGCGGAGACGGCTGGCACGGTCGAAGTGCACGACCTCGGTGCCGGGATCCAGTCGATCCGGATGTCGACGCAGTCGGTGGATGGCGCGCGGAACGTGCTGACGCCCGCGCTGTGCGCGGCGTTGGTCGAAGCCTTCGCTGCGGTGTCCTCGCGTGCGGGCCTGCGTGCCGTGGTGCTGGAAGGCACGGACGAGACCTTCGCGCAGGGCGATGCCGAAGCCTGTGCGGCAATGGTGTCGTCGGGACTGGTGCAGGCGATCGCGGCGTGCCCGGTGCCGGTGCTGGCGGTGTGTGCGGGGGACGCTCTCGATGCGGGCTGGTGGCTGGCGTCGCTGGGCGACCAGCTGGTGACGAGCGAGGACGGGCGTTACGGCTATGGTCCGGGGACGTTGGGCCTGCAGGCGGCGCAGGCGGCGCTGCTGCGGTCGCGGCACGGTGCGGCATTCACGCATCGTGCGGCGCTGCAGGTGCCGCTGACGGGCAGCGTGTGGCGTGCGTCGGGCTGCGCGTTCGCGGTGGTGCCGCATGAACAGATGGCATCGCAGGTGCTGCAGTGGACACAGTCGCTGTCGGACAAGCCTGAGGAAGCGCTGCGGCTGCTGAAGGCGCACCTGACGCAGGCGCAGCGCGCCGCGGCGGTGCCGACGTGGCCGCTGGCGGGTGCGGGCGAAGCGCTGGGCGCGGAACCGCAGGTGCTGCAGGTCGACGGATGCACGACCGCGGACGTGCTGCGGCAGTTCGAGGACGCACTCTCGTCGATGTCCGCGACGGGCGACTACCGCGGCGTGGTGCTGTGGAGCGCGTCGACGCCGTTCGACGGCGTGATCGACGCCGAGTCGCTGCTGGCGCTGTCGTCGCGGATCGCGGACGCGCCGGTGCCGGTGGTAGTGGCGCTGTCGTCGTCGGCGCAGGGCGCGGCGTGGGCGTGGAGCCTGGGCTGTGATGCGGCGGTGTACGCCGAGGACGGCCGTTACGGTGCGGGCGAGGACCTGTTCGCGGATGCGCGACTCGCGCAGCAGGCGGCGTGGTCGTGGCCGGCGCGACTGGGCGTGTCGCTGGGCCGCGAACTGCTGCTGGGAGGCGAAGCGCTGACCGGCGCGGCGCTGTCGCAGCGCAGCGGCGGTGCGGTGCTGGCGGTGGCTGCGGATGACGTGCTGTCGCAGGCGCAGTCCGTATGCACAGCGCTGTCGGCGAACGGATCGTCGGCGGTGTCGTCGTGGAAGCGCGAGCGCGCGGCGTGGCGCGATGAGGTGTTGTCGTCGCAACCGGCGTGGACGCCGGAGGCCGAGGTCGCGATGGCGACCCCGGGCCCGCTGGCGCTGGAGAGCGCGGTGGTGCGGGCGACGCTGCAGGCCGATGGCGTGCTGCTGGTCGAGCTGCAGGACCACGAGGCGAAGAACATGTTCTCGCCGGCGCTGGTGTCGGGGGTGCGCGAGGCGTTCGCGCAGGTCCCGGCGAGCGGCTGCCGGGTGGTGGTGGTGACCGGGACGGGTCGTTACTTCGCCTCGGGCGGGACGCGGGAGAGCCTGCTGGCGATCCAGTCGGGGGAAGCGAAGTTCACGGACTACGCGATCTACGGGCTGCCGCTGACGTGCGAGGTACCGGTGATCGCGGCGATGCAGGGCCACGGGATCGGCGCGGGGTGGTCGCTGGGGATGCATGCGGACGTGGTGCTGCACGCGGAGGAAGGGCGTTACGTGAGCCCGTACATGAGCTACGGGTTCACGCCGGGAGCGGGGTCGACGCGGATGCTGCCGCTGTGGCAGGGGGCGGACCTGGCGCGGGAGAGCCTGCTGGGTGGCCGCGAATATGCGGGTCGGGAGCTGCGCGAACGGGGATTGTCGGGCGTGCATGCGCGGGAGTGCGTGCTGGCCGAAGCGCTGTCGCTGGCCGGATCGATGGCGCGCCGTCCGCGCGGCGCACTGGTGGCGCTGAAGCGGCAGTGGGCGGTGGCGCTGCGTGCGGAGCTGGAAGAGACGTACGCGCAGGAACTGGCGATGCACGAGCGGACGTTCGTGGGCCGTGCGCAGACGCGGGCGTTGATCGAGGACAAGTTCCGTCGCGACGATGCCGCGAAGCACGCGGCGGAACAGCGTCATGCAGGCGTTGTCGACCAGCGTCCGATCGAACCCGTGTCGAACGTACGCACCGAGGCGTCCTCGGTCGAAGCGGGTCCGACGGTGGAGCAGCGTCTGCGGGCGACGCTCGACGCCGAGCTGCATCTGCAGGGGCATCGCATCGATGCCGACGAACAGTTCATCCGGATCGGCCTGGACTCGATCAGCGCCGTCACCTGGATGCGGCGCATCAACCAGGAGTTCGGCACCGCCTTCGAGGCGACCACGCTCTACAGCTATCCAACGCTGCGCGAATTGACGGCGTTCCTGAAAACGCAGGTGGCCAGCACCGATGCCGGGATTCCGGACAGCGCCGTCGTCGCCGTGGCGCCGTCACCGTTAGCGCCGGCGGCGATCCCAGTTCGAGCGTCGAAGCGTCCGCCGTCGGAACATCGTCCGATGCTTCGCGCTGCGGCGCAGCCCGTTCCGGTGACAGTAGCACCTGCGATTGTGGCGACGCCCGCCGTCGATGCATCGCAATCGATCCTCGTGCGGCTGCGCGCCACGCTGGATGCCGAGCTGCACCTGCAGGGACGGAAGATCGATCAGGACGAGCAGTTCATCCAGGTCGGACTCGATTCCATCAGTGCAGTCACCTGGATGCGCCGCATCAACCAGGAGTTCGGCACCGCTTTCGAGGCGACCACGCTGTACAGCTATCCGACGCTGCGCGAACTCTCGGAGTTCCTGGAGCAGCACGTGAAGATCGCGAGCCCGACCTCGAGCGAGGCGGTCGTCGAGCCCGCTGCGCAAGCGGATTTTTCGGCGCTGGTCACCGCGCCGTCTCCGATGCCCAGCGCCATGCGCGCACGAACGGCTGCACTGCCATCGCGTCGCCCGGGACCGATGCCGGGCAAGCTGCGGAAAAGCATGCCGATGGTCGAGATGCCTGCGGCGTCACCGGCTCCGCAGCCGCCGCCGCCGCAGCCGCAGCCGCAGCCGCAGGACGATCATCGCATCGCCATCGTCGGCATGTCAGGACGTTACCCGCAGGCCGACGGACTCGAGGCGTTCTGGGAGAATCTTCTGCAGGGGCGCGATTCGATCGTGGAGGTCCCGTCGTCGCGCTGGGACGCAGACCGCTATTACGACCCTGACCCGAACCGCAAGGACCGGATGGTGTCGAAGTGGCTCGGCGCGATGAGCGACATCGACTGCTTCGACACGCTGTTCTTCCGGATTTCTCCGGAAGAAGCCGAATACATGGATCCACAGCACCGCCTGTTCCTGGAAGAAAGCTACCGCGCCTTCGAGGATGCCGGGTACGCCGGCAGGTCGCTGAACAACGTGCGTTGCGGCGTCTATCTCGGCATCTCGACCAGCGAGTACGCCCAGATCCTCGCGCAGCACGGCGTCCGCGCCGCACCGGTGACGGGCAACAGCTATTCGATCGCCGCGGCGCGCATCGCCTACTACCTGAACCTCAAGGGCCCGGCGATCTCGGTGGACACGGCCTGTTCGTCCTCCCTGGTCGCGCTGCATCTCGCCTGCCAGGCGCTGCGCAGCGGCGAGGTCGAGATGGCGCTGGCCGGCGGCGTGAGCCTGTGGCTCGTACCGGAGTCGTATCTCGCGTTGAGCCAGGCGGGCATGCTGTCGCCGGATGGCCGCTGCAAGGCCTTCGACGATTCTGCCAACGGCATCGTGATGGGCGACGGCGTCGGTGCGCTGGTGCTCAAGCGCCTGCGTGATGCGGAAGCCGATGGCGACGTGATCCACGGTGTCATCATCGGTTCGGGAACGAACCAGGACGGCCGGACCAACGGCATCACCGCGCCGAGCGTCGTCAGCCAGATCGAACTGGAGCGCAGCGTGCATGCGAAGTTCGGCATCGACCCGGCGACGATCGGGTATGTCGAGACCCACGGCACCGGCACCAAGCTCGGGGATCCGATCGAACTGGAAGCGCTCGCCACCGTCTTCCGCGAGAAGACCGACCGGAAACACTACTGCGCGCTCGGCTCCCTCAAGAGCAACATCGGCCATGCCTCATCGGCTGCGGGCGTCGCGGCGATGCAGAAGGTCCTGCTGTCGATGCGGCATCGCACGCTCGCCCCGACACTGCATGTCTCGAAGGAGAACCGCCATTTCGATTTCTCGAAGTCGCCGTTCTTCGTCAACCGCACGGCGAAAGCGTGGTCCGGCATCGACGGCGCACCGCTGCGTGCCTGTGTCAATTCGTTCGGCTACAGCGGCACGAATGCCCATGTGATCGTCGAGGCCTACACACCGCCGGCGGATGCACCGGCGGCCGGCGGCGAACAGGCCATCCCGTTGTCGGCGCGTACGCAGGAGCAACTGCGCAGCAAGGTCGAGGACCTCCTGGCCGCGATCACGTCGGAATCGGTGCCATCGATCGCTGCGATCGCATGGACACTGCAGACCGGTCGCGATGCGATGGAACACCGAGTCGGCTTCCTCGCATCGACGATCGCCGAACTCGAACGCCTCGTCCGCGCTTGGTTGTCCGGCGACATCGCCGCGACCATCCCTGCTTCCACGACACCGGCAGCCGCTGACGACGATGCGCGTTCGATGCTGGCCTTCTGGCTGTCGGGCGAGGACGTCGAATGGCCGCGACTGCATGGCGATCGCCGTCCGCGTCGCGTCAGCCTGCCGACCTATCCGTTCGCCAGGGAGCGTTACTGGATCGGCATGCAGACCGATGTGGACGATGAAACGTCGTCGGAGATCGGAGCGGGCAGTCTCGAATGGATCGAGGACATCCTGACGAGGGTCGAAAACGATCGCATCGCGCAGGACGAGGCGGTCGCATTGCTCAAGCAATGGGTATGACCGAGCGGGGCCGGGGTTTCCCGGTGCGGGAAGATGGAAGTGCGCGCCGCTCGCGGCGCATGGCATGAAGAACGCGGTACAGGAA
>JAEWNA010000279.1 GCA_023392975.1 Pseudomonadota bacterium | reverse complement strand
GGCCTGCTCAACAAGCAGATCGCCGACCGCCTCGACGTGCAGGAACGCACGGTCAAGGCCCACCTCAGCGCGATCTTCGAGAAACTCGGCGCTCGCAACCGCACCCAGGCCAGTGTGCTGCTGCGCGGGCTGGAGATCGGCGACCCGGCGCAGCGGATGGACGAGGGCTGAGGCAGCTTCCGCCCCGCATGCGACGGACGACCGCGATCCGGCTGCTGCTCGCGCTCGGCGCGATCCTCGCCGTCGGCCTGTACTGGCGCCACTGGATCCACGCACAGCGGGCACTCGAACGCACGGCCGCCGTCGAACAGAAGCGCGCGGCCGCCGCACGCCGTGCCGAGTGGATGCGGCGCATCTCGCAGCCGCTGCCGCCGCTGCCCGGCGCACGCACGCTGGAGACTGCCCACTACCGCATCACCACCACCGCCGACGAGGCGCAGACCCGGCAGGTCGCAGACGCAGTCGAAGCGCTGCATCGCGCTTACCTCGACTTTTCCCGCAATCTCCCCGGCGTGCATCCCCGCACCGATGCCGCCGCGGGCCGGCTCCGCCTGACGCTGTACGCGAACCGCGCGGAATTCCAGGCCAACAACCGCAGCATGTGGTGGGCAGAAGCCTATTACCGCAAGCCGGTCTGCTACGCCTACTTCCCGCAGGACGAACCCAGCCCGTACCACTGGATGCTGCACGAGGCGACGCACCAGTTGAACGCCGAAGTCGCCGGGCTGTCGCTGGCCAAATGGGCGAACGAAGGGCTGGCCAGCTACTTCGGCACCAGCCGGCTGCGCGACGGCGCACTGCGCCTCGGCGACATCGATCCGGAAACCTACCCTGTTTGGCAGCTCGGCACCGCCGGGCTGTCCGGCAGCCTCGATCGCGACGTGCGCGAAGGCCGGATCATCCCGCTGCGCGCACTCATCACCGGCATCGACGCGCCGCCGATCGAGCGCAACGTCAACCGCTACTACATCGAATACTGGAGCCTGGTCCATTTCCTGCTGCACGGCGAGGACGGACGCCATGCCGCGGCCTTCCGCCGGACCCTCGCCCGTGGCGGCACGCTGGAGGCGTTCACCGAGGAGATCGGGCCGCCGGAGAAGATCGAACTCGCCTGGTACGCCGACCTGCGGGCGAAGATCGCGCGCTACGCGCCGGACGCGGTCGAGGGCGACGACATCGTGGCCGTGCCCCCGACCCGCTGAGTCGAGCCGGGCGAACCGAACTGCGACGCGACCTCAGGCCAGCGTCGCCTCCAGCGACACCGGCACCGACAGCGCACGCGAGATCACGCAGCCGGCCTTGGCGGCGTTGGCGATCTCGGCGAACTGCTCGGCGGAGATGCCGGGCACCGTGGCGCTCATCACCAGATGCACGCCGGTGATCGTCGGGCCCGGATCCATGCCCGGCTCCATCGTCGCCTCGGCGCGGGTCTCGATGCGGTCCGGGGTGAAGCCGGCGCGCCCGAGCACGGCGCAGACCGCCATCGTGAAACAGCCCGCGTGCGCGGCGGCGAGCAGTTCTTCGGGATTGGTCCCGGTCTCGTCGCCGAAGCGCGTCTTGAACGAATAGTTCTGGTCGGCGAACAGCCCACTCTGCGGCGTGCTCATCGCGCCCTTGCCGGACATCAGGTCGCCCTCCCAGCGGGCGGTAGCGATGCGTTTGAAGGCCATGGTCGAACTCCTGCGGAAGGTCGCCCGCGACTCTACGCCGGCAGCAGGGGCTTGTCTCGCACGTGCCGACATCCGTGAGCGCGGGCGTGGCGCGCACGTGCAAGACGCACGATTGATCCCGATCAATTCCGGCGCGCGTCCTGCCGCGCCGCGTCTTGACCCTGCCCACCGAACTCCCGATGCTTGGCGGGCGCCAACAGGCGCCCCGCCATGACCGCCCGCCGAGCACCTGCTCGGACGGCAGGGGCTCCACTGCGGACAGCCATGACGGCCTTCCTTGATCGCCTTCGCGAAAGGAGCGTCGCTCATGTCCTACAGCACAGCACAAATCCGCAACGTGGCCCTCGCAGGCCACCCCGGCGCCGGCAAAACCACGCTTTTCGAAGCCCTGCTGCATGCCGGCGGCGCCCTCCAGACGGCAGGCACGATCGAACGCGGCACCACGGTGTCCGACCACGATGCGATCGAGAAGGAACGCGGCCACTCCATCGATGCCGCCATCGCGAGCACGGATCACGCCCCGGCCGGCAAAGAGCTCGTCCACGTCAACCTGATCGACACTCCCGGCTATCCCGATTTCCGCGGCCCCACCCTGTCCGCGCTCGCGGCGGTGGAGACCGTCGCCGTGGTGGTCGACGCCGACACCGGCATCGGCTACGGCACCCGGCGCATGATGGAATACGCGCAGAGCCGACGGCTCTGCCGCATCATCGTCGTCAACAAGATCGACCACGACGGCGCCGATCTCGGCGCGCTGCTCGAAGAGCTGCGCGAGACCTTCGGCAACGAAGTGCTGCCACTGAACCTGCCTGCGAATGGCGGCAGCGCCGTCGTCGACTGCTTCGGCACGCCGACCGGCGACAGTGATCTCGGCCCCGTCGCCGACTGGCACCAGCGCATCATCGACCAGGTGGTCGAGATCAACGAACAGGTCATGGATCATTTCCTCGAAGTGGGCGAGGAAGGCCTCGGCGGCCAGGAACTGCACGACGCCTTCGAGCAATGCCTGCGCGAAGGCCACCTCGTGCCCGTGTGCTTCGTGTCCGCGCGCACCGGCGCCGGCGTGAAGGAACTGCTCGACATCGCCGAGAAACTGTTCCCGCATCCCGGCGAGGCGAACCCGCCGCCGTTCGTGAAGGGCACCGGCGACGCCGCAGAGGCGATCACTGCCGCGCCCGATCCCGCCGCGCACGTCATCGCCGACGTGTTCAAGATCGTCAACGACCCCTTCGTCGGCAAGCTCGGCATCTTCCGCGTCTACCAGGGCACGGTGAAGAAGGACACGCAGCTGTTCGTCGACGACGGCCGCAAGCCGTTCAAGGTCGGCCACCTGTTCAAGATGAAGGGCAAGGACCACGTCGAGGTCGAGCACGCCATCCCCGGCGACATCGCCGCGGTCGCGAAGGTCGACGACCTGCATTTCGACGCCGTGCTGCACGACAGCCACGACGAGGACCAGATCCACCTGGCGCCGCTGGATTTCCCGCGGCCGATGTTCGGGCTCGCAGTCGAGGCCGCGAGCAAGGGCCAGGAACAGAAACTGGCGATCGCCCTGCACAAGCTGGCCGAGGAAGACCCCTGCTTCCACGTCGAGCACGAGGTCGAGACCAACGAGACCGTCATCCGCGGCCTGTCCGACCTGCACCTGCGCATCCAGCTGCAGCGCCTGAAGGACCGTTTCGCCGTGGACGTGACCACGCGCCCGCCGCGCATCGCCTACCGCGAAACCGTCTCCGGCAGCGCCGAGGGTCATCACCGCCACAAGAAGCAGACCGGCGGCGCCGGCCAGTTCGGCGAAGTGTTCCTGCGCATCGAACCCCTGCCCCGCGGCGGCGGCTTCGAGTTCCTCGACGAAGTGAAGGGCGGCACCATCCCCGGCCAGTTCATGCCGGCGGTCGAGAAAGGCGTGCGCCAGGTGCTGGCCGCCGGCGCCATCGCCGGCTACCCGATGCAGGACGTCCGCGTGATCGTCTACGACGGCAAGCACCATCCCGTCGACAGCAAGGAAGTCGCATTCATCGCCGCCGGCAAGAAGGCCTTCCTCGATGCCATCCTCAAGGCCCGCCCGCAGGTGCTCGAACCGATCGTCGACCTCGAAGTCGCCGTGCCCGAAGCGCACATGGGCGACATCAGCGGCGGCCTGTCCTCCAAGCGCGCCCGCATCAACGGCACCGACTCCATGCGCGGCGGCGAGATCGTGGTGAAGGCGCAGGTGCCGCTATCGGAACTGGAAGGGTATGCAGCGGAGCTGAAGTCCGTCACCGCCGGCCGCGGGCGGTATTCGCTGGATTTCAGCCATTACGAGCCGGTGCCGGGGCAAGTGCAGTCGAGGTTGGTGGAGGCATACAAGCCGAGGCATGAGGAGGATTGAGCCGACGCCATCGATGTCGGTATTCGCAGGGCGGAACCGCTGAAGGCGATTCCGCAGATGCGATCGATGCCTATTGCACCCGCATGGACTGGGAGGCAATACCGAAACAAGCGTCGATTATTGCTATGTGATATTCCAGCGAACACGTGAGGCAGCCAACACAGCGGTTTCGCAAGCCATGGCTGCAAAATGATTAATTAGCGTTTCAACAAAGGAGGCATCCCCATGGTTGATGGAATCTATCGCGTCACGTTCTCATCAAACTCCAACGATTTCGGTGAAGGCATTGCTGTTTTCAAAGGCACCGCTGTAAATGGTGGCGATCACGGATATATTTACACCGGCTCCAAGAGGGAAGATGGCGCTCAGTTCAGCTCCATTTTGACGATCAAGCAATGGAATCCCTCCGTACCTTCCGTCTTTGGCCCACTCAAGGAATTCGTCTTGGAGCTTAGCGGAAATTCGTCAGGCGGCAACGACTTTATTGCTCATGGGCATATCATTGGGCAAGCTCAAGCGAAAATCACGATTCGCGGAAAATTTCTGTCGACCGCTGCCTAGCGATTGATTCGAGCCAACACCTGTCGTGGCGGCAGCCACGCGTCAAGAACCACCGTTTTACATGGCTGCCGCCCCACTACTGGGCGGCTTATCTGATGTGTTAGCCACTAGGAAATTTTTCATGCGGTTGATAGGACAGCTCGACTTGATGCGTTGCTCACATTGCGGAGTGGACAGCCCGACGTTGCCGCTTACACACAACATGAAAACAAAAGCAGTTGATGGCTCAAATCCCCGCCATTGGGGAGTCTACGTGTGTCGAAGATGCGGCGGGGCAATCCTTGCCTATGCCAGCGTACTGGATGATCGAGTCCTTGCTATTTTCCCCGCCATGTCCAATGTGGATGAGACTGTTCCCGGCACCGCGCGCGAATACCTCTTGCAAGCCATGAACTCCCGTCATGCGCCTGCTGGCGCGGTCATGCTTGCAGCAAGCTCCGTCGACGCAATGCTCAAAGCAAAGGGGTACGATGCCGGGAGCCTCTTTAGTCGCATAGATAGGGCCGCAGCAGACCACCTTATCACCAGCGATATGGCGGCATGGGCGCACGACGTCCGCCTCGAGGCCAATGGTCAAAGGCATGCTGACGGCAATTTCTCCCTCCCCACTAGCGTTGACGCAGACCGTGTCATTGATTTCGCTAAAGCGCTTGCAGATTTCTTGTTTGTCCTGCCTGCAAGAGTCTCGCGCGGCAGGGCTTCGGCCGGCGGCTAACAATTCATTCAAAAGCGCAAGGCGGCTCAAGGCCCGCCACAGAGCATAAAATTCAACGTGGCAACATCCAAAAGTTGAATCGAGCCGATGCGGCTTTGCTGCGCTGATTATTTCAGGCGCGAAAGCTCACAGGAGAAATAAATGGCGGTTCCACGGTACGCAGCCAGAGCCCCTCTCTCGCACAGAATCAGGTTTCTATGTAAAGGCTCCTGCAGCAAGATCCGCTACGGTTGCGTTTCGAAAATTCCATATCCACGCAGCGGGCCAAATCTGGATCAGGAGATGTATGTCACTTGCCTTTGGTGTGGACACCGACAACATGACACCTACAACTGGCTCGGCCATGCATAGCTTGTAGCGCGTGGGGTGGGCCCTTGGCCCACCATTTTGTCCGACTGGATGCCAACGCCCCGCGGTTGGAACAGGCTTCGCAGAAGTCGCACCGAGACGGAGATGTCGTGATGGTGGGCCAGGGCCTACCCTACGATGCTTGGGCTATCCGAGAGGATATCGGGAATTTCCAGCGACAGGCGAATACGACGGGCGTGATCGTCATGCCAACCTACCCGTCCTTCGCACACGCCATCACGTCGGCCCGGTACGATCGCCCGATCCACCACGCTGAACGAGGCCATCGCCATGCACGCCCGCCTGCTGCCGCCCTCGCTGGTCCTCCTGATGCTGTGCGCCTGCGGCGGCAGCGAGCCGCCCGCTGCCACGCCTATCGACGCCTCGCAACCCGGCGCGTCGCCCGCGCCCACCGCGCCCCGGGCATCGCCCTCACCCACAGCGCCGCCCACGGACGCAACGCCCGCGCCCACAGCCGCCACGCTCGAAACACTGCTGCTGCCCGACGACACCCTCGCGAGCGCGCAGGCGCGCCTGGGCGCCGCGAACGTGGTCGCACGGGAACTCGATGGCGCCGAGGGCGAGACCTTCCCGGGCTGGGTGCTGTATCCAGGCGACGCGAAGCGCCGGATCGACGTGTTCCTCGACGAGGGCGACACGCATCCCGCGTCGCTGCGGATCGATGCGGAGGACAGTCCCTGGCAGCGCGCCGACGGCATCCGCATCGGTCTCACCAGCAAGGAACTTCAGGCGATGAACGGCAAGCCGTTCGAATTCCTGGGATTCGACTGGGACTATGGCGGCGCGATCACCGACTGGCGCGAGGGCAAGCTCGCCGCGGCGAACGGCGGCGGCGGCCCGGTACGGCTCTGCCCGCCAGAGTCGGTGCCGGACGACTACCCCTCGGGCGACAGCCCGTTCGGCAGCGACGACCCGGGCATGCTGAAGTCGCCGGCGACGGTCTGCGAATTCAGCGTGAACATCGGCGAGGACCGCGACTGACGCCGCACCGACGCCCGGAACGCGAACGCCGGCACGAGGCCGGCGTTCGGGGTGTCGCTTGACGCTCGAATCGCGCCGATCGGAACGGATCGCTCAGAACGGAATGTCGTCGTCCGAGAAATCGTCCATCGGCGGCGGGCTGCTGGGCGCGGACTGCGAGCGCTGGCCGCCGTAGCCGCCACCAGAACCCCCACCACTGCGCTGGCCACCACCACCGTAGCCGCCACCGCCACTGCCCTCGGAGCGTGGGGCACGCGCCGGACGATCGCCACCGCCACCGCCGCCGCCATCGCCGCGGCCGCCGAGCATCTGCATCTCGTCGACGATGATGTCGGTGAAGTAGCGTTCGACGCCGTCCTGGCCGGTGTACTTGTCGTAGCGGATCGAGCCTTCGACGTAGACCTGCGAACCCTTGCGCAGGTACTCGCCGGCGATCTCGCCGAGCTTGCCGAAGAACTTCACGCGATGCCACTCGGTGCGTTCCTGCTGGTTGCCTTCGCGATCCTTGCGAACGCTGGTGGTCGCGAGCCGGATCGTCGTCACCGCCATGCCGCCCTGGGTGTACTTGGTTTCGGGATCGTCGCCCAGGTTGCCGACGAGGATGACCTTGTTGATGCCGCGTGCCATGAACGTACCTGCCGATGTGCCGTGGTGTGGCACAGGACTGTGGATTATAGCCGGGCGTCACGGAATCGGGGTTCCCCGCGCCGCGGGGTCGGAGTTCCCCGAGGCGTGGGGCGGGCGCCGGCACTTATAATGCGCGTTCCGCCTGTCAGGACCCCCCATGCACGCGACCTCGGCGACCCCCGCGCTCGACCTGCCCGCCATCCAGGCCCTCGCCGCCGCCGACATGGCCGCGGTCGACGCCCTGATCCGACGCCGGCTGGCCTCGGACGTGGTGCTGGTCAACCAGGTCGCCGAGCACATCATCGCCGCGGGCGGCAAGCGCCTGCGGCCGATGCTGCTGCTGCTCGCGGCCCAAGCGCTGGGCCATCGCGGCCCCGACGCGCACCAGCTGGCGGCCGTGGTCGAGTTCATCCACACCGCCACCCTGCTCCACGACGACGTGGTCGACGAATCCGACCTGCGCCGCGGCCGCAAGACCGCCAACGCGCTGTTCGGCAACGCCGCGAGCGTGCTGGTCGGCGACTTCCTGTACTCGCGCAGCTTCCAGCTGATGGTCGAGCTGGAGCGCCTGCCGGTGATGAAGCTGCTCGCCGACACCACCAACGCCATCGCCGAGGGCGAAGTGCTGCAGTTGCTGCACGTGCGCAACCCGGACACCGACGAGCCGGCCTACCTGAAGGTGATCGAGCGCAAGACCGCGGTGCTGTTCGCCGCTGCGACACAACTCGGCGCGCTGCTCGCGGGCGCCGACGAGGCCACGCAGCGGCGCCTGCACGACTACGGGCTGGCCCTGGGCTACGCCTTCCAGATCGCCGACGACGTGCTGGACTACAGCGCCGACGAGACCGCGCTGGGCAAGCACCTGGGCGACGACCTTGCCGAGGGCAAGGCGACCCTGCCGCTGATCCACGCGATCGCGCATTGCGATGCCGCGACCCGCGAGCGCCTGCGCGCGATCGTCGAGGCCGGCGAAGTCGAGGCGATGCCGGACGTGCTGGCCGCGATCGAGGCCACCGGCGGCATCGCCTACAGCCGCCGTCGCGCCGAGGACTACGCCGACGCCGCCGAGCGCGCGCTGGACGGCCTCGACGACAACGACGCGGTGGCCGCGCTGCGCGGCCTGGCGCGGTATGCGGTTGGACGGGACCACTGAGTCCGACCATGCCGTTCCCGGCGCATGAACGCGAGACGCTGCTGTCGGTGAAGGGCGTGGGGCCGACCGTGGTCGATCGCCTCGAACAGGTCGGGATCGACTCGCTCGCCGCGCTGGCGGCGACGCAACCCGAGGACATCGTGGCGCAGGTCGCGGCGATGCTCGGAGCGACGTGCTGGAAGAACAGCCCGCAGGCGCAGGCGGCGATCGTCGGCGCGGTCGAAGCGGCGAAGCGCGCGACCCGGAGATGAAAGAAAGGGCCCGCACGACGCCGGGCCCTTTTCGATGGAGCGACCTTTAGGCCGCTGCATGCTTCGATGGAACAGGCGGCGGCCCGAAGACCGCTCTCCCCGTCATGCCCGCTTGCGCTTCAGGGATTGAAACGCTCGTGGAAGAACAGGTTCATCATCGAGAACGCCCGCTTGGCGGCGCGCTCGTTGTAGACGCAGCCCGGCGGGCTGTTGGCGGATTCCAGCGCGAAGCAGTGGACGGCGCCGGCGAAGTTCACGAACTGCCAGTCCGCACCGGCCGACGTCATCTCGTTCTCGAAGGCCTGGATCTGCTCGGCCGGCACGTACTTGTCGTCGGCGCCGTTCAGCACCAGCAGGCTGGCCTTGAGCGCGCCGGATTCCGCCGGCAGCGTGGTGTCGAGCCCGCCGTGGAAGGTGACCACGCCGGCGATGTCGGCGCCGCTGCGGGCCAGTTCGAGCACGGTCTTGCCGCCGAAGCAGAAGCCCACGGCGCCGATGCGATCGGTGTCGATGGGCGCGCTGTTGGCGAGGCTGCGCAGCATGTCGAGCGCGGCGGCGGCGCGGCCGCGCAGGCCCGGCAGGTCCTGGTAGAGCTTGGCGACGAGGGCGCCGGCGGCCTTGTCGTCCTTCGGGCGTACGCCCTTGCCGTAGACGTCGGCGACCAGCACCACGTAGCCGGCGGAGGCGATCTGCTTGGCCTTCTCGACCGAAGTGGGGGTGACGCCCTTCCAGTCAGGCACCATCACCAGGCCGGGACGCTTGGTGGCGTTGGCGTCGTTGTAGACGAGATAGCCGCTGAAACGCAGCTTGCCCTGCTTCCATTCGACCGGTTTGGCCTGCATGGCGGCGAAGGCGGGCATCGACAGCAGCAGCGAGAGGAGGAGTGCGGCGAGGGGCGCCGCGCGACGCAGGAAGCGCATGGGACCAACTCCATGTCAGGGGAGGACGACCAGCCTACCCGGATTCCGCGACGGTTTCCGCTGCACGAGGCGACGGCCGTCGGTCGGGACGCCACGTTCAGCCGATGCCGAGCCCGGGGATGGTGGCGATGGCGTCCGGATCGAAGCCGCCGAGCGCGGCGAAATGGCGTCCACGTTCGGTGTAGTCGCGGTAGGCGCCGAAACTCGGGGCGCCCGGCGACAGCAGGATCACCCCCTCGGCCGCGCCCTCGCCGCCCAGCAGGCGTCGCGCCTCCGCGACGGCCGCGGGCAGGCCGTCGGCCTCCGCCAGGGCGAAGCCGGTCGCCTGCGCCACCGGCGCCAGCAGCGCGTGGATCTTCGGGCCGTTCTGGCCCAGTGTCACGACGGCTGCCGGAGGCACAGCGCGGATGGCGTCGGCGAAGTCGCGCCAGTCCAGCCCACGATCGTGGCCGCCGAGCAGCACCGCGACGCGGCGGTCGCGGAAGCAGTCCAGCGCGGCCAGCGTGGCGTGCGGGGTGGTGCTGATCGAATCGTTGACCCAGGTCAGGCCGTCGCGTGTGCCCAGCGTCTGCAGCCGGTGCGGCAGCGGCGCGAAGCTGGCCGCATGCGGCGCGAGCGCGACGGCATCCAGCCCCAGCGCCTCGATCGCGGTCAGCACGCCGCAGAGGTTCGAGCGATTGTGGCGACCCGGCAGCGGCACGTCGCGGGTGTCGAACACCGCCCGATCGCCCCGATGCAGCACGTCGCCGCGCAGGTGCCAGCCATCCGGACGGCCGAACCAGCGTATTTCGCTGTCCGGCAGCTGGAGCACGGACAGCGTCGGATCCTCGCCATTGAGCACCGCGATCCGCGGCGCCGCGACGGTGAGCAGCGCGAGCTTGTCGGCGACGTAGCGCGCCTCGCTGCCGTGCCAGTCCAGGTGCTCGGGATAGATGTTGGTCGCGACCGCGATCTCCGGCCGCACGCCCGACACCGCGATGTCGCGGGTCTGGTAGCTCGACAGCTCGATCGCCCAGAACTCGGGCGGCGATTCGACGTCGAGCAGCTCCAGCAGCGGCAGCCCGATGTTGCCGCACAGGGCGGTGCGGTGGCCGCCGGCGCGCAGCAGGTGGGCGAGCAGCGAGGTCGTCGTGCTCTTGCCCTTGGTGCCGGTGACGCAGAGCGTGCGCGCCCCGGGACGTTCGGCGAACCACAGCGCGGTGCCGCCGAGGAACGCCGTGCCGCGCGCCGCGGCGTCCACCGCCTCGGGCCGGTACGGGCTGATGCCCGGCGATTTGACGACGATGTGGAACCGCGACAGCCGGTCGGCATCGACCACCGTCTCGGTCGCCAGCAGCGGATCGCCCAGCGCCTGCGCATCGGCGGCTTCGGCCTCGGAGCAGAACAGCGTCAGCGGCAGCGACGGCAGGCGCCGGCGCAGTGCGCACCAGGCGGCGCGGCCCTCGCGGCCCCAGCCCCAGAGCGCGACGCGCTGGCCCTCAAGCTGCGAAATGCGCACGCAGGCGCTCCCACAGCGCGGCGGGGACGCGATGTTCGTCGTCGAGGACCAGCAGCGGCGCGATCGACAGGTCGCCATCGGTCAGCTGCGGCAGGATCTCGCGGGCGAAGCGTTCGACGATCTCGTCCTCGCGCCACTCCGGCCGCTCGGCCAGCGCGGCCATCGCCGCCCGCGATTCGCGGCCCTCGCCCACGCACTCGAACGGCTTGTGGTCGCGGAATTCCAGCAGCGCGTCGTAGCCCGGAATCTGTCCCGGGTCGTCCAGCAGGTTGCGGCCGAAGATGCCGACCAGCCGCGGCTTGGGCATGAACGGCGCCAGCGCGAGGAACACGAAGTGGCACTTCGGGCAGACGCCGCACCAGCGGCTGGCCGGGCGTTCGCCGAGGATGTGGAAATTGCGGTTGCAGCTGGAGAAATGCGCGTCGTAGCGATCGGTCTTCGCGAACTGGCGCGCGACCGCGAGCTCGCTCAGCGGACGCAGCAGCGAGTAGTAGTGCAGGTCCGCGGCCACGTGCGCCTGCACGTGGTCGCCGAACGCGCGCTCGAACGCCCAGCCCTTCGACCACTGGTGGTTC
>JAEWNA010000111.1 GCA_023392975.1 Pseudomonadota bacterium | reverse complement strand
GCGCTGGCCGATCCCGCGCGAGATCGAGACGCTGCTGCCGGGGCAACGCATCGCCGGCATCCGGCGGCGCGCGAAGTACCTGCTGATGGACACCGACGCCGGCACCGCGCTGTGGCACCTCGGCATGTCCGGCAGCATGCGCGTGCTGCCGGCGGACACGCCGGTGCAGGCGCACGACCACGTCGACCTGCTGATCGAAGGCGTGTCGAGCGGACGCAAGGGCCGCGCCGCGCCGAAGGTGCTGCGCTTCAACGATCCGCGCCGCTTCGGCAGCCTGCTGTGGCAGCCGCCCGGCGAGACGCACGAACTCCTGCGCGGCCTCGGGCCGGAGCCGCTGTCCGACGACTTCGATGGAGACTACCTGTTCGAACGCAGCCGCGGGCGCAGCGCGCCGGTGAAGGCGTTCCTGATGGACCAGAAGATCGTCGTTGGCGTCGGCAACATCTATGCGGCCGAGGCACTGTTCGCCGCGGGCGTGTCGCCGCTGCGCGCGGCAGGCAAGGTCTCGCGCGAGCGCTACCACGCGATCGCGCACGAGATCCGCCGCATCCTCGCCTACGCGATCGAGCGCGGCGGCACCACGCTGCGCGACTTCCTCAGCCCGGACGGTGCGCCGGGCTACTTCGAGCAGGAGCTGTCGGCCTACGGCCGCGGCGGCGAACCCTGCCCGAAGTGCGGACGGCCGCTCAAGCAGGCGCTGCTGGCGCAGCGGGCGACCGTCTGGTGCGGGCACTGCCAGCGCTGAACCGCCGGGGCACGGTATAGTCGGCCTCCGACCGTCGGCGCCCCCGAGCTTCCCGTCCATGAGCGATCAAGCCCAGCAACCCGCCGAGATCACCCAGTGGCTGGACGCGGCCCGTGGCGGCGACCGCGCCGCGCTGGATCGCGTGCTCGGCACGCTCTACCACGAGCTGCACGCGATGGCGCGGCGCCAGCTGGCGGGGCAGTACGGGCAGACGCTCGACGCGACCGCGCTGGTGCACGAGGCCTACCTCAAGCTGATCGGCCGCCGCGACGTGCGCTTCGACGACCGCGCGCACTTCTTCGCCTACGCCGCCTCGGCGATGCGCAGCGTCGTGGTCGACTACGCCCGCCAGCGCCTCGCCCAGAAGCGCGGCGGCGACCTGCACCGCGTGACCGAACTGCCGGACGACGTCGAAGGCGGCCTGCGCCTGGACGAGGACATGCTCGGCCTGGACACCGCGCTGACCAAGCTCGCCGGGGTCGACGCCAAGCTCGCCCAGGTGGTGGAGCTGCGCTACTTCGCCGGCCTCTCCGAACAGGAGATCGCCGAACTGCTGCAGCGCTCCGAACGCAGCATCCGCCGCGACTGGCAGAAGGCGCGGCTGTTCCTGCTGGCTTCCCTCGGCGGCCCCGAGGGCGAACGCTGACCGGCGGTTGCCCACTCGTCCGGCCCGGGCGACGATAGGGCCGACCCTCCACGCCGCTTTCCCGGGACGCGATGGACGCCGAACGCTGGCAGCGCCTGTCGCCGCTGCTCGATGCGCTGATCGAACTCGACGCCGAAGCCCGCAAGGACCGGCTGGCGGCGCTGCGCGAGGACGATCCGGCGCTGGCGCAAGAGCTGGAGGACCTGCTGGCGCTGGAGGACGAGCACGAGGACTTCCTCGCCGAGCCGCTGGTCACGCCACCGCCGATGGCCAAGCCGGACAGCGCGATCGGCCCGTACAAGCTGGACCGGCTGCTGGGCGAGGGCGGCATGGGCCAGGTCTGGCTGGCGCGCCGCGCCGACGGCCTGTACCAGCGCCGCGTCGCGCTCAAGCTGCTGCGGCCCGGGCTGGCCGACCCCAACCTGCGCCAGCGCTTCACCCGCGAGCGCCAGATCCTCGCCCGCCTCGGCCATCCGCACATCGCACGATTGCTCGACGCCGGCATCAGCAGCGACAACCAGCCGTATCTCGCGCTGGAGTACGTCGAGGGCGAGGCGATCACCGACTGGTGCCGCGCGCACGACCTCGGCATCGAGGCGCGGCTGAAGCTGTTCCTGCAGGTGTGCGAGGCGGTGAGCCACGCCCACGCCAACCTCATCGTCCATCGCGACCTGAAGCCGTCGAACATCCTGGTCACGCCGCTGGACGAAGTGCGGCTGCTGGACTTCGGCATCGCCAAGCTGCTGGACGGCCCGGAACCCGGCCGCGAGCACACCCGCACCGAGGTCCGCGCCTTCACCCTGCACTACGCCGCGCCGGAGCAGATCCGCGGCGAGCCGGTCACCACCATGACCGACGTCTACTCGCTGGGCGTGGTGCTGTACGAACTGCTGGCCGAGACCAAGCCCTACCGGCTCAAGCGCCAGAGCGACGCCGAGTGGGAGGAGGCGATCCTCGTCGCCGATCCGCAGAAGCCGTCGGCCAACCTGCTGCGCGAGGTCGACAGCGATCCCTCGCGCATGGCCGGCCTGCGCCGGCGCGCGAAGCAGATCGCGGGCGACCTCGACAACATCGCGCTGAAGGCGCTGCAGAAGCGCCCCGAGCACCGCTATCCGTCGGTCGAAGCGCTGGCGCTGGACCTCAACCGCTACCTGGAAGGCAAGCCGGTGCTCGCGCGGCCGCAGAGCATGGCCTATCGCACCCAGAAGTTCGTGCATCGCCACCGCTGGGCGCTGGCGACCACGGCGCTGGTGCTGGTCGTGCTCACCACCGCGCTGGTGCTGGTGACCTGGCAGGCGCGGCAGGCGGTGCGCGAAGCCACCCGCGCGCAGGCGCTGCAGAACTTCGTCACCGGCCTGTTCGAACAGGCCGGCGGCCGCGACAACGCCGGTCCGCTGGACGTGCGCAAACTGCTGGAGGCCGGCGAGCAGCGCGGCAATCGCGAACTGGCGACCCAGCCCCAGGCGCGGGCCGAACTGTTCGGCGTGCTGGCACGCCTGCGCCTGGGCCTGGGCGACTACCGCGAGGCCGAGCGCCTGCTCAAGTCGCAGGACGTGCTGCTGCGCAACCTCGAACACGTGCCCGACAGCCTGCGCCTGGGCGCCGCCACCGACTACGGCCGCACGCTGCGCCTGCTCGGCAAGCCGGAAGCCTGCGTGGCGCGGCTCGGCCCGCTGGAGGAACTGGCCCGCGGCGAACAGCGCCAGCTGCCGGTGCAGGCCGCGGATTTCTACTCGGAGTTCGGCCGCTGCCAGCGCGTGCAGGGCCGGACCAAGGTGGCACGGCTGCTGTTCCAGCGCTCGCTGGAAGTGCGCCGCAACACCCTGGACGACATCCCCGGCGTGGTCGAGAACCTCGCCGACCTCGCCGACCTCGACAGCGACGCCGGCAACACCGCGCGGGCGCTGCAGGGGTTCCGCAACGCCCTGGCGCAGCTGCAGGCGACCGCAGGCAACCGCCACCCGCTGGCGATCGACCTGCACCGGCGCCTGTGCGACCTGGAGCGGCTGTCCGGCGACCTCGTGCTGGCCGAACGCGACTGCCACGACGCGCTGACCCTCGCCCTCGACCTGCGCGGCGAGGAAAACCGCGCCACCCTCGACGCGCGCCGCCAGCTGGCCGCGATCCACGTCGATCTCGGCCGCCTGCGCGAGGCCGACGACGCCTTCACCGAAGCCCAGCGCTGGCTGGTCGCGCGGGTGGGCCGCAACCATGTCGACACCGCGCGCAACGACAACAGCCTGGGCATCGTGGCCTGGGAGCTGGGCGACGGTGGCCGCGCGCTACGCCACCTCGACCAGGCGCTGTCGGTGCTGCGCAAGGTGGCGGCATCGCCGTTGTACCCCGGCGTGCTGTTCAACAAGGCAATGGTGCTGCACGACCTCGGTCGCGACCGCGAGGCGCTGCCGCTGCTGCAGCAATCGCGCCGCCTGCGCGTCGCCAGCCTCGGCGAACGCCATCCGCTGGTCGGCGACACCGATCGCCTGATCGGCGAGGTGCAGGCCGCGCTCGGCGCGCGCGACGCCGCGCGCACCACGCTGGCGGCCGCGGTCGCGAGCACCCGCGCGGGCTACGGCCCCGCGCACCCGCACACGCGGCGCGCGGAGCTGTCGGAAGCGCTGTTCGAACTGGACGCGCCGCCGCCGGAGGCCGCGGACGAGACGCCGCCGCCGGTCGAGGCGCTGGCGACACTGGACACGCTGACCCGGCTGCCGCAGTCCGACCCTGAACTGCGCAAGACCGCATGGCTGGCGGCGACCGCCCTGGCGCTGCAACACTGCCGCGAACCGGGGTACGGTGGCGGTCCCGAAGCGCTGGACCTCCTCGCCCGGGAGATCCACGAAACCTATCCCGAAGGCGGCGCCTTCGTCCGCGAGTTCGATCGCCGAAGCCGCCGCTGTCGCTGATCCGGAGTTCCGCCATGTCGCTCGATCGCCGTCTGCTGCCGTTGTCCGTCGCCTGCGCCACCGCCCTCTTCGCCGCCGGCTGCGCCGGATCCGAGGCCCGCGATCCCGGCGCGCCGCCGGAGGCGTCACC
>JAEWNA010000044.1 GCA_023392975.1 Pseudomonadota bacterium | reverse complement strand
GACCGGTTGCCAGGGGTTCGGGCCCGGCTTCGGCCCCGGCTTCGGTCCGCATTTCGGCCGCGGCCCGGGCGATGGCCTGCCGGCGCGCCCCGTCATCGGCGTACTGCTCGCGCCCGATGCACAGGCCGGCGTGCGCATCGCCGGCGTCACCCCGGACGGCGCCGCCGCCGGTGCCGGCCTGAAGACCGGCGATCGCCTGTTGCGCATCGGCGGCAAGCCGATCGCCGGCGCCACGCCCGAGGCGCGCGTCGAGTCCGCCCGTGCGCTGCTGTCAGGCGTCGACGAGAAGACGGAGGTGACACTGCGCTACGCCCGCGACGGCAAGGAATCCGATGTCGGCGTCACCCCGAAGCGCGACCAGCGGATCATGATCTTCACCAGCGATGGCGGGATGATGCGTCCGGGCGGCAACGTGATCGTGCGCCGCATCGGCGACCGCACCGAAGTGGAAGCCGACGGCATCGAGATGACGGCACCCGGCATGGACGGCCCGCCGATGTGGACACCCGCACCGGGCGACCGGGACGTGCACGTGTTCGCGTTCGACGGCGATGCGCCGGCCGCGGACGGCCGCGTCGAGCGCCGCGTGATCCGCATCGAATGCAAGGCCGGCGACGCGAACTGCGCCGACCCGGTGCGCATGTCCGTGCACGCGCCGCGTGCGCCCGGCGGCGAACTGCGCCTCGCCGAGGCCTTCCGCTGGAACGGGCTGAACCTGGCGTCGGTCGACGCGCAGCTCGGCCGCTACTTCGGCACCGACAAGGGCGTGCTGGTGCTCAGCACCGGGCCGGCGCTGGACAACCTGCAGCCCGGCGACGTGATCCAGCGCGTCGACGGCAAGGCGGTGGACACGCCACGGGCGGTGATGGACGCGCTGCGCGGCAAGCCGGCCGACAGCGTCGTGCCGGTGGACTACCTGCGCGATCGCAAGGCCGCGTCGGCGAAGATCAAGGTGCCGAAGGCGATGCCCATTGCGCCGATGGCGCCGCTCCCGTCGATGCCTCCGGTCCCCGCCATGCCGGAAAAGGCCGGCATGGCGCCGGAAGCGCCGCAGCCGCCGCTTCCGCCACCGCCGCCGCGCGTGGATTGATCGCGTCGGGATCCGCCGCGTCGCCGCAGGGGCGACGCGGCACGGAAGCCATCGCGGGGTCTGCAGGAAGGCGACGATCGCGTCGCCCTCGTCCATGTGCAGGTCCCGCAGCCGCGGCAGCGAATCCGCATGCGGAAACACAGCGTCGGGCGGCCGGCTTCCGCTGCCGATCGTGTCGCCGAGCCGCCGATCCATGCACCGGATCGGCAGACCCGTTCAACGCGGCGGCGATGCCATCGACGCTGCCGGCTCGACCCAGCGCGCGAACACCGCATCGATCTCCTGCTCGGGCACCGGCGCGCCGGATTCCCGGCGTTCGGCCTGATCGAACAGCGGCACGATCATCGCCATGCCGTCGATCCCGGTCTTCAGGTGCAGGCCGCCTCCGGCCAGCGCACGGTCCCAGCGCGCGCGCACCTGCGCCCAGTAGTCGCGGGTCTTGTCCCAGTAGCGGTAGGCCGGGCCGAAATCGAAGCCCTCGGCCTTGCGGTAATCGTTGAAGCCGGTCTCGCGCACCAGCCACCGCGGCACCCCCTCCGCCGCGGCGCGCAGGACCTTGGCGTTGTCCTGCTCGTGGGTCCAGCCCGTGGGCACCACCGTGTGCCGGTTCACCGCCTCGATCGCGTCGTAGTCGCTGCGCTTGGTGTATTCCCGGCGCGGCAGCGGCCGCCAGCCGCGGTCGGAAGTCCAGGTCGACACGCCGCCGCGGTGCTCCCAGCGCCCCGTGCCGCAATAGCGCGGCGCATCGCTCACCTCGTACACGCACTGCGTCCACGCGCCGCGGGTGAGCGTCGGCGACAGCGGCCGCACGACCCAGGTCCGGTCGGCGCTGAACTCGAACCGGCTCGGCGCTTCGTAGGCCCAGTCCTGGCGCCAGTGCTTGGTCACGTGGCCGCCATCGTCGGACACCAGCAGATGCTGGAGCACGACCTTCGTCGGCGTGTCCTCGACCACGATCACGACCTCGTTGCCGCCGCTGTGCATCGCCGGCTTGCGCGCATAGCCGGGCGCGAGGACCACGGTTTCGGCGAAATCGAAGTCGACGAGGTACTCGCCGCGCATCGCCAGGATCGCAGCGTGGTCGCGGGCCGGGTCTGCCGGTGCGTCGGCCGCAGCCGTCGCCGTCGCGGCAGCGGCGAAAGCGCACAGGAAGGCGATCGGCGCGAACGCTCGCGCCCGGGGGGCGAGGGGGCGTGGCGCAAGAGGCCGTGGCGCCAGGGCCTTCGTCGCAACAGGGTCGGGAGCAAGGGGTCGGATCATGGGAGACCTCGTCGTGATGTCCGGGAAAAGCATTCGTCCGCGGCACCGGCGACCGCCGCCAGGTGCCGGCGGCGCGACGCATCACCGATCGGCACGTCGCGCGGCAGCGTCAGCATCGGTTCCGCGGCCTCGCAGCGGACGATCGCCCGGGCGACACGCAAACCGATCGAAGACAACGGCGTCGGCACGGCCTGCAGGGTCCAGGCGCCACCGCAACGGCTCACGCGCAGACCGAGTACCACCGCGCGCCAGCGTCCGGCATGCATGCGCGCATCCAGCCGCCGGCACAGCGAAGGCAGCGGTGCGGCGGGCGCCTCGGCGCAGGGCGGGAGCCCGGACGTCACCGTTTCCCACGCCAGGAAGTCGCTGTCGGGCAGCAGGTACAAGCGCGTGCGGCAGCGACCGCCCGTGTCGAGGAACGCGATCCACTCGCGCGCGCCGATGTCGTCGACCGCAGCGCCGGTTTCCGCGCGTGCCGCGCAGCGCCAGCCGGAGAGCGCGTCGGATACGCCGCTCGGGTAGACGCAGAGCGCGCAACGCAGCGCGGCCAGCTGCGCCGGCGTCGGCAGCATCGCGCGTGCGGCCCGCGGCCCGACATCCATCGCGATCACCATTCGAACGACAGATTGACGGCCAGCGTGCGCCCCGGCCGGGTATAGCGGTCCAGCGTCGTGCTGGTCGCGGCCACGCCGGGCACGTCGGCCCCGTCGGTGTAGCGCTTGTCGCCGAGGTTGAACACGCCGATGTCGGCGCGCGCGCCCGGGGCGAAGCGCCAGTGCGCGAGCAGGTCCCAGATGCCGTAGCCGGCGGGCCGGTACAGGCTGTCGTCCGAAACACGACGCTTGCGGCCGGCGAACGCGCCGGCGAGTTCGACGCCCCAGGCATCGCGCGCGTACGCGACGCCGAGACTGCCGCGCAGCGGATCGATGCCGTCCAGCGGGCGATCGTCGGTCCGGTCCTGGCCGTGTGCCCAGGCCGCGGCGCCGCGCAGCGACCAGCCGGCGAGGCGAGGCGCGAGCCGGCCGAAGTCGACGCCGCCCTTCCATTCCGCGCCGCGGATCCGTGCGTCGGCCACGTTCTGCGACTGGAACACCTGCAGCCCGGCGTCGTTCACGCCGATGAAGCGCAACGACTCGATGAAGTCGCGGTAGCGGTTGTCGTAGATGGAGAACGCGAACCACGCGGCATCGCCGGCGTAGCGCAGGCCCGCTTCGAGGCCGTCGCTGGTTTCCGGCTTGAGGTCCGGATTGGCGATCGCGGTGTAGCCGAAGGCCAGGTTGGTGAAGCCGATGTTGACGTCGGCATAGGGCGGTGCGCGGAAGCCGCGGGCATAGCCGCCGTACAGCGACCACGCCGGCGCGAAGCGCCACACCGCGCCGAGCTTGGGCGAGACGCTGGTTTCGGTCAGGTCGACGACCGCCACGCCCGGGTTGTCGCCGGCGAAGATCGCATCGACCTCCGGCCGCAGTGCGTACCGGTCCACCCGCAGCGCCGGCACGAGCCGGAAGGCGCCATCGCCGAACGCGATCTCGTCCTGGGCGAACAGCGCCGTGTTGGTCGTCGTGCTGTTCGGGAAATCGCGGACCGGGAACACGTCCGGCAGGATCACCGGTGTGGCCGCCCCGGTCGCGAGATCGGTCGCCAGCCCATCGCGCCGCTGCCGGGTTTCGGTGCGGGCCACGTCGAGCCCCCACGTCAGCGTATGCGTCGCCGGATCGCTGGCGAACGCACGGGTGACCCGCATCCTGGCCCCGACCGTGCGCTGGTCGAAGTCGAACCTCCGCTGCCGCCGCTGCATCGCGCCGGCCGCACTCCGCCGCGTCTCGTCGGTGTCCTGCACGGTGTCGCTGTCCTGCCGGTAGACCGACCAGCGCAGGGCATCCGCCCAGCCCGCACCGATGTCGTCGATCTCGTGGTCGAGCGACACGCGCGTGCGCCGCTGGCGGTCGTCGCCGGTCAGCGCCAGCACCGTCGCGCCGGTCAGCGGCGAGTAACCGAGGCCGCTGCGCACGTCCGTGTCGGTCGCGTCCTCGTTGCCTTCCACCGTCAGGCGCAGGCGCTGGTTCGCGGCGGGCGCGTAGACCAGCTTGGCGAGCAGGCTGCGCCCGTCGCGTGCCTGCGGATTGGCCGCGGTGCGCAGGGTGCCGTCGCTGTCATCGCGCCCCTGGTTCTCCTGCTCATGCCCCTGGCGATGATTGGCGACCATCAGCCACGACCAGCGTTCGCCGCCGGCGGCAATCGTCGCCCCACCGAACAGGCCGTCCCAATCGCCTTCGTAGCCGAGCCTGAGGCCGACGCGACTGCGCGCACCGTCGACCAGGTAGTCCTCCGGATCCTTGGTCCGGAACCCGACGACACCGCCGAGTGCGTCCGACCCGTACAGCGCACTGCCCGGGCCGCGCAGCACCTCGACCTGCTTCAGAGTGTCGAGATCGACGAAGTTGCGGTTCGCGTTCGAATAGCTCCCGATGCTGAAGGCGTCGGCGACCGGGATGCCGTCGGTCTCGATCCGCACGCGGTTGCCGCCGAGGCCGCGGATGCGGAGGTCGCCCAGCCCGAAGCGGCCGAACGACGACCCCACCGACAACCCGGGCTCGTAGCGGAAGAGGTCCTTGAGGTCGTGGACGAGGCGGTCGTCCATCTCGCCGCGGTCGATGGCGTCCACCGTGCCGGGCACATCAGCCACGGAATGCGGCGAGAGAGTGCCGATCACGACGATGCGATCAAGCACGTCGGCATCGGCGCCGTCCGGCGCATCGGCATCGGCGGCATGCGCGATCGCCGCCGGCAGGAGAGAGAGGAACAGCGCGAGGGACAGCGCGTGGGGCAGCGGGTGCGGACGCATGGCGGGCTCGTGATCGGGAGAACACAAGGCGGCTGGCGTCCGGGACGACCCGGTGGCTTGCGTGCCTGGAGGAGAGGGCGATCGCGTCGCCGGCGTGCGACGCGGGGATTCGATGGATCAGGTCATTTCGTCAGGATGAGCTTGTCGTTCCGGGTGTGGCGCAGGCGGTAGCAATCGCCGCCATGGAGGATCAGCACTTCGCGCCCGCCCTGCAGCAGTTGCAGGCTGTCCATCACGGGAACGCCGCCCATCTTCGGCGCGGCAGCGGCATCGAGCGCGCCGTCCCGCGTGGCGGTCGACAATCCTGTTTTCGACGACATCGGCATTCGGCTCCGTCAGCGACGAGACGAATGATAATGATTATCATTTGCGAGTCAAGCGAACTCCGAGACCCTCGCCCTCAGGCGGTCGCGGCCTCGATCCGACGCCACGCGGCGTCCTCGACGGTCGCCAGCAGGTCCAATGCGTCGAGGTTCTGCCGCAGCTGCTCCAGCCGGCTCGCACCGAGCAGCACGCTGGAGACGTGCCGGTTGCGCAGGCACCAGGCGATCGCCAGCGGCGCCGGCGGCACGCCCAGTTCCTCCGCGATCGCGACGAAACGACGCGCGCGGCCGGGGCGGTCGGCGTCCTCCGGGCCCACCACCATCCGCTGCAGCCAGCCCTGGCCTTCCAGGCCCAGCCGCGCGTCGGCCGGCATGCCGGCGTCGTACTTGCCGGTGAGCAGCCCCGAGGCCAGCGGCGACCAGATCGTGGTGCCGAGCCCGAGTTCGGCGTACAGCGGCGCGTATTCCAGCTCGACGCGCTCGCGATGCAGCAGGTTGTACTGCGGCTGTTCCATCGACGGCGGGTGCAGGTCGTGCTGCTTCGCGATCCGCGCCGCCTCGCGGATCATCGCCGCCGGCCATTCGGACGTGCCCCAGTACAGCACCTTGCCCTGGCGGATCAGGGCGTCCATCGCCCACACGGTTTCCTCGACCGGTGTGTCGGGGTCGGGGCGATGGCAGAAATACAGGTCGAGATAGTCGACGCGCAGCCGTTTCAGCGCACCGTCGCAGGCGTCGCGCACGTGCTTGCGCGAGAGGCCCTTCTGCATCGGCAGCGGGTCGCTGGCCGAGCCGAACATCACCTTGCTGGTCACCGCGAAGCCGTCGCGTGGCAGGCGCAGGTCGGCGATGACGTCGCCCATCACCCGCTCCGCCTCGCCGTCGGCGTAGCCCTCGGCGTTGTCGAACAGGTTGATGCCGTGGTCCCAGGCCATCGCGACGAGATCGCGCGCGGTGCCGCGGCCGATCTGGCGGCCGAACGTCATCCACGCGCCGAAGGCGAGCGCGGAGACCTGCAGGCCGGTGGCGCCGAGACGTCGATAGAGCATGGTGCGATCCGTGGCGGGGAGAGGGTCGGCCAGTGTACCCGCGGGCGTCGCGGGCGCCGATCCGCTACACTGCGCGCCTCCTCCTCCGGGGAGTAGCCCACCGGCCCAGGCCGGTCCCCGCGTCAACACACTTGGCCCGCAGGCCATGGCGCGGAACGGTCGCAACGCGGCCGCGGGCAAGACCGAAGGCAGGCGTCGCGTCTCCCGGCCGGGCTGCGCGGCGTTTGCCTTCGCCTTCGCGCGAAGCCCGGCCCCGGAGTTCCGCATGGATCTGACATCCCTCTCCACGCTCGGCGTGTCCACGCTGACCGTCGCCATCGCCGAGATCGGCGACAAGACCCAGTTGCTGGCACTGTTGCTGGCCGCGCGCTTCCGGCGCCCCTGGCCGATCATCGCCGGCATCTTCGTCGCGACCGTGCTCAACCATGCGCTGGCGGGCTGGGTCGGCGCGCTGATCGCCTCGCATCTCACACCCGAGACGCTGCGCTGGATCGTGGTCGCCAGCTTCGCCGCGATCGGCGTGTGGACACTGGTGCCCGACAAGATCGACGAGGATGGCGAGAAGCTGCCGGCGCGCGGCGCGTTCGTGGCCACGGTGATCGCGTTCTTCCTGGCGGAGATCGGCGACAAGACCCAGATCGCGACGATCGTGCTGGCGGCGAAGTCGCCGACGCTGTGGCCGGTGGTGCTCGGCACCACGGTCGGCATGCTGCTGGCGAACGTGCCGGTGGTCGCGCTGGGCAGCAGGTTCGCGGCGAAGCTGCCGCTGAAGGCGGCGCGGATGGCTGCGGCGGCGCTGTTCCTCGCGCTGGCGGCGTGGGTGGCGGTACGCGGCGTGTCGGTGGGCAACCTGTCGGCCGACGCCGGCGCGGCCTCGCCCCCGACGGCGGAAGCGACGCACTGAACCGGCGGCGGGACGCGACGTCCCGCCGCCGGCGGATTCAAAAAGCTGGTCTCAGAAGCTGGTCTGGGCCCAGTCCGCCACCGGCACCCGTTCGAACTGCTGCGACGATGCGGCGCTGCAGGCCTCGGTCTTCAGCTGCGTGCCCGTGGTGAGCACGCCGCCGGGCACCGCCGCGCAGTAGGCGGTGTTCGAGCGGCTGCGGAAGCGGCCGTCGGTGGTCAGGAACCATTTTTCCGAATCGCCGCCGTCGCAGTTCCACAGGTGCATGGCCTTGCCGCTGCCGGCGGTGCCGCCGGAGATGTCCATGCAGTAGACGTTGTTGCCGCGCGGCCGCAGCTGGCCTTCCGCGGTGTAGACGAACTGCTGGTCGGCGCCGCCGGTGCAGGTCTCCTGGTCGATCTGGCTGCCGTTCGAGTAGCCGTTGTTGCGGGTCCCGATGCAGCGCGCCCCCGACGCGCTCAGCGGGCGCAGGGTGAAATAGCCGGGCTCGCCGCGCCGGGTGCCCACGAACGGCAGCGACCCGATCCACGACGGCACGAACACGCTGGTCGCGGTCGGCGCGTCGGTCACGTCCATGCCGACGGCGGTCACCCCGTGCGCCACCGCGATGTACGACGGCGCGTAGTCGGTGCTGACGAAGTCGCCGGCCGCACCCCACAGGTGCATCAGCTGCCGGTACTGCGCGGACCGGTTCGCGACGAGCTGGTCGTGGTCGCCGGCATGCACGTTGGCGCAGAACATCTGGTCGGAGGCGGCGGCCGACATGCCGTCGACAAGGCCGGAGATCTCGTCCGGGTCCGGCGCGTCCACGTCGGGGCACAGGAAGGCGCGGGTGGCGGCGCCGCGCAACGAGATCATCGCGTCCATGCCCTGGTTCACGGCGCCGATGCGGCCGCCGGTGAAGACGACGACGATCCGGTCGCGCAGCGAGGACGCCTGCGGCCAGCCGGCCGAGCGCAGCTTCTCGCGCGGCGTGGCGCCGGAGGCGCCGGCGACGGCGCTGCGCAGGTCCGTGTAGCGGTACTGGCGCGCGCCCAGGCGGGTCGCGACGTAGGCGTCGAGGGCGTCGATCTTCGACACGTCCCACGCCGACAGCGCGTTGTCCCAGCGGGTCTTCATGTCGACGAAGACGACGATCGGCAGTTCCCCCGGATGGAGGGCCTGCCAGGCGACGATGTCGTCGAGGCAGTCGCCGAGCCGATCGGCGGTGCTGCGGCAGTTGCTGTCCACCGGGCCGCCGTCGTGGGCCACGTACGGCCCGCGCGGGTCGGTCCACCAGCTGCCCTGGTCCTGCACGTCCAGTTCCACGGTGCGATAGCCGGCGGACAGCCACAGGTCCAGCCGCGCACCATGGGCGTAGGTGTTGTGCGGCTGCAGCATGTACAGCTGGTCGAGACGCTGGGCCCGGGCCACGCCCGCCTGCAACGCAAGGGCGGCCAAGAGGGCGAAGACGGCGCCGAACGGGCGCCCGCGATCCTTGCGACGAGACATCGATGCACTCCCTGTATCGAATGGACGGCCATCATACGCCACGGGCGTGTCGCGACCGGCGACGCTATCCTGTGGCATCGACGAACACGGGCACGCGGCGGCATGAGCATCACCGGCGACTGGAAACGCGATCTGGCGCGGACGCTGTTCTCGCGTCCGGACGAGGTGATGCTCGACCTCGGCGCCGGCGGCGAGCTGCTGGTCGCCCGGGTGCGGGCGACGCTGTCGGCGCTGACCCTGCTGCTGGTGCCGCTGGCGATGATCGGCAACCAGGGCGCCGGCAACGTCACCGAACTGGTGATCGGCCTGGGCGCATCGGTGTTCATCAACCTGTGCGCGCAGATCTGGCTGGCACTGGCGCGCAATCGCCGCCGCCACACCTGGCTGCCGTACGCCACCACCACCTACGACGTGACCACCACCACGCTGGTGCTGGGGCTGCTGACCATCGGCGATCCGGTGGCGCCGTTCAACAGCGTGATCATCTGGTGCTTCTACCTGATCTCGATCTGCATGACCGCGCTGCGCAACGACGGCCGGCTGACCCTCTACGCCGGCGCGCTGTCGATCCTGCAGAACAGCGCGCTGGTGGCGGCGCTGTACGTCACGGCCGACGCGCCGGAGCAATTGGTGTCGGTCGATTACGGCACGGTCTCGCTCGGCGCGCAGGTCGAGCGCCAGATGCTGATCCTGCTGATGACCGTGCTGACCGCGACGATCGTCTACCGCATGCAGCGCCTGATCGAATCCTCCGGCAGCGACGGCCTCACCGGCCTGCCCAACCGTGCCTGGCTGGTGCAGCGCATGCCGCGGATGCTGGAGGCGGTGCGCGAGGAAGGCACGTCACTGACGCTGGCCCTGCTCGACCTCGACGACTTCAAGCGGGTCAACGTCACCTACGGCCACCTCGCCGGCGATCGCGCGGTCCGCCACATCGCCGGATCGATGCGCGAGATCCTGCAGCCGAAGGAGCGGCTGGTGCGGATCGGCGGCCAGGAGTTCGTGCTGCTGATGAACAGCCCGATCGGCAACGCCTGGGAGCGGCTGGATCGCCTGCGCCAGCTGATGGCGGAACGCCCGTTCGTGCCCGAGCGCGGCGGCGAGCCGCTGAAGATCACCTTCAGCGGCGGGCTGTCGTCGTATCCGGCGGACGGCGCCGACGTGTCCTCGCTGCTGCGCAGTGCCGACCGCCGGCTGCAGGTGGCCAAGCGCGAGGGCGCCAACCGGGTGGTCGCACGGGACACCTGAGCCCGGCGCGCCGTCGGCACCGGATCGGCGCGGCCCTCCAGCTGAACGGACCCGGGCCAGTTGCCCGCCCCGCCCGGCTGCCCTACCCTGCCCGGATTTGGTCGAAGGCTCGGGGAGTGGGGATGGATGCGATGATGCGGATCGGCTTCGGCCTGTTCGGTCTGGCGGTGCTGCTCGGCATCGCATGGCTGTTCTCGAACAACAAGCGCGCGGTGGACTGGCGGCTGGTCGGCACCGGCGTCGCGCTGCAGATCGTCTTCGCCGCCTTCGTGCTGATGACGCCGTGGGGCAGCAAGATCTTCGAGGGGCTCGGCGCGGTCTTCGTCAAGCTGATCGGCTTCACCAACGAAGGCTCGAAGATGATCCTCGGCGGCCTCGCCGACCAGGACAAGTACGGCTTCATCTTCATCTTCCACGCGCTGCCGACGGTGATCTTCTTCGCCTCGTTCATGGCCGTGCTGTACCACCTCGGCGTGATGCAGTGGGTGGTGAAGATGATGGCGATGGCCATCACCAAGGTGATGAAGGTCTCCGGCGCCGAGACCACCAGCGTCTGCGCCAGCGTGTTCATCGGCCAGACCGAGGCGCCGCTGACCGTGCGCCCGTACAT
>JAEWNA010000293.1 GCA_023392975.1 Pseudomonadota bacterium | reverse complement strand
GGAGAGTCCCGCATGCGTCCCCTCCCGCTCGCCCTGTCGTTGACCCTTGCCCTGGGCGCCATCGCGTCGCCCGCCCGCGCCGGTGACGCGCGCCCCGAGGTCGACGCGCAGGCGCACACACTGCAGCCGAAGGTGCTGGCCTGGCGCCGCGACCTCCACGAACATCCCGAGCTGGGCAACCGCGAGACCCGTACCGCCGCGCTCGTCGCCGACCACCTGCGCGCACTCGGCCTGAAGGTCGAGACCGGCATCGCCACCACCGGCGTCACCGCGGTGCTCAAGGGCGGCCGGCCCGGCCCGCGGATCGCGATCCGCGCCGACATGGACGCGCTGCCGGTCACCGAACGCAACGCGCTGCCGTTCGCCTCGAAGGCCACGGCGACCTTCCGCGGCGAGACCGTCGGCGTGATGCACGCCTGCGGCCACGACGCGCATACCTCGATCCTGATGGGCGTCGCCGAAGCGCTGACCGCGATGAAGGCCGACCTGCCCGGCGAGATCCTCTTCATCTTCCAGCCCGCCGAGGAAGGCCCGCCGGACGGCGAAAAGGGCGGCGCCTCGGAGATGCTGGCCGAGGGCATCTTCCGCGACTTCAAGCCGGAGGCGGTGTTCGGCCTGCACGTGTTCAGCACGCTGCCGGCGGGCACGGTCGGCTACCGCAGCGGGCCGGCGATGGCGGCGTCCGACCGCTTCAACATCGTCATCAAGGGCCGGCAGACGCACGGCTCGCGGCCGTGGGGCGGCGTCGACCCGATCGTCGCCGCGGCCGAAGTGATCACCAGCGCGCAGGCCATCGTCAGCCGCCGGCAGAACATCTCGAAGCTGCCGGTGGTGGTGAGCTTCGGCGCGATCAAGGGCGGCATCCGCTACAACATCATTCCCGACCAGGTGGAGCTGATCGGCACCATCCGCACCTTCGACGAGGACATGCGCCAGGCCGTGTTCGCCGACCTCAGGAACGTCGCCGAACATGTCGCCGCCGCGCACGGCGCCACCGCCGTCGCCCAGGTGCCGGATACCGTCGGCAATCCGGTCACGGTCAACGATCCCGTGCTCACCACGCGGGCGGTGTCGAGCCTCGAACGCGCGGTCGGCCGCGACCGCGTGCTGCCGATCGACCTGACCATGGGCGCCGAGGACTTCGCCTACTACGCGAAGGAAGTGCCGGGCTTCTTCTTCTTCGTCGGCGCCACGCCCAAAGGCCAGAACCCGGTGACCGCGGCGTCGAACCACTCGCCGGAATTCTTCCTCGACGAATCCGCGCTCGATGTCGGCCTGCGTTCGATGCTGCAGGTGGTGCTGGATTACCAGAACGGGGTCGCACGATGAACCTGCGTGCATGCGCGGCCGCCGTACTGCTCTGGTCGTGCACGCTGGCCGCGCCGGCGGCGGAGCGGGATGGCGATCTCACCGGCGTCTACCGCGTCCGTGGCGAATGCGCGTACCGCACGGAAGACGGCGAATACCGCGACTGCGTCGCGTGGAACACGCTGGAACTGGAGCGTGACGTCGAGCGGGGCGGGTATCGCTACACGCTCGAAACGGCCACGTTCGCGACGACCGCGGGAGGATGCCTCCTGACCGGCACGCTGCAGGACAGCCGGGCCGACGGCGTCCGCCGACTGACGGCCGTTCCCGACGAGGACAACCGCTGCCCACTGCGCTTCGTCGAGCGGGCGCGATCCCTCGTGCTGGAAGTGGACGACACGCCCGACGCCGAAACCGCATGCCGCAAGTCCTGCGGCATGAACAGCAGTCTCTACAGCGATCCGTTCCCGCTGCGGTCCCGGCGTCGCCGCTGACTCAGTCCATGTGCCAGCCGTGGCTGACCAGCAGCGACTGGCCGGTGAGGGCGTCGGTCTCGAACGCGGCGAACAGCAGGGCGATCGCGGCGACGTCCTCGACGGTGGTGAACTCGCCGTCGACGGTCTCCTTCAGCATCACCTTCTTCACCACGTCCTCTTCGCTGATGCCCAGCTCCTTCGCCTGCTCGGGGATCTGCTTCTCCACCAGCGGCGTGCACACGAAGCCGGGGCAGATGACGTTGGCGCGGATGCGGTGCTTGCCGCCTTCCTTCGCCACCGTGCGGCACAGGCCGAGCAGGCCGTGCTTGGCGGTGACGTAGGCCGACTTCAGCACCGACGCTTCCTTCGAGTGCACCGAACCCATGTAGATGATCGAACCGCCCCGGCCGGAGGCCTGCATGTGCGGTATGCAGGCGCGGGTGGTGAGGAAGGCGCCGTCGAGGTGGATCGCCAGCATCTTCTTCCAGTCGGCGAACGAGAATTTCTCGATCGGGTTGACGATCTGGATGCCGGCGTTGCTCACCAGCACGTCGACGCCGCCCCAGGCCGCGACGACCTTGGCGCCGCCGGCGTCGACCTGCTCCTCGTCGGTGACGTCCATCGCCACCGCCATCGCGGTGCCGCCGGCGGCGACGATCTCGTCGACCGTCTTCTGCGCGGCGTCTTCCTTCAGGTCAGCGATGGCGACGCGGCCGCCGGCGCGGGCGTAGGTATGGGCGATCTCGCGGCCGATGCCGCTGGCGGCGCCGGTGACGATGCAGACCTTGTTGTCGAGTGTCATGTCGGATCTCCTGGACGTGGGGAAACGGGAGCGGAAGCGCCTCGGGATCGTGTCCATCGCGCGGCGCAATAAGGGAGCGTGGATCACGCCGGATGGCGCGACCCCGCGGGCAGCAGGTCGTACACGCGCACGCCGTGGCTGCGTCTCGCGCGCGTGCGCCAGCGCGCGTCGGCGAGCGTGCGCGCCGCGTCGTCGCGGCCGGCGCACCAGTGCTCGCGCATCGAACGGCGCGAGAACTCGTAGTCCTTGTTGTCGCCTTCGCAGGGCCGCGTGCGGTAGATCAGGTGGACCACGTCGACGCTGCCGCAGGCCGGGCGCAGGCCCGCGAGCAGGCGCGCGTCCGGATCGTCGCGCAGTGCCGGCGGCAGTTTCGCAAGCAGGCGCGTGGCCGCGCGCGACACCGCTTCCAGCTGCAGTTCGATGTCGGTGTTCATGCGCGTGCGGCTGGAGAAGCGGATGTCCTTCTCGCGCGCGCCGACTTCCGCCAGCGTCTTCGGCAGTTCTCCGCGCGCGGGGAAGAGGTCTACCTGGAACACGACGCGGGGCCCTTTGCCCGGCTGGTCGAGGACGTACTGCAGCGGCGTGTTCGAGACCAGGCCGCCGTCCCAGTAGCACTCGCCGTCGATCTCCACCGGCGGGAAGCCCGGCGGCAGCGCGCCGCTGGCGAGGATGTGGCGCACGTCGATGGGCTGCCGCGCCGAGTCGAAATAGGTGAAGTTGCCGGTGCGCACGTTCACCGCGCCCACCGAGAGCCGCACCGGACCGGCGTTGATGCGGTCGAAGTCGACCAGCGCTTCCAGCGTCTCGCGCAGCGGCGCGGTGTCGTAGACGCTGATCGCGCCGGGCGTGCCGGGCAGTGCGAACATCGCCGGCGGCCAACGTGGCATGAAGAAACCGGGGACCCCGAACAGCAGGGCCTGCAGCGCGCTGGCGCCGTTGAAGCCTTCGCGCAGCGGGCCGCCGGCGTCGAGGTCGGGTACGGGCAGTGCGCGGGTCACGCGCTCCCAGAATGTCTGCAGGCGTTCGAGGCGTCGATCCGGTGCGTTGCCGGCGATCAGCGCGGCGTTGATCGCACCGATCGAGATGCCGGCGACCCAGTCCGGCGCCTGCCGCTGCGTCGCCAGCGCCTCGAAGACGCCGGCCTGGTAGGCGCCGAGCGCGCCCCCGCCCTGGAGGACGAGGATGCGGTCTTCTCGGCGGCGGGTGCGGGGCATGGATGGTCCGTGGAACGTCGTCCGGGCATCGCCGGGACGACGATGCTGCACTGCGGCAAGGCGTCACGCTAGGCCCGCGAACCTGAACGCGATGGAACCCCGGCCCCGCCATCGGGCGTCCTGCCCGGCCGCGGGGACGGGTCGGGCGATCCGCACGCGGCGCTAGACTGTCGCGATGACGCCTGCCCCCATTCCGCTCGGCCGCGAGGTCGCCTACCCCGATCGCTACGACCCGTCGCTGCTGTTCCCGATCCCGCGGGCGCAGGCGCGCGGGGAGATCGGCGTGGACGCCGCCGCGCTGCCCTTCATCGGCCACGACCGCTGGCACGCCTACGAACTAAGCTGGCTCGACCGCGGCGGCAAGCCGGTGGTCGCCACCGCCACCCTCAGCGTGCCGGCGACCTCGCCGCAGCTGATCGAGTCGAAGTCGCTGAAGCTCTACCTCAACTCGCTCAACGCCCAGCGTTTCGACGACGCCGAACGCGTGCGCGAGACGATGCGGGCCGACCTGTCTGCCGCGGCCGGCGCGCCGGTCGAGGTGGCGTTCGGGCTGCCGCCGTTCGCCGAGGGCGATGCCGGCGCCGCATCGATCGACGGCCTCGACATCGCCATCGACAGCTACGGCCCGCCGGACGCCGCGCTGCTGTCGGCGGATGCCGGTTCCGTCGTCGAGGAAGCCCTGCACTCGGCGCTGCTCAAGTCCAACTGCCCGGTCACCGGCCAGCCCGACTGGGCCGGCGTGCGCATCGCCTACCGCGGGCCGCGGATCGACCGCGCCGGGCTGCTGCGCTACCTGGTGTCGTTCCGCGACCACGCCGAATTCCACGAGCAATGCGTGGAACGCCTGTTCGTCGACCTGCAGGCGCGCTGCCGTCCGCAGGCGCTGTCGGTGGAGGCGCGCTACACCCGCCGCGGCGGCCTGGACATCAACCCGTGGCGGGCGACGCCGGGCACGTCGCCGCCGCCGCCCGGGCGCGATGCCCGGCAATGAATCCGCGCCGTGCGGACGGCAAAAAACATGTGATCGATATGGATTCTTAACGTGACGCATGCCAAGGTGTCGGCGCCATTCCGGCAGGAGCCCGTCCCCATGAACACCCCCGACAAACCCGATTTCTCGAACGTCCAGTCCGGCTTCACCACCACCGAGGAAGTCATCGGCGGTACCGGTGGCGGCGGCGGCACCGGCGAGCAGACCTACACCATCGCCAAGGGCGACACGCTCTCGGGCATCGCCAAGCGCTTCTACGGCAAGTCGAAGTACTGGCACCAGATCTACGAGGCCAACCGCGACACGATCCAGGATCCGGATCGCATCTTCCCGGACCAGGTGATCAAGCTCCCGGCGATCGACATCGACGGCGACGGCGATCTCGACGACCCGACGGTCGGCTGACGCTTCCGCGCCCGACCCGTTCCCCAGGACCCATCGCCCGATTCCGAGGACTTCGCCATGACCCGTACCCGCCTGCACCACGCCCTGTTCATTGCCGCGATCGCCAGCGTCGCCATCGTCGGCTGCAAGAAGAAGGAAGAAGCGCCGCCCGTCGCCGCGCCCGCGCCGACCCCGGTCGAAACCGCTCCGCCGCCGGCGCCCGCGCCGACCGTGTCGGTGACCGCCGTCGACCTGGGCAGCGCCATCGGCCCCGACCTGAAGGTGACCACCGCGACCGCCACCTTCAAGCCGAAGGACACCATCTACGCGTCGATCACCACCGCCACCAGCGATGCCGCGGCCAGCGTGCCGGGCAAGCTCGGCGTGCAGTGGACCTACAACGACGCCAGCGGCCCGATGAGCGTCAACGAGGAAAGCAAGGACGTCGCCTTCACCGGCGCCGGCACCAACGAATTCCACATCGCCAAGCCCGATGGCTTCCCGGTCGGCAAGTACAAGATCGATGTCTCGCTCGATGGCAACGTCGTGCAGAGCAAGGAATTCGAAGTCGTGAAGTGATCGTCCGTTCCGACGGAACCCTCACGGGGCGCGGCGAAAGTCGCGCCCCGTGTCGTTTGGAAGCATGGCATTCCGGGCGCATGTCGTTGCAGAGGATGACGCGCCCCGCACGGGCCTGACCCGGCTTGGCGTGAGACACTGCGCGCCCCCCGCTCGACCCGCTCCCGCCATGTCCGCCACCGATCTCCTCGACGACGCCGGCCTCGAACGCCTCTCGCAGCTGCTCGACACCCGCGCCGTGCCCTTCAAGGGCTTCAACCTGGAAGCGCTGGACGGCTTCCTGTCCGCGCTGGCGGTCGGTCCCGGCGAAGTGCCCACGGAGGAATGGACGCCGGCGGTGTGGGGCGGCAAACCGCCGCGCTGGGAGGGCGACGAAGCCGCGGAAGTGGAGGCGCTGCTCGCCGCCCACGTCGCCCTGGTCACACAGCGCGTCCGCCATGGCAGCGAGACGCTGCCCGACGCGCTGGCGCCGCTGCTGTGGCTGCCCGAGGACCCGTCCGAACACGAGGACGACGAACTCGACGTCGGCCGCGACTGGGCCTACGGCTTCTTCCGCGGCGTCGAACTGCGCGAGGCCGCGTGGGAAGCGTGGCTGGACGAACACGACTGGATCGACGAGATCTTCGGCATGCTCGACCGCCTCGCCAGCGGCGAAGTGCTGGGCGAGGACCCCACCGCGGAACCGACGCTGCTGGAATACCGCGAGCGCCTGGGCATCGTGATGGAACTGCCCGACATGCTCGCCGACCTGCACCACCACCGCATCGACGCCCTCACCCCGCGCACCCCGATCCGCCGCGACGCCAAGCCCGAACGCAACGATCCGTGTCCGTGCGGCAGTGGGAAGAAATACAAGAAGTGTTGCGGGGTGTGAGGGAGTAGCGCTGCGCGCGAGCGCTTCCGCGCCGTCATCCCGGCGAAGGCCGGGACCCAGCTTCGACAATCGACCGAAGTCCCGACCCGATTCGGCGGCGCGAAGCCCGGTGAGGCGGTAGGCCGCACCCGGGGATCGCTGTTCCTTCACCCCGGGTGCGCTTCGCTTACCCGGGCTGCTTGCTACTTGCTCATTATCTGAAGCCAATAATGCGCAAGCCGCTGTATTGAATGGGAGTTTTCCCATCCGCTTGGGACTCGGGAATAGACTTGTCTCGAACAAGTCGAACTGTGATCTGGCGATCGCTTCCTATCGGAAGCCAAAAACTTTCGGAACTAGTGGTGAAGTCAAGCCAAGCCTCTCCGCTTGGGTATGCAGCAAAACCACCTAACAAGTGACGTCCAGATATGATGTCGTTTGAGCTTGTTTGGAAATCGTAGTAGAACTGACCGAAGCCATGGTCTTTAGGATTCATGTTTCCGATATCGATGAAGGAAAAAATCAATATTTCCTTCGCGTCTTTTGGTATAGCTGCCGGAATTAGATATCTCATATCTGAAGAAGGGGAAAGGGGAAGTTTTCCAAGATTGTAATGACCCAGCAAAAACCTGCTCAGGTGTAACCTAGACGAAGGAGACACCGATGAGTGCGGTAATGGAAGAAGCGATCAAGCGATGGACGGCACGTCGGAAGTCGCAGCTGGTGCTGGAGATC
>JAEWNA010000272.1 GCA_023392975.1 Pseudomonadota bacterium | reverse complement strand
CGCCAACCAGTCGGGCGACGTGCTGGTCGAGTTCACCGTTGCCACCGATGGCTCGGTCAGCAGCGCCCGCGTGGTCCGCGCCAACCCGCCGCGCGTGTTCGATCGCGAAGCGGTCGCGGCGGTCAAGCGCTGGCGCTTCCAGCCGGTCGGCAACGAAGTCACCACCCGGCGCACGATCGGGTTCAAGCCCAATCTCTGACCCCGGATCGCGCCCACGGAAAAACGCCCGGCATCGCCGGGCGTTTTTCGTTGCGGGCGGGCGACTGCGCGAACGCGTTCACGCCGCCTGCATGCGCGCGAACGCCGCTGCCGGACACGGCGTCGCGATGTCGACGGGCGGCGCGACGTCCGTGACTTCGGTGACCACGGCGATCCGCGCGCGTTCCCAGGGCGGATCGCGACGTGCATCGCGCGCCGCGGCCCGGCCGTAGCGCGGCAGCCGGGCGCCGCGATGTCCGTAACGCGGCCGCGACAACGAGGACGGCGACGGCGTGGGCGGATGGAGGAACAGCATTTCGGTCCTGAACAAGTGCATCGAACTCTCCTGTGCGAAGCGTTGGGGGAAGACAGGCCGCCGCGGCATGGCGAAGGTCGCGGAGCCTGCGGAAAGGAGCGCAGGCGCGCGCCGGCCGTCGCGGTGCGACGGTCGGCAACACGGTGCGGCGCATCGCCGCGCGAGGGCCCCGGCGGCACGTCCCTGTGCCGGGGGATGGGCGTCCGCGCGCCGGTCACGGCGCTGCGTCGTCACGCATCCCCTGTCCTTCTCGCCTCCTTGCGGACCGGGCGGACAGTGTCTTCCGGGGGCGTCTCGCGGACTGCGACGGGAAGACGAAAAGCGCTTGTTTCGCAGCGGTTTCCTGCATCTCCGCCACGAAAGACAGGATAGCCCGGGGCGGTCTCACGGACTGCGATGGCGCGCGTCGCGACGGCGTACACTGCGGCCATGTCGACCGCCGTTTCAGCGCTTGCCCGAGCCGCCGCCGCGATGATCGCGCGCGGCTTCGAGGACTACGACGCACGCTTCTCCGACATCACCCGACGCGCGCGTCGCCGCTTCGAACGCCGCGACTGGAAGTTCGCCCACGTCGACGCCGCGGCGCGCATCGATCTCTACACGGTCTGCGTCCACGAAACGCTGGGCAAGCTCGAAGCGCTGCTCGGCGATCGCGTGCGCTCGCGTCCGCTGTGGCGCGCGATCCTGCCCGCCTATGCCGAACGCATCTCCGCGCTGCCCGACCGCGAGCTGTACAAGACCTTCCACAATTCGCTGGTGCGGCATTTCTTCCTGATCGACGGGGTCGCGCCGGAGCTGGAATTCCTCGCGCTGGAGATCGTGCCGACCGGCGATGCCACCTGCCCCGGCGAACTCGGGCACCATGGCTTCGGTGCCGACGGCGCGGCGGCGGTCGCGGTCTGGCGGGCGATCTTCGCGGCGCTGGGCTGGGCCAACGGCTGGGTCGATCTCGATGCCAGCGCGCAGGCGGTCGCCGACGCATTGCGCAGCCGTGGCGTGGTCGGCGTGTCGCTGCTGAAGACGCCGTTCTTCCGCGAGCGCCGCGCGTATCTCGTCGGCGCCGCGCATGGCGCCTCGGGTGCGGACTATCCGGTGGTGGTGGCGCTGGTCAGCACGCCCGCCGGCGTGCGCGCCGACGCGGTGCTGACCGACGCCGACGACATCTCCACCCTGTTCGGTTTCTCGCGCAGCCATTTCCACGCCGATCTCGTCCGCGTCGGCGACACCGTCGCGTTCCTGCACCGGCTGCTGCCGCGCAAGCCGCTGGACGAGCTGTTCACCGTGCTCGGCCGGATCAAGCAGGGCAAGACCGAGCGCTATCGCCAGGTGTTCCGGCACCTCGCCGAGCACCCGGACGAAGTCCTCGAACATCCCGCCGGCGAGCGCGGCATGGTCATGGCGGTGTTCACGCCGCGCGACTACCCGGTGGTGTTCAAGCTGATCCGCGACCGCTTCGCGTATCCCAAGGACCTGGTGCGCCAGGACGTCGAGGACCGCTATCGGCTGGTGTTCCGGCGCGACCGCATCGGCCGTCTGGTCGATGCCCAGGAATTCCGGCGCCTGCGCTTCCCGAAGCGCCAGTTCTCGCCACCGGTGCTCGACGAACTGCTGCGCGAATGTGCGCAGACGGTGCGTCTCGACGGCGACGACGTGGTGATCGGCCACTGCTACGTCGAGCGGCGCGTGCGCCCGCTGGACGTGTTCGCGCGCGAGGCGCCCGCGCATGCGGCCGAGGCAGCTGTACTGGACTACGGGCAGGCGATCAAGGACCTGGCGCGCAGCAACATCTTCCCGGGCGACCTGCTGCTGAAGAATTTCGGCGTGACCCGTCACGGCCGGGTGCTGTTCTACGACTACGACGAGCTGTGCCTGGTCGAGCAGTGCCGGTTCCGGGCGCTGCCGGCGATGCGCGACGAGGACGAGACGCGGCCGCTGGACGAATGGGTGTATGCGGCGAAGGACGACGTCTTCCCGGAGCTGTTCCCGCAGTTCCTGGGTGTCCATGCGGCGTTGCGCGCGGCCTTGTGTGCGGCGCACGGCGAGATCTTCGACCCGGCATGGTGGCGCGACGTGCAGGCCCGGCTGACCGCCGGCGAGCACTTCGACGTGCCGCCGTATCCGGCGTCGGCCTTGCTGGCGCGCGAATGACGCACGCGAAAAGCCCCGCCGCGGGTGCGGCGGGGGTCAGGCGACGCGTTCGATGTGCGCCGCCGCGGGGCTCGAGGCATTCGCGGCAGCGTTGTCGTCGGCCATGCCCAGCGGGCACGTCGATTGTATCGACGGGGCCTCGGTCACGGACAGGCGCGCCGGCAGCGTGCGGGGCTGGTCGGCCTCGCAGGGCCGGCGGCCGTAGGTGCGGCCGTAGGTCCGCATGTAGAGGCGGGTGGCGAGCGTGGGCTCGCGGGGGGCGTGGAGCCAGGTGCAACGGAACATGGTCGTTCTTCCATAAGTGAGTGGGGCGACGGTGCGCCCGGGATTCCCTGGATGCGGTCTTGACCGGACATCGGCGGTACTGCGCGCCGCAGCCTCATGCTGCAGCGCAACATAGGCTACCTGAACTGTGCTGCGCGACACAATCGGCGGGTGTCACGGCCGTCACCGCAGATTCAGAGCCGCGCACTGGCGACGACGCACGGGCATCGCGGACAATCGGCCCTCGTTGCCGAGATCGCGGGTCGCCCATGTCCAGGATGTCCATTGCCACGCTGCTGTTCGCCACCGCGCTGGGTTTCGCCACGGCGCCTGCCCAGGCGGTGCGCCCGATGCCGGCGCTGTTCGCGGAAAGCGCTTCCGACCACCAGGCCGCGACGCTCGATGCCGCCATCGCCGGCGACTGGCGCGACGCGAAGAACGTCGCGCGCGACGGATTCCGCCATCCCGCGGACACGCTGCGCTTCTTCGGCGTGACGCCGACGCAGCGCGTCGTCGAGATCTCCCCGGGCGGTGGCGGTTGGTACGCCGAGATCCTGGCGCCGTACCTGCGCGAACACGGCCGCTACGTCGCGGCGATGGTCGATCCTTCCGCGCTGCCCGAAGGCCGTGGTCGCGATTACCAGCAGCAGACCTTCGACGCGTTGAAGACGCGGCTGGCGGCGCATCCGGCGCAGTTCGACCGCACCGAGTTCCTGTCGTTCGATGCCAAGGCGCCGGCGTTCGGTGCGCCCGGCAGTGCCGATGCGGTGCTGACCTTCCGCAACGTCCACAACTGGGTCGCCGCCGGCAACGCCGACGCCTATTTCGCCGCGTTCTTCGCCGCGCTCAAGCCGGGCGGCACGCTGGGCGTGGTCGACCACCGCGCGAAGCCGGGCACCGACCTCGACACGATGAAGAAGTCGGGCTATCTCACCGAGCAGCTGGTGATCGATTACGCGACCAAGGCCGGTTTCGTGCTGGACGCGCGCAGCGAGATCAACGCCAATCCCAAGGACGACACCGACCATCCCAACGGCGTGTGGACGCTGCCGCCGACCAATCGCCACGAAGCCGAGGACGACGCCATGTACCGCGCGATCGGCGAAAGCGACCGGATGACGCTGCGGTTCGTCAAACCCGCCGGGAAATGAAACGAAAAGCCCGGCCCTTCGGGCCGCGCGTGCGGCAGGTGGAAATGAATCGCCGGGCCTTCGCTTGAGCGCAAGCGTTGGCGCAGAACCCTTTCCTGCACCGAGCAGAAGAAGGATGCGTCAACCGCGCGCCTCCACCAGTCGCCGCAGCAGCGCGATCTGTTCGCCCTGCGCGGCGAGGATCTTCTCCATCTGCTCCACGCGCAGCTGGTCCAGCTTGTCGTGCAGCGCCATGATTTCCAGCTCGGCCTTGAGGTTGACCGCGTAGTCGTGCTCGGCGGCGGCGCGGTCGCGCGCGGCCTGGCGGTTCTGGCTCATCATGATCACCGGCGCCTGCAGCGCGGCCAGCATCGACAGCAGCAGGTTGAGGAAGATGAAGGGGTACGGGTCGAAGGGATGCGCCCGCAGCAGCCAGACGTTCGCGACCACCCACAGCCCGAGGAAGAGGACGAAACCGCCGATGAAGGTCCAGGAGCCGCCGAAACGCGCGACCTCGTCCGCGACGCGCTCGCCGAAGCTGCGGTCGCGGGCCGGTGCGTGGCCCAGGTGCTGGCGCCGCTGCAGGCGGGTGAGCACGGCGCGTTCAGCCGTGGTGGTCTGGTCCCAGGCCTTGCCCAGCCAGCGGGCGGCGAGCAGTGACAGTTCGTGTTGGTCCATGGCGGCGATCGCGGAGGGAATGGACGCCAGCATAGGGCGGCCGCGAAGCGCCGGAGCGGCCGGATGCTGATTGCGTTCAACAAGCCTTACGGCGTGCTCTGCCAGTTCACGGATCGCAGCGTGCCGCCGCGGCCGACGCTGGCCGGGTTCGGCCTGCCGGCGGACGTCTATCCGGCGGGGCGGCTCGACCACGACAGCGAAGGCCTGCTGCTGCTGACCGACGACGGCGCCCTCGCCCATCGTCTGACCGATCCGCGGCACAAGGCGCCGAAGGTCTACCGGGTACAGGTGGAAGGCGATCCGCAGCCGGTGCAGCTGGAGGCGCTGCGTCGCGGCGTGACGCTCAACGACGGTCCGACCCGCCCGGCGAAGGTGCGGCGGATCGAGATCGCCGAGGCCATGCCGGGACTGTGGCCACGCGACCCGCCGGTGCGGTTTCGCAAGACCGTGCCGGACGCGTGGCTGGAGATCGAGCTGCGCGAAGGCCGCAATCGGCAGGTGCGACGCATGACCGCCGCGGTCGGCCTGCCGACGCTGCGGCTGATCCGGGTGGCGATCGGCGGCCATGCGCTGGAGGGGCTGGCGCCGGGCGCATGGCGCGCGATCGCGCCTTGAACGCACCAGCCTGATGCGCATCGCGACGGACCGTGCCGCCGCGATGCGATGACGCGGGCTTCAGGCCTCGGTGGCCGTGCGCCTGCGCGCGGGCTTGCGGGTGGACGCGGCGTCATCGCCGCGCACGCTGCGGACCGGGACCTGCTTCGGCTTGCGCGTGGACGTCGCTTCGGCGGCCTCCGCTTCGCCGGTGAGCGGCGCCTTGGCCAGGCGGCGACGGTAGGCGCCATAGGCGAGCACGCCGGCGCCGACCACGACGGTGGCGATGGCGAGGGCCGGGTTGCGGCGGGCGAACCGGACGGCGGTCCTGGCGCCGCCGCGTGCGGCGGTCAGCGCCGCACCGGAAGCCACCCAGTCGCGCACGCCGGCGGCGGACGGGGCGATCAGGTCGCGGGTGCGGGTGGCGACAGCGAGGCTGCGGTCGGCGAGGGCATCGATCTTGCGCATGGGAGTCTCCTGCTGCGTACAGCGATGGACGGGCGTGCGGCCAGTGTGGACGACGTGCGGCCGCCCTGCGTCGCGGTGCCTCGCGCGGCGGGGGTTCGATTCATGCTCGCGGGGAAGCGGCTGCCGACGGCGTGCGCAACGCGCGAGGCGCGCGAAGCGATCGTGCAGGGTGCAGGGGCGCCGGGACGCCACCGTCCGTTGCGTCGCCGACGAACGCATCGCCATGCGCGATGGCGGTGAATGACCGGGGTTTCAGGTCCCGCGCGGTTTCGCGCGATGCGTTGCCGTCGCGGACCAGGGATCGTCTGGCCACGGATGCTTCGGATACCGCCCCTTCATTTCCTTCTTCACCTCGGGGTACGTCCGCTCCCAGAACCCGTGCAGGTCCTGCGTGACCTGCAGCGGCCGGCCCGCCGGCGAGAGCAGGTGCAGGGTCAGCGGCACGCGGTCGTCGGCGATGCGCGGGGTGTCGGCGAGGCCGAACAGTTCCTGCAGCTTCACCGCCAGCACCGGCGGCTGCGGCGCATCGGTCTCGGCGTCGTAGGCGTACTCGATCCTGCGTTCCATGCCGGACGGGACGACGATGCGCACCGGCGCCAGCGCGTCGATGCGCTGCCGCGTCGCCCAGTCGATGCCCGACTTCAGCGCTTCGCCGAGTTCGTCCTCGGTCAGCGCGTCGAGTCGGGTCTTGCCGACGAACGCGGGCAGCAGCCAGTCGTCGAGCGTCGCCAGCAGCGCATCGTCGGACAGATCGGGCAGCACGAGGTCGGGCAGCCACGCGCGCAGGCAGCGGACGCGCGCGCGCCACTGCGCCAGCGACTCGCGCCACGGCAGCGCGTCGAGCCCGAGCGTGCGCACCGCGTCCGTG
>JAEWNA010000185.1 GCA_023392975.1 Pseudomonadota bacterium | reverse complement strand
TCGAGGAACAGCGCCGGCGGCGCGCGCTTCCCGGCCAGCGCCGGCCGGGCCTCGGCGAGGTAGCGCTGCAGCCAGTGCTGGGCCTCCTCGCCCAGCGGCACCAGCCGTTCGCGCCCGCCCTTGCCGGTGACCCGCAGTGCGCCCTGGCGCAGGTTCACCACGGTCGCGGGCAGGCCGACCAGCTCGCTCACGCGCAGGCCGGCGGCGTACATCAGTTCGAGCATCGCCCGGTCGCGCAGGCCGATCGGCGTAGTCACGTCCGGCGCGGCCAGCAGCGCCTCGATCTCGCGCTCGGCCAGCGCCTTGGGCAGCGAGCGCGGCAGCTTGGGCGGGTCGAGCAGCGCGGTCGGGTCGTCGGCCCGCGCCCCGCGGCGCACCTGCAGGCCGAAGAACGCGCGCAGGGTCGACAGCAGCCGGGCGTTGCTGCGCGGCGAGTAGCCTTCGCGGGTGCGCCAGGCGAGGTAGTCGAACAGCGCCCCGCGGTCGGCACCGGCGAGTCCGCCGCCCGCGCCGTCGCGCCAGCGCGCGAAGCCTTCGAGATCGCGCCGGTAGCTGGCCAGCGTCTGCCGCGAGAGCCCCTGCTCGGCCCAGATCGTCTCGGCGAAGGCGTGGATCGCCGCGGCGTCGGCCTCGCGCAGCGGCGGCAGCGCGAGGACCTGTTCGCGACGTTCGGCAGGGGTGCGTGCGGGCATGCGCACAGGGTAGCGCGGGGGCGATCCCGTATCCTGTCGCGATGACCGCGACCGACTCCGCTGACGCCCAAGCGCCCACCGCACCCGCCCGACCGCAGGCCCTCGTCGGCCGCCGCCTGCTGGCGCTGCTCTACGACGTGTTCCCGATGCTCGGCGTGTGGTTCCTGATCGGCGTGATCGCGCTGGTCGCGCACCGTGGCGAGGCCATCCATGCCGACACCCTCGCCGGCTGGCTCGAACTCATCGCGCTGTGGACCGTCACCGGCCTCTACGCCACCGCCAGCTGGCGCCGCGGCGGCCAGACCCTCGGCATGCGCCCCTGGCGCCTGCGCGTGACCGGTACTGGTGCGACCGCCCCGCGCTGGGGTGCGCTCTGGCTGCGCTACGCCGTCGGCACCGCCTCGCTGCTGTTCGCCGGCCTCGGCTTCTGGTGGGCGTGGATCGACCGTGACCGCCTGACCTGGCACGACCGCGCCAGCGATACGCGGCTGGTACGGATCATGAAGTAAGAAATCACTGCTAAGACGGAGTGGCGCATGGAAGACGACATCAGCATTTCCCTGACTGATATTGCCCGAGCCTCACTTACCCAAAGGATTCTCCGTTCTCGGCTTCTAAATGAATCAATCGCGAAGTTGAGATCACATTCATCGCTTTCTGAAGAAAGATCAGGCTTGGCAGCCCGGTGTTTTGACTTGTCGATAGAACACCATGCGGCCACTCTTGACCTGATCGAGAGCCGAAAATACGGCTCTGCCAATGCCCTACTGCGCACCTCAATCGAATCAACTATCGCAGGCTTCTGGATCGTCTATTGCGCGCCAAAAGACAAGTTGCCGAAAATTTATCACGGCCAGTGGAAATGGAAGCTCGACAGCATGATCGCAACGCTAGCCAGCACTGACGAAACGAAAGTCGCAGGGAAACAATTGAAATCGATCCTTTCCGGGAAAACAGACATAAACAAGACTCTTGATGACTTCATTCATGGTGGAGAGTTGCAACTCAAAAGAAGATTTCCCGGCCACTTAGAATCCAAGGGATTCACATTCAAAGAGATAAGGGCGACACTGCTGATCGCCGATATGTCAGTCGCCGCAGCGGCAGCCGGCATATCCGTTATCGAAAGCTCAACCGCTTTGAACGAAATTTGGGAAATCACCCTTGTCGAAATAGCAAGGGAAAATCATATTTTCTTTGGCGGGCCAGAACCGCCAGATACGCCTCCTCCAGCACTGCCTCAGCCAAATCCGAAGTCGTAATTTTGTGATTCTGCCATACAGGAACTGGCCATTAGCCACAAGAAAGCCGCAACGCTCGAATACCCCTACCCCGCCCTTCGCTTGAACAGCACCGCCGACAGCGCCAGCATCACGATCGCGGGGATCAGGTAAGCGATGCGGTAGTCGAACTTGAACACGCCGGCGAGGCGCACGAACTGGGTCTGGATCAGCCAGAAGCCCAGCGAGAACAAAATGCCCATGAACAGGCGTTTGCCGAGACCGCCGCTGCGCAGCGAGCCGAACGCGAACGGGATCGCCAGCAGGCACAGCACCAGCACGTTGACCGGGTAGAACCACAGGCCCCAGTAGAACTCCTGGTATTCGCTGGCATCCAGCCCGTTGCGCTGGCGGTATTCGATGCCGGCCTTGAGCTGGTCGCTGGTCATGTAGCGCGGGCGCCAGATGTCGCGGGTGGTGGCGGCCAGGGCGGTGGCGTCGAGGCGCGAGGCCCAGCGCTCCTCCGGCGCGGCGGTGCGGGTCGCCGAACGGCCCTCGAAACGCGTGCGTTCGACCTGGCGCAGGATCCACTCCCCGCCCTGGTGCTCCGCGGTGCCAGCATGGACGATCGAGGCCAGGCGCCCGTCGGGGCCGAGTTCGAACAGGCGCACGTCGTTGAGCTGCAGCCACTGGCGGCCGCCCTCGCTACGCTCCTCGCCGGTCTGCGCGTTGAGGAACACGTCGCCCTCGCGCGCCCACAGGCCGGAGTACTGCGCGACGATCACGTTGTTGGACTTAGCCGCGGCCTTGAGCGTGTCCGCGCGGCGCTGCGCCCAGGGGCCGAGGGTGTCGCCGTTGACCACCATCAGCGCGGTCAGCACGCCGAGGCTGAGGATGACCGACAGGCTGATCCGCCGGCGCGACAGGCCCAGCGCGCGCAGCACGGTCAGTTCCGAGCTGGAGGCGAGCTGGCCGAGGCCGATCATCGCGCCGATCACCGCCGCGTACGGGAACAGCATGTACATGCGTCGCGGCAGGCTGTAGGCGACGTTGGTCGCCGCGGCCAGGAAATCGTAGCGGCCGGTGCCGACGTCGCTGAGCTCCACCAGCAGGCCGCTGATCAGCGCGTCCAGCCCCACCAGCACGCCCCAGGTCAGCAGCACGGTGCTCAGCACCACGCGGCCGATGTAGAGGTCGTGGATCTTCGGGAACGGCTTCATTCGCGCCCCGCCGACGGCGTGCACGCCGCCCGCGGCCTGCGGATCGCGCCATCGCGGGCGTACATCCACACGCCCGCGGCGAGCACCGGCAGCACCAGCCACCACAGTCCGGCGGCCGGCGGCAGCTTGCCGTCCTGCAGCCACTGGGTGCCCAGCATCATCAGGAACACGCCGAAGAGGTAGATCAGGAAGCCGACCGCCAGGTTGCCGTAGCGCGCCTGCCGCGGTCCGCTGCGCGAGAGCGGGATCGCCAGCAGCGCGAAGCCGAGGGTCAGCAGCGGCGGCGCCAGGCGCGCATGCAGCTGCGCGACCGCCTGCGGCCCGGACATGCCGAGCAGCGTGCCGGTCGGCTGCAGCGCAACCTCGTCGGCGCGCCGGCGCGGATTGGTGTCGGCCGGCAGCAGGATCTCATTGCCGGCGTAGCGCACCAGCCGGTAGTCCCGGCCGTCGCCGGCCAGCGGGCCTTCGACCTCGAACCCCTGCTCCAGCCGCAGGTAGCGATCGCGCTGGTCCTGCGCCGACGCCTGCACCGACAATTTGCCGGTCGCCGAGGTGGTCACGTCGAAGCGCTGTTCCTTCTGCCGGTAGATGAAGACCCGCTGCAGCTCGCGGTTGTCGGGCGACATGCCGCCGACGTAGATCACGCCGCCGCCGCCCGGCAGCTCGGTGAAGCGGCCCGGCTCCATGCCGGCGATCAGCAGGTTGCGGCCGGCCTCCTCGATCATCCGCGCCGAGGTGCGGTCGGCCCAGGGACCCAGCCACAGCGAGCACAGGGCGACCACCGCGATCACCGGCACCGCCATCCACGCCAGCGGCCGCAGCATGCGCCGGGGGCCGACGCCGATCGACACCAGCACCGGCATCTCGGCGTCGCGATACAGCCGGCCCATCGCCAGCATCAGCCCCAGCATCACCGCCAGCGGCAGGATCAGCGGCAGCCACTTGAGGAAGACCAGCCCGAGCTGGGCCAGCAGCATGCCCGCCGGCACCTTGCCGCGGGCCACGTCGCCCAGCACGTCCGCGAAGGCGCCGCCCACCAGCACGATCAGCAGCACCACCAGCACCGCGAAGGTGTTCTGGGCGAATTCGCGGCTCAGGTAGCGGTCCAGCTTCGACATCGTCACGGGGCGTCCGGGCGCCGGGCACCCGGCGGAGGCTTTGCATTAAACTTCGGGGTTCTGCGCGCTGCGGCCGACCGGCCGGCGCCGGGCGCCGCCGGCTCCGTTCCGGAGACCCGCCGGGCGCCGGGCGATTGTACGGAGCCCCCCCTCGGAAGGGCAGGCTACCTGAACGCCCGCGCCCGCGGCGGTTCAGCTGGCGCGCCCGCCTGCCCCGCGCATCTTCCTCTCGTCCGTACGGAACCGATCCATGGCCCTCGCTTTCACCCTCCACGGCGCGCCCGTCGCCGACGCTCCCCGCCACGCCTGCGACTGCCTCGTCATCGGCGTGTTCGCCGACCAGTCGCTGACCCCGGCCGGGCAGGCGGTCGATGCCGCCAGCGGCGGCCGCCTCGCCGCGCTCGTCGCCCGCGGCGACGTCTCCGGCAAGACCGGCAAGACCGCCCTGCTGCACGACCTCCCCGGCGTGGCCGCACCGCGGGTGCTGGCCATCGGCCTGGGCGACGCGGGCAAGTTCGGCGTGCCGCAGTACATCAAGGCCGCCGGCGACGCCGCCCGCGCGCTGAAGGACGGCGCCGCGACCAACGCCCTGTTCACGCTGACAGAAGTGACGGTTCCGGGCCGCGACCACGCCTGGAACCTGCGCCAGGCCGCGATCGCCTTCAACCACGTCTGCTACCGCTACACCGCCACCCTCGGCCAGCAGAACCGCGACAAGGGCGCGAGCAAGCTGGCGTCGGTCGCCATCGCCGGCACCGACGCCCGCGCGCTGGCCCAGGGCGTCGCCATCGCCGAAGGCGTGGCCTTCACCCGCGAACTGGGCAACCTGCCGCCGAACGTCTGCAACCCGGCCTACCTCGCCGAGCAGGCGCAGGCCTTCGCCGCGCAGCATGCCGGCGTCGAGTGCGACGTGCTCGACCGCGCGCAGATGGACGGCCTCGGCATGGGCTCGCTGCTCGCGGTGGCCCGCGGCTCGGCCAACCCGCCGAAGCTCATCGTGCTGAAGTGGAACGGCGGCGGCGGCACCCGGCCCTTCGTGCTGGTCGGCAAGGGCATCACCTTCGACACCGGCGGCATCAACCTCAAGACCGGCGGCGGCATCGAGGAGATGAAATACGACATGTGCGGCGCCGCCACGGTGCTCGGCACGTTCGTCGCGGCGGTGAAGATGCGGCTGCCGGTGAACCTGGTCAGCATCGTCCCGGCGGTCGAGAACATGCCCGACGGCATGAGCTACCGCCCCTCCGACGTCATCACCAGCATGTCCGGCAAGACCATCGAGGTCGGCAACACCGACGCCGAAGGCCGCCTGATCCTGTGCGACGCGCTGACCTACGCCCAGCGCTTCGAGCCGCAGGCGCTGATCGACGTCGCCACCCTCACCGGCGCCTGCGTCGTCGCCCTCGGCAAGTTCGCCACCGGTCTGATGAGCAAGCACGACGACCTCGCGAACGAACTGCTGGCCGCCGGCGAGCACGTGTTCGACCGCGCCTGGCGCCTGCCGCTGTGGGACGAGTACCAGACCCAGCTCAACTCGATCTTCGCTGACGTCTACAACATCGGCGGCCGCAACGCCGGCGCCATCACCGCCGGCTGCTTCCTCTCGCGCTTCGCCGAGGGCCAGCGCTGGGCGCACATGGACATCGCCGGCGTCGCCAACGACGACGGCAAGCTCGGCATGGCCACCGGCCGCCCGGTGGGACTGCTGGCGCAGTGGCTGATCGACCGGGCGGGCTGATCGGACGCGTATGCCCCGCGCCGACTTCTACCTGATCCAGAAGCCGCGTTTCCGCGAGGAGCCGCTGCGGCTCGTGTGCGAACTGGCGCGCAAGGCGTACGACGCAAACCTGTGGACGCTGGTGCTCGCGCGCGACGCGGCGCAGGCGGAAGCGCTGGACGAGCTGCTGTGGGCGTTCGACGAGGACGCCTACATCCCGCACCAGATCGCCGGCACCGACGACGAAGACGAGCTGACGCCGGTGCTGATCGCCTCGCCCGACGACGACGTGCCGCTGCGCGCGCTGGTGATCAACCTGCGCGACGCGCCGGTCGAGGGCGGCTTCGAGCGCGTGCTGGAAGTCGTCCCCGCCGACGAATCCGCGCGCGGCCCGCTGCGCGAGCGCTGGAAGCAGTACCAGGCGCGCGGGCTGGACGTGAAGAAATACGACATGTAACCCCACTCCTGTCATCCCGAGCGCCGCGAGGGACCTGCTTCATCGCTTTTCCATCAGGGAAAAGCAGGTCCCTCGCGATGCTCGGGATGACAAAGAAAAAGAACACGACTCAGAGTTGATACCGATGACCACGCTCGCCTCCGGCTACGAACCCAGGGATTTCGAATCGCGCCTCTACGCCGAATGGGAGGCGAGCGGCGTCTTCGCGCCGCAGGGCGACGGCCCCGCCTACACCATCCTCCTGCCGCCGCCGAACGTCACCGGCACGCTGCACATGGGCCACGCGTTCCAGCACACGCTGCAGGACGCGCTGATCCGCTACCACCGCATGCGCGGCTACCGCACGCTGTGGCAGATGGGCACCGACCACGCCGGGATCGCGACGGAAATGGTCGTCTCGCGCAACCTCGCACTGGAAGGCAAGGGCGAGACTCGCGATTCGCTGGGCCGCGACGCCTTCATCGACCGCGTGTGGGAGTGGAAGCAGCAGTCCGGCGGCACCATCGAACGCCAGATGCGGCGCCTCGGCGCGTCCGGCGACTGGTCGCGCAGCGTGTTCACGATGGGCCCGATGGCCTCCGACGCGGTGATCGAAGCGTTCGTGAAGCTGCATGCGGAAGGCCTGATCTACCGCGGCCAGAAACTGGTGAACTGGGACCCGGTACTGAAGACCGCGATCTCCGACCTCGAAGTGGTGAGCGAGGAGGAGAACGGCTTCCTGTGGTCGATCGCCTATCCGCTGGCCGACGGCGAAATCTACGAGCACGTCGAGCACGACGCCGACGGCAACGAAACCCTGCGCGAGACCCGCGACCGCCTGATCGTGGCGACGACGCGCCCCGAGACGATGCTCGGCGACGTCGCGGTGATGGTGCATCCCGAGGACCCGCGCTATGCGCACCTGATCGGCAAGGCCGTCATCCTGCCGCTGTGCGACCGCCGCATTCCGATCATCGCCGACGACTACGTCGACCGCGCCTTCGGCACCGGCGTGGTGAAGGTGACGCCGGCGCACGACTTCAACGATAACGCGGTGTGGCAGCGGCATAAGGAAAGCGGCGTTTTCAACAACATGCCCTACCGAGGTCTGATCAACATCTTTACAGAAGATGCATCGATAAAATCCAGCGCGCACGATGACTTTTCCTTTGTGCCTGTCGATGGGACACAAATGGCAATCAATGCCATTGTGGGTAAGCCCGTCTCTGAGATCATTCCGTCCAAATATCATGGCCTTGATCGCTTCGCCGCGCGCAAGGCTATCGTCGCTGATCTCGAAGCTGCTAGCTCGCTGGTCGAAACCAAGCCGCACAAGCTGCAAGTGCCTCGCGGCGACCGCACCGGCCAGGTGATCGAGCCCTATCTCACCGACCAGTGGTTCGTGAAGATGGACGAGTTCGCACGCCGCGGCCTGGAACTGGTCGAGAACGGGTCGGTGAAGTTCGTTCCGCCGAACTGGATCAACACCTACCGCCACTGGCTGGAGAACATCCAGGACTGGTGCGTCAGCCGTCAGCTCTGGTGGGGCCACCAGATTCCGGCTTGGTATGACAATTGGAGCAATGTCTACGTCGCCAAAAATCGGGATGAGGCTTACTCAGATTTCCTTTCATCACAGAGCTTGCGAGATGAACTCGGGGATATTCCGGAAGAAAAAGCCCAAAAGGTTCGCGAGATCGCTATCGGATCGACTAAGAGCGATCTTGAACTTGAGAATGAACTGGACGCTCATAATCTTTGGCAATTTACGCTTAAGCGCGATAACGACGTCCTCGAAACCTGGTTCTCCTCCGCGCTGTGGCCGATCAGCACCATGGGCTGGCCGAACGCCGAGGCGATGCGCGAACGCGGTTTCGAACAGTTCGTGCCGAGCAGCGTGCTGGTCACCGGCTTCGACATCCTGTTCTTCTGGGTGGCGCGCATGGTGATGATGACCGACCACTTCATGCCGGAAACCGCCTCCGACGCCGAGCGCGTGCCGTTCCGCGACGTCTACATCACCGGCCTCGTCCGCGACAAGGACGGGCAGAAGATGTCGAAGTCGAAGGGCAACATCCTCGACCCGCTGGACATCATCGACGGCATTTCAGAAGACGCGCTCGTCGCCAAGCGCACCACCGGCCTGATGAAGCCGCAGGACGCGCCGAAGATCGAGAAGGCCACGCGCAAGGAATTCGGCGGCGGCATCGCCCCGCATGGCGCCGACGCGCTGCGCTTCACCATGGCCGCGCTCGCCGGCCCCGGCCGCGACATCAAGTTCGACATGGCCCGCTGCGAGGGTTACAAGAACTTCTGCAACAAGTTGTGGAACGCGACGCGCTTCGCGCTGATGAACACCGAGGGCTTTTCGGCCTCCGGCGCGCCGCAGCCGAAGACCGACGCCGAGCGCTGGATCCTCTCGCGCCTGGCGAAGGTGTCGGCCGAAGCCGCGACGCATTTCGCCGACTACCGCTTCGACCTGCTCTCGCAGGCACTGTATGAATTCGCCTGGAACGAGTTCTGCGACTGGTTCGTGGAACTGGCAAAACCTCATCTGTATGGATCAACAAGCGCAGACGATCAATCGTCCGACTTGACGGATGTTCTTAGGCACTCGGATAGCGTTAAACACACGCTGCTGCACGTGCTCGAAGCGCTGCTGCGCCTGCTGCATCCGCTGATCCCGTTCGTGACCGAGGAACTGTGGCGCCACGTCGCGCCGAAGCTGGGCATCGATGCGGCGAGCATCTGCGCCCGCACCTACCCGCAGGCCGCGGACTTCGGCGCGGAAGGCTACGCCTCGGCCGAGGCCGACATCGAGTGGTTCAAGGCCGTGGTGTCGGCGGTGCGCAGCATCCGCAGCACCCTCGGCATCTCGCCGTCGAAGCAGGTGTCGCTGCTGTTCCGCGCTGGCGACGCCGTCGATGCGGCGCGCATCGTGAAGTTCGCGGCCTCGCTGAAGTTCATGCTCAAGCTCGATGCCGTCGACACGCTCGCCGGCGAGCCACCGGCCGCGGCACCCGCCGTGGTCGGCGACCTGCAGCTGTTCGTGCCGCTGGAAGGTCTGGTCGACCTCGACGCCGAACGCACGCGCCTCGACAAGGAAATCGCCAAGGTCTCCGGCGAGAAGGACAAGAGCGAAGCCAAGCTCGCGAAGTTCGGCGGCAACGTCCCGCCGGCCGTCGTCGAGCAGGAACGCCAGCGCCTCGCCGACTGGACGACCAAGCTCGCAGCGCTGCAGGAGCAGCGGGCGCGGTTGGGGTAATTCGCACCGCTCGCAGGCTCTGCATTTGATCTGCGGGGGCCCTTGGTCGCGACGGGCTTCGCGGATCAGGCCCGAAGGGCGCGCGGCAGGAGGCCGCGCGCCCTTCGACCGGCACACGGATGTGCCGTCGAAAAACCCCGCGAAGCCCGTGCACCCGACGCGTAGCGTCGGGCGCGACCGACGGGGTGTGCTTTCTTTTGGTGATCTTTTCCTTGCACAAGCAAAGAAAAGTCACTCGCTCGCGGCAGCGAGCGAAAGCTTCGAACAGAAGCAGAGCTTTCAAAGCTGGGTCCCGGCGTGACCAGCCATTCGGCTGTTGAAAACCGCCGGGATGACGGAAGGTGAGGGCAACGCGACTGTCGAATCCCTGCGACGAATTGCAGATCGCATCGCGTGACACCACGCGCCGGAATCTCTACCCCTCCAGCAACTCCATCGCCATCACGATCGCATCCTCGCGGCCCATGTTCGCCGGGTAGTAGCGCGGCCGGCGGCCGATCTCGTTGAAGCCTTCGTCGTGGTACAGCGCGATGGCCTTCGGGTTGGACGGCCGGACTTCGAGGAAGATCCGCGCCGCGCGCTGCTGGCGCGACAGGCGGATCAGCGCGCGCAGCAGCCGACGACCGTGGCCGCGCCCCTGTGCCTCGGGCGCGATGCAGATGTTGAGGATGTGCGCCTCGCCGGCGGCGACGCTGAGGATGCCGTAACCGATCACCACCTCGCCCTCGACCAGCAGCCACGCCGGGTAACAGGCGTTGAGGCAGTCGCGGAAGATGCCGACGGTCCACGGGAAGGCGTAGGCGCGGGTCTCGATCGCCATCACCATGTCGAGGTCGCTCTCGCGCATGGCGCGCAGCGTGGTCGGGGGCATCGCCTCCGCGATGTCCGGCGTCGACGGCTCCGCGCTCACGCGGGCGTGCGCCTCAGCGCGCGCAGCGGCGGCCACAGCGCGCGCTTGGCCGCGGGGTCGCGGCGCAGGCGCTCGGGCGCGGGCCAGGCA
>JAEWNA010000166.1 GCA_023392975.1 Pseudomonadota bacterium | reverse complement strand
CGTCGCCGACGCGCACGCCCTGGCGGAACACCGCGAACGCACTGCCGTCGGCCTCGATCAGCCGCGCGCCCCAGTGGAAGGCGTCGTCGGCCATGTCGTCGCGCAGCAGGCCGAAGCGTTCGACCGGCGTCCAGCAGCCCATCGCCAGCACTTCGTCCAGCCGCGCGTCCTCGCCGTTGACGATCAGCCGGCCGCGGCCGGGCACGGTGCGCACCAGATGGTGGAACTGGCGCTGGATCGCGGCCACGTCGGGGAAGATGTCGGCGTGGTCGTATTCGAGGTTGTTGAGGATCGCCACCAGCGGCCGGTAGTGCACGAACTTGCTGCGCTTGTCGAAGAACGCGGTGTCGTATTCGTCGGCCTCGACCACGAACTCGCGGCCTATGCCCAGACGCGCCGAGACGCCGAAGTCCTCGGCCACGCCGCCGATCAGGAAGCCCGGATCGCGTCCGGCGCGGTCGAGCAGGTAGCTGAGGATGGTCGTCGTCGTGGTCTTGCCGTGGGTGCCCGCGACCGCCAGCGTGTCGCGGCCGGGCAGCACGTACTCGCGCAGCCACGCCGCGCCGGAGGTGTAGTGCAGGCCGTGGTCGAGCACGTACTCGACCGCCGGATTGCCGCGCGACAGCGCATTGCCGATGACGATCTCGTCGCAGTCGCCGGAGATGTTCTCCGCCGTGTAGCCCTGGCGCAGCGCGATGCCGAGCGCCTCGAGCTGGGTGGACATCGGCGGATACACCGACTGGTCGCTGCCTTCGACGACGTGCCCGTGCTCGCGCGCCAGCGCGGCGACGCCGCCCATGAAGGTGCCGCAGATGCCGAGGATGTGGAGTTTCATTACAGGTTCCGCTTGAAATCGATCACGAATTCGTCGCCGTCGAACGAAGCGACAACACCGGTCACATCGGGCTTGTTATGGAATGTCTTCTTGATCGCGCTGGCATCGGAGCCGTCGTCGACGCCCCGCCTGTCCTTCGGAGTGGCGATCACCAATTTGACTCGTCGGCGTGAGACAAAGGCTTCCTCGATGTGCGAACGAAGCAGACGATTCCCTGCTTCGTTACCTGCCCAGCGCGACAGGCGATCGCTATAACGCAATGTCCCCGCATCCGGTCGCGAGAAATACAGGCTCCAGCAACTCACCACCAAATCGCCATTCTCGGCGATGGCAGACACCGCCCACTGCGGGTTCGGAAGCTTCGCACCGTAACTCGCGAAGCACTCCGTAAACGTCGCCATCGCAATCAGCCGACATCCACGCCCACGGCGATCGCTTCGACGATGCGGTTGAACACGTCGTCCATCGTGCCCTCGCCGTCGACGACCTTCAGCAGGCCGCGCTGGCGGTAGAAGTCGACCACCGGCGCGGTGACGTCGTTGTAGACGGCGAGGCGGTTGCGGACGGCTTCGGGCGTGTCGTCCTGGCGGCCCTGTTCGCGGGCGCGGCCGGCGATGCGCTCGACCAGCAGTTCGGTGTCGACGTCGAGCTGCACGGCGTGTTCGATCTGCTGGCCGATGCGGCCCAGCAACTGGCCGAGGGCGTCGGCCTGGGCGAGGTTGCGCGGATAGCCGTCGAGGATGAAGCCGTGGGCGACGTCCGGGCGCGAGAGGCGGTCCTCCAGCATGCCGAGCAGGATCTCGTCGGACACCAGGTCGCCGCGGGCCATCACTTCCTTCGCCTGCAGGCCGAGGGCCGAGCCGGCGGCGACTTCGGCGCGCAGCAGGTCGCCGGTGGAAATGTGCGGAACCTGCAGGTGATCCTTCAGCCGTACCGCCTGAGTGCCCTTGCCCGATCCCGGGGCGCCGAGAAGAACGAGTCGCATCGCTTGCTCCAGAGACATATATAAGGAATACGGACCCGGGCGCGGAGGCCGCCGGCAGGCCATGACGCCCCAGCTTAACCGCTCGCCGCGCCCGGCCCAACCGTCTACGACCAAAATCGCAGCGACCGGCCGCCGGGGCTGCCACGCCGGGCCGGGGGCCGCGAACCGGTAGACTGTGGCCCCCTGCCGGCCCGGCCGGCGCCCCACCCTCCAGCGACCCAGACCCATGGCATCCGGAACCCTGCTCTACGCCCAGTCCGGCGGCGTCACCGCCGTCATCAACGCCTCCGCCTCCGCCGTCATCGCCGAGGCCCGCGCCCGCAAGGTCAAGGTGCTGGCCGCCCGCAACGGCATCCTCGGCGCCCTGCGCGAGGACCTGATCGACACCTCCAAGGAGTCGATGGCGGCCATCCGCGGCCTCGCCCACACCCCGGGCGGCGCATTCGGTTCGTGCCGGGTCAAGCTGAAGTCGCTGGAGCAGGACCGCGCCAGGTACGAACGCCTGATCGAGGTGTTCAAGGCCCACGACGTGCGGTACTTCCTCTACAACGGCGGCAACGACTCCGCCGACACCGCGCTGAAGGTGTCGAAGCTGGCCGCCGAGTTCGGCTACCCGGTGACCTGCATCGGCGTGCCCAAGACCATCGACAACGACCTGGCCGTGACCGACTGCTGCCCGGGTTTCGGCTCGGCCGCGAAGTACACCGCGGTGTCGGTGCGCGAGGCCGCGCTGGACGTGGCCGCGATGGCCGAGACCTCCACCAAGGTCTTCGTCTACGAGGCCATGGGCCGCCACGCCGGCTGGCTTGCCGCCGCCGCCGGCCTAGCCGGCAATGGCCCGGACGCCGCGCCGCACATCATCCTGTTCCCGGAGCGCGCCTACGACGAGGCCGACTTCCTCAAGCAGGTGAAGAAGGTGGTCGATCGCGTCGGCTACTGCGTCGTCGTCGCCTCCGAAGGCATCCGCACCGCCGAGGGCAAGTTCGTCGCCGACGCCGGCGGCGGCAAGGACGCGTTCGGCCACACCCAGCTCGGCGGCGTGGCCTCGTACCTCGCCGGCAAGGTCAAGGACGAACTCGGCTACAAGGTCCACTGGACCCTGCCCGACTACCTGCAGCGCTCCGCCCGCCACATCGCCTCGAAGACCGACCTCGACCAGGCCATGGCCGCAGGCAAGGCCGCGGTGCAGTTCGCGCTGAAGGGCCAGAACGCGACGATGCCGGTGATCAAGCGGACGTCGAATGCGCCATACAAGTGGAAGATCGAGGCTGCGCCGCTGGAGAAGGTCGCCAACCACGAGAAGGTCATGCCGGCGAACTTCCTGCGCAAGGACGGCTACGGCATCACCGCCGCCGCCCGCACCTACCTCGAACCGCTGATCCGCGGCGAAGCCCCGCCGCCCTATGGCCGCGACGGTATCCCGAAGTACGTGACGCTGAAGAACGTGGCGGTGAAGAAGAAGCTGCCGGCGTGGGAAGGCTGAATGCCGGAAACCCGGAAGCGCCCGTGTCCCGGGCGTTTCCGGATTTGCGATAATCGTTCGCCCACAGGGGGAAACATGGCATCGAAGTCTTCTCCGGCGCTCCTCGCCGGCCTGTTGTTCGCATCCTTTCTCGCTGCTGCGCAATCGTCCGCACCAGGCGATGTTCCCACGTCCGCCGAGGCCGTCCCCGCCGACGATGCCACATCGGCGTGCTGCGTCCTGGCCGACGGCACGCTCATGCAGATCGAGATCGCCGAAACGATCAACACTCAAACCGCTCAGCGTGGGCAACGCTTTCCGATACGACTCGTGGAACCCCTGTATGCGGGCAGCACCCTCGTGCTGCCTGCGGGCACTGACGGCGAAGGCGAAGTCGTGCACGCCGAACACGCACGCATGGCCGGCAAGGCCGGCGAACTGATCCTCGCCGCCCGCTTCCTGCGGACACCTTCGGGCGACCTTCCGTTGCGCGGGATGAAGCTCGGTGGCGCCGGCAAGAGTCATGCCGATGCCGCCTTCTGGGTGCCCCTGGTGGGATTCGTGATCAACGGCGGCCAGGTCGAAGTCCCGGCCGGGACGAGGGCGCAAGCGAAACTCGCCGGCGTAGCGACCCTGCCGCCAGCGACCGTCTCGCCGCCTTCTCCTTCCGGCGATGCCAGCAACGCCGACAGCATCCCCCAGGCGGGCGTGCGGGATGCCGCCCAACCCGCGCCACCCGCAGCGGATGCCGTTCCTTCACCTTGATCCAGACCTCACTACTTCCAGGAGTTCTCCATGCGTCAATTCGCCACGACCGCACTCGCTGCCGTCGCTCTTTCCTTCGCCTTCGCCGCCGTCGCCCAGGACAGCGCACCCGCGGGTGAAGAGGCCGCCGCGCCCGCCGCCGCGCAACCGGCCGAGGCCACGGCGCTGCCGACCGGCATCCAGCCGCCGGCCGAGGGCATGGGCCAGATCGTGTTCTTTCGTCCCAGCAAGATGCTCGGCGCTGCGCTCGGGTTCATCGTGCGAGAGGGCGAGACAGAGCTCGGCAAGCTGCGCAACGCCACCTATTTCGTCGCGCAGGTCGCTCCGGGTGCCCACACCTACGTCGTGCATTCCGAAGCCAAGGACGTGCTGAACATCGAAGTCGAGGCCGGCGAGACCTATTTCGTCACAGGCACGCTCGGCATGGGTATCGTGGCCGGCCGACCGAACCTCTCACCCTCCACCCAGGAGGCTTTCGAGGCCGTCGCCAAGAAGCTCAAGCCGGCCAAGCCGCTGAAGGACTGATTCGTTCGCTCAGCCGTACGACGAAAGGCCGCGCAAGCGGCCTTTCGTCTATCCGGCGGCAACCTCCTACCCCGTCCGACCACAGCGATCGTTCTGCGATCAATCAGGCCGAGTGCATCGTGGTCGCGCCATCTGCAGCAGCGGCGACATGCCCGGAGTTCGTCTTGGGAAGTATTCGCTGGAATATCGCGTAGAAGATTGCTGCCGCAAGAGCGCCCAGCCCCCACTCCCCCAGCGGTACGGCCCAGGCGACCCAGCCGTCGCCCTCCCCCGGCGACCTCGCGAATCGCAGCACGTCTTCACCACGTATGGCGAAAAGCCAAACCCAGAACACGATGTCGGGCACGCAGACGGCAAGGAACCCGCCCATCATCATCGGCGCGAGCCGGAACCGTTCGAGCCGCCTCAACAGGACGGCATAGGGGATCCCGAACACCAGCGCGTAAACAAGCGCAACGAAAAACGAACCCGCGAAAAACAGGGGGAACACCAATAACGCCGACCCACTGAAGCCACCCATGATCAGACAGATGGCGGTGGCGACGACGACCGCAACGAAGACCGCTGCCGCGAGCGAGGAACACAGGTAAGCCATCATCTTGCGCATCAAGACCTCCCGGGCGAAGCGTCCCGGATGAAACCCCATCACCTGCCGGACCGTATCCGGGCTTCCGCCTCACGCCGAGGACGGCGACGTTCTCATGTGCCGACCAGGACCCGGATTCCGCCGATGGACCCGGCTTCCGACATCCCCACCACCTCCGCCACCGCCATCCGCAGCATCGTCGGCGCGACGTAGGCGCGATGGGTGCGGTCGATCAGCTGCATGTAAATCGCGCCGAAGACGTTGCGGTTGCGCACGCGGGTCGCGAGCGAGCAACGGACGTCGCCGTTCGGCAGGCGTTCGACGCCGACGCAGGAACGGAACCGCAGGTGCTTGTCGTCCGCGCCGAGGATGACCTCCGCGCGTCGGCCGTCGGGATCGATGCGCTGCGCCAGCACCGGGTGGCGTCCCGCGAAGCGCTGCGGCGCATCGCCGAGCAGCGACGACACCGGACAGCCCAGCGGCGACGTGCGCAGGCCGAACGGTTTCACCAGCACGTTGCGCAGCCGCATCAGCCGCGCGACGCCGCCGGGCGCGTTCTCCACGAACCCGTCGAGCAGTCGCGCAAGCAGCGCATCGGCGTCGAGCGCCGGCGTCTCGGCGGCGGGGAGGTCGAGCACGAAGCCGTCCTCGTGATCGAAGCCGTCGGCGAACTGCGTGCGCAGCAGGGAATCGGACGCCGGTGCACCGGTCGCGACGACGCGCCGTCCACCGACGACATCGAAAAACCCCGCGGGTCGTCGTGCGCGCGCCAGCGCTGCACGCACGCGCCCCGACCACCCGCGCACCAGCGCGCAGGCGCGCCCCTGCAGCGAGCGCCGCTGTTCGTACAGCGCGAGCCGGATGACCGGCACGCGATCGGGGTCGAGCGTCGCCAGCAGTGCGGCGACCGGCGCGGGCAGGGACTCGGTCAGGCTGGGGATGTCGGCGTCGCCGGCGAGCACGCGCCGGCGCAGGTCGGGATCGAGGTCGCCGCCCAGTTCGTCGGTGTGGCACGACAGCGCGAACAGCGCGGGATGGCCGCCGCGCGGATCCAGCGGCAGGAACTGGTGCCAGGTGCCGCCGCCGAAGCGCACGGTGAACAGGCAGTCCGGCGGGATCTCGACATGGCGCAGGGCATCGACGAACGCCTGCGGGTCGCGTTCGACCTGCGCGTCGGCGGCAGTCGAGAATCGCAGCAGGGTGCCGCCGCTGCCGGAGATCGCGGTGAACGCGCGATGCCCGGCGTGGCGATGGAACGGATGGCCCTGCGCGCCGACGACGAAGCTGTAGAGCGCGGTCGCGTCGCCGCGGGCGAAATCGCTAGCGCCGATGCGGGCGGACGGTTCGTCCAGGGCATCGACGTATTCGGCATGCCCGCGCTGCAGGGCCGCCGTGGCGGCGATCAGCGGACTGCCGGCGCCGACGCCGATCTGCGCGATCAGCACGACCTCCACCGGCAGGCCGCCGGACGATGAGAGCAGACGCACGCTCGGGAAGGTGTCGGTGCGGTTCATGCGTCGGGCTCCGGTTCCGGGTCGGCATCCGAAGTCGATCGCGCCTTCGCGAGCGCTTCACCCTCGCGCTTGAGCGGCCGGGCCTGCGGGCACAGCTCGGACACCCAGGCGAAGACGGTGTTGGCGAGGCGGTCGGGGACGAGGCGGAAGTAGACGTACTGGCCGCGCTTGTCGCGTTCGATCAGGCCGGCCTCCTCCAGCACCCGCAGGTGGGCGGACAGCGCCGGCTTGCTGAAATCGAAGCGGGCGGCGATCTCGCCGGCGGTCAGCTCGCCGGCGTTGAGGTAGGCGAGGATCCGGCGGCGCGGCGTGGACGAGAGGGCTTCGAAGACGCGATCCATGGAATTCAATAATTAAGTAATTCATTAAATGATGTCCGTGTTCGCATGCTGCGTCAACCCAGAGCAGACCCGTGGGATGGCACGGGATCTGCTTTCCGAACCTGCGATGGGACGGATGTCCGTTTCGTTTTGTGACTGGCCTCAAATTTTTCCGCATCTCGTTACAATGCAGCGACTTGCCGGGGGGAAACGCATGTTCAAGATCCGTCGCCTCTGGACCCTGTGCCTCATGCTGTCGTTCGCCTGTGCCGCGCTCGCCGGTTGCGCGTCCACGGGCGTCGCTTCGAAGGGCGCACCGCCGACGGATTCGGCACAGAAAGCCGCCGTGGAGGCCTACCGCATTGGCGTGGACGACCTGGTCCAGGTCGCGGTATGGCGCAACCCGGAGCTCGGGGTGACGGTGCCGGTGCGCCCCGACGGCATGATCTCGGTGCCGCTGATCGGCGACGTGCGCGCCGGCGGCCTCACCCCGCCGGAAGTGGCGAAGGACCTCCAGGACCGACTCGCGGCGTATGTCCGCGACCCCCAGGTGGCGGTGATCCTCACCGAGCTGCGCAGCCACGAATACCTGTCGCGGGTCCGCGTCACCGGCGCGGTACGCCAGCCGGTGTCGATCCCGTTCCGTCCCGGCATGACCGTGCTCGACGCGGTGCTGGCCGCCGGCGGCCCCAACGAGTTCGCCTCGGGCGACCGAACCGTCCTGCATCGCAAGGACGCGGACGCCGCGCAGGGCTACGCGGTGAAGCTGGACGCCATCCTCGAACGCGGCGACCTCGGCACCAACTACCCGGTCGCGCCGGGCGACGTCATCACGGTGCCGGAGCGGACGTTCTGATGAACAGTCCTTCGCTTCCCGTGCGGCGCTCGGCGGCCGCACGCAACGGCGTGCAGCCCGGCGCGCTGACGCCGGGCGAACTGCTGCCGGCGATGCTGCGCGAAGCGCGCCGCTACCAACTGGTGATCGCGTCGATCTTCGCCGCGATCGCGGTGGTGGCGCTGCTGGCCGGGCTGTTCCTGCTGCCGCGCAAGTACATCGTCACCACGTCTGTGCTAGCGCAGGAGAGCGACATCATCCAGCCCCTGCTCGAGAACCGCGCGGTGTCCACGCGTGCGGTCGATCGCGCCGGGCTGGCGCGGCAGGTGGTGTTCGGGCGCAAGGTGATGAGCCGGCTGCTGGCGATCGGCGGCTGGTTGGACGACAAGCCGTCGGCGGTGCAGCAGGACCGGCTGATGGAGCAGCTGCACGACCGCACGCGGATCGTGAGCGCGCGCGAGAACCTGGTGCAGATCACCTATTTCGACAGCGACCCGGAGCGTGCGTACAAGGTCGCCGCGGCGATGGCCGACCTGCTGATCGAGGAAAGCCTGGCCAGCAAGGAGCGCGAGAGCCGCGAGGCCTACGAGTTCATCGACAAGCAGGTCAACGACTACCACCGGAAACTGACCGAGGCCGAGTCCAACCTGCAGACCTACCGCTCGGACAACGCCGACGCGCAGCCGGGCAGCATCGCCGACGTCAACGCGCGGATCACCGCGCTTCGCACCCAGGTCGAGCAGAACCGGATGACCAGCATGGAGCTGCATTCGCGCGAGCAGACGCTCGCCGGGCAGCTGTCGGGCGAATCGGCGGTGACCACGGTGCAGACCCGCGAGACGCTCTACCGCACGCAGCTGATCGAACTGCAGAACCAGCTCGACGACCTGCTGCTGCGCTACACCGACAAGCATCCGGACGTGGTGCGCGTGCGCCACCAGATGGCCGACGTGCAGGCGGCGATGGACGCCGAGCGCCGCCGCGGCGGCCAGCCCGGCGCGCAGGACGACGCCGCGGTGCGCGCCAATCCGATGTACCAGCAACTGCGCCAGCAGCTGGCGCAGGTGCGCAGCGACATCGCTGCGGCGAATTCCCGGATGGGCGCCTCGCAGACGCTGCTGAACGAGGAACTGGGGCGGAGCCGCCGCATCGCCGCCTCGGAAAGCACGCTGGCCGAACTGAC